>CAZDDK010000046.1:0-16786 GCA_964504185.1 uncultured Rhodoferax sp. | reverse complement strand
ACCAACTGCCCGTCGGCGTTGATGGCCAACAGCGCGCCTTCGGCCCGTGGCGCACTTCCCCAGGTCTTGACCACCGTGGCCAGGGTCGCCGGGATACCGGCCTCCACCCAGGCCACCGCGCGGCGCAAGACCTCGAGGTTGACGCTGTCCATGGCTAGGCCGCTTGTTCCCACAGCTGGCGCGCCAGCCGCGTGGCCAATACCGAAGCCGCACCGCGCCGGTACAGGGGGTCGGCCACCGTGGTGCGCATGGTGGACGCGGCCATATCGGCAATCTGCCCCAGGCGCGTCAGCGCCGCGTCGTCCAGCGCTTGACCCAGCAGCGCGTCCAGCCCTTCGAGCAGCACAGGCAGCGAGGCCACGCCAGTGAGGGCCACGCGCAATCCAGCCAGTTGGTCGCCATCACGAGTTAAAGCCACGGCCGCACCCGCCAGCGCAAAGTCGATACTGCCGCGCACGCGCACCTTTTCGTAGGCACTGTGCCAGCCCTTGGCCACCGGCACCTGTACGCCGGCCAGCAGCTCCTGCGGTTGCAGCTGCATCCAGGCCATGCCGTCGTCGCGGTAGAAATCGGCAGCGGCAATGCGGCGCGTGCCCGTGGGGGACAGCACCTCGAACGTGGCACCCAGCACCAGCAAGGCCGGGGCCACATCGCCGCTGTAGGCGGCAAAGCAGCGTTTGGACTTCTTGGCGACACGGCAGATATCGGCCCCGCGCTTCATGCAGTAGTCGTTGCCCTTGCGCCAGGGTTCACTCTGGTTGTAGTACATGCAGCGCGTGTCCAGGCACAGGTTGCCGCCCAGCGTGGCGGCGTGGCGGTGGGTTGGGCCGGCCACGGCAGCGGCCGCCTGGGCCAGGCCCGGCAGGTGCGCCTCCACGTTGCGGTCTGCTGCCACGGCCGAAAGCGTGCACCCTGCACCCATGACAACCTGTTCGTCCACCAGGCGGATGCCGCGCAGCTCGGCCACGCCCGTGAGGTCGATCAGAACCTCGGGCGTATCCAGACCCCGGCGGATATTGGGCAACAGGTCGGTGCCCCCTGCCAGAAAGCGGCTGGCCCCATGGGCGGCGCGCAGGTCCACCGCCTGCTGGGCGGTGCTGGGGCGCAGTAATTGAAATTCGGGCAAATAGTTCATGGCTTACTCCTGGCTGGCGGCTTGTGCGGCCTGTGCCGCCTGGCTGGCACGATCCTGCAAGGCCAGGAACACGCGCGAAGGGGAAATGGGCAGGGCCTTGAAGCGCAGACCGGTGGCCTCTTCGACCGCAGCGGCCAAAGCCGACATGAAACCCGCCAGCGGGCCCTCGCTGGCCTCCTTGGCACCAAAGGGGCCGTTGGGGTCCATGCTGTGCACGATGTGCACCTCGATGTCGGGCGACTCGATGATCGTGGGCACGCGGTAGTCCAGCATGTTGGCGGCTACGTGCAGGCCTTTTTCGTAGACGGTTTCTTCGCACAGGCCCTGGCCCATGCCCATCCACACGGCGCCTTGCACCTGGCCTTCCACGGCCAACGGATTGATGGCAAATCCGCAATCGATGGCGGCCCAGATCTTGTCCACCGTGACCTTGCCCAGCCCCAGGTCCACCGACACCTCGACCACCTGCGCGGCGTAGGAAAAGCCCATGCTGGAGCCCACCGCGCCACCGCGCTGCTTGCCCCCCTGGAATTCGGGCGGGCAGGTAAAGCTGCCCTTGACGGTGAGGGTGCCGGTGCCCACCAGGGCTTCTTCGGTAATGTCGGCAAAGCCGATCATCTGATCCGGGTCGTTGGCCACACAGGCACCCTCGCCCAGCCACTCCACGGCGTCCACCCCCACTTTGAGGCGCTTGGCGGCGGCGTCCACCAGCAAGCGCTTGAGGTTTTCGGCAGCCTGCAAGGCAGCATTGCCCACCATGTAGGTCACCCGCGACGAATACGACCCGTTGTCCTTGGGGGTAATGGCCGAATCGTTGGCAATCACGCGAATGCGGTGGTGGCCAATGCCCAGCACCTCGGCCACCACCTGGGTCACCACGGTGGACGAGCCCTGCCCGATGTCCGACGCACCGGTCAGGATGGTCACGGATGCATCGAAATCCAGTTTCAGGATGATGACCGCATGCGGCTCGCCCGACCAGTGCACCGGTTTGGCAGAACCCGACACGAAGTGCGAACAGGCCAGGCCCAGACCCTTGCCCTCGGGCAGATTGCCCTTGCGTGTCTTCCAACCGCTGGCTTCCTCCACCCAGTCCAGGCATTCCGGCAAGCCATAGGAGGTCACCTTCAGCCCATTGATGGTGTCGGTGGGGGCCACCAACAGATTGCGGCGTCGTACCGCAAAGGGATCCAACCCCAGCTCAGACGCCATGCTGTCCATCAGCGACTCGAAGGCAAAACGGGTATTGACCGTGCCATGGCCGCGCATGGCCCCGCAGGCCGGGGTGTTGGCGTAGATGCGGTAACCGTCGTACTTGACGGCGGGGATGTCGTACAAACCGTTGATCATGGCCCCGGCGTACAGGATGGTGACCAGTCCATAGCCACCGTAGGCACCGCCGCGCTGCACCACCTCGGCCTGGCACGCGGTGACGCGGCCGTCGCGCATCATGCCGATCTTCATGCGGATCTGGCTTTCCGGGCGGCCCCGGTGCGCCAGGAACGATTCTTCCCGCGTTTGCAGCAGGCGCACCGTGCCGCGCGCGGCACGCGCCAGCAAGGCACAGATCACCTCAAAGTTCAGGCACTCGGTACGGTGGCCAAACCCCCCACCGATAAAGGGCTTGATGACCCGAATGTGCGCCGCTTCCATGCGCAGGCAGCGCGCCAGCGTCAGGTGCACGTAGTAGGGAACCTGGGTCACGGACCACAGCGTCAGGTGCCCTCGCTCGGCGTCCCATGCGGCCAGCGCAGCATTGGGTTCCATCATGGCGTGGTGCACTTCGGCGCATTCGTAGCTTTCCTCGCGCACCAGGTCGGCGCTGGCAAAACCGGCAGCGGTGTCGCCAAACTCGTTGTGCACCTCGCGCTCAATGTTGCCTTGCTTGTTGTCATGCAACAGCACCGCGTTGGCAGCGCGCGCCTCCGCAGCCTTGAAGTAGGCCGGCAGCTCGCGTACCTTGAGTTTGATGAGGTCGATGGCCCGGCGCGCCGTTTCCTCGTCCACCGCCGCCACCGCCGCAATGGGGTCACCGATGTAACGCACCTTGCCGCGCGCCAGGGGAAACTCGTTTTGCGCGATAGGGATCACGCCATAGGGCATGTCGCAGGCGTCACCAGTGATCACGGCGCGCACGCCCGGCAACTTCTGGGCTTCGGAAATATCGACTTCCAGCAACTCGGCATGGGCATAAGGGCTGCGCAGCAGCAAGCCCACCAGCGCTCCCGTCGCAGGCAGATCGGCGGTGTAACGCGCCGTACCCGTGACCTTTTCGATCCCATCGACCAGGGGCACGCGGGCACCGACGCCATGGGGCTCGTCGCGCTCACGCAAAGTGGGTAACGGCAGGTGACGATCGGGCGCGTTCATACCTTCTCCCCCGCGCGGCTGGCTTCTTCCACCGCGTCCACAATCTTGACGTACCCGGTGCAACGGCACAGGTTGCCACCCAAGGCCGCCCGGATTTCCTCGCGATCGGGGTGCGGGTTCTGCCGCAGCAGGGCTTCCGACGCCATGATCATGCCCGGCGTGCAAAAGCCGCATTGCGCGCCCAGCTTCTCGTGAAAAGCACGCTGCAAGGGCGAGAGTTCACCTTCCTTGGCCTGGCCTTCGATGGTTTCGATCTGGCAACCCGCCACACTGGCGGCCAGCGTGCAGCACGACAGCCGCGGCACACCGTCCACCAGCACGGTGCAGGCACCGCATTCGCCGCCGTCGCAGCCTTGCTTGGTGCCGGTAAGGCCCGTCACCTCGCGCAGATAGTCGATTAAAAGCAGGTTGTCGGCCACCGCGTCATCGCGCGGGCGGCCATTGAGAGTGAGGGTAAGCAAGCGTTTCATGGAGTGGGTTCGGTAAAAAATCAAAAGTGCAGCCGATCGGGGTGACAAAATGCGGTCAACCGGTTGGACCGCACAAAGCCACACAGGGTGATGCCCGCGCGCTGCGCGACGGCCACCGCCAAACTGGAGGGTGCGGACACTGCCGCCACCAGTTCAATGCCAGCACGTGCCGCCTTGGTGACCATTTCCAGACTGACACGCCCCGACAACATCACGAAACTGCCCGCCATGGGGGTGCCGACCAACAGGCAGTGGCCAATCACCTTGTCCAGTGCGTTGTGTCGGCCCAAGTCTTCTGCCAGTGCCAACGCTGTGCCGTCCGCAGCGAACAGCGCGGCGGCGTGCGTGCCACCCGTGCGGGAAAAGATGGCCTGTTGCATGCGCATGCTCTGCATGCAGTGATGCAGCAGGTCCGGGCCCAGCGACAGGGTATTGCCTACGCGCAGGCCATCGGAGGCGAGCACGGCATCGACATTGCCGCACATGCCGCAGGAGCTGGCGACCAGTCCGCTGCGCCGCTGGGTGTGGGCGCGCGCGGGATCACGCAGGCGCACCCTGACCACATGGTCCGAATTCGGGCAGAACGCCAGGGAGACGACATCGCCCATGGTGTCGATCAGTCCTTCCGTCAACAGAAAGCCCGCCGCCAGCGCCAGCGCACCGGGATCGCCCTCCTCTCCCAGCAAACCATCCTGTGGAAGATAGCCGCTGGCCTGGTCGGAACCTGTGGGCGTGCACATCAGCGTGTAGTGGCCCACGTCCTGCACGTCAATGCGAAGGGCCTGTTCTTCGACCACCCAGCACCCTTCCTGTGCTGGCAGGGGGCTTGCTTCATCGAGCCGATGGACCATCAACGAACGCATGCCGCGCTCGGGAGGGAGCCAGTCCGCCAATACGGCACCAGATTCTGGTTTCATCTTCGCACCCGTCAGCGCTTGGCGCGCTTGATGGCCACCCGCACGATGTCGGCACCCGAGCCGGTGGCATCGGTCAAATCGAGCGACATGGGCGCAATGGTGTTCAGGCTGGGGGCCTTCAGGTCTTTGGCATAGGGCGTGGCCCAGTAATCGAACTGGCCCACCATCACCAGCGTATCGGGCCGAATGCCTTGCACCACGATGGCGGGACCTTGCGTAACGCCGATGACCGACTGCACCTCCAGCGTATCCCCATCCTCAATGCCCAGCTTGCGGGCCTCGCCCGCATTGATCATGACGCCATGGTGGCCCCGGACGTTGCCGGCCAGTTCGTCCATCATCTGGATGGAGGCATTGCCGCCTGCGTGGTACTGCATGCTCTTGGTGGTAATGAGCCAATAGGGGTAGTCCTGCGGCTTTAGCCCACGGCGCACCAGGTCCTGTTCCCACACACCGGGAAAGTCATGCCATTGGGGCAGCGCCTGGTACTCGTTGAGCTGGGCGTCCCACCAATCCACACCGGCGTCGTGCAGGCGTGTGCCCAGTTCCTTGCCGGAACGCATGAGCCGCTCTTGGTACGGCAGTTCAAAGCGCACGTTGTGGCTTTGCATGGTTGGGTACAAATACCATCCGGTGCGCGCATAGGGCTTGGTCAGCAGGCCGTTGTCCTTGAACCAGTCCAGCCCATGCGCTTGTGCACCCTCGGTGAGGTCGTGGCTGGCGGCCAGGCAGATGGCGTCCCAGATCGCGTCGACGCTGTGCACCTGGTCTTCGGCCAGGCTGAAGTCGCGTCCCTCACCCTTGAGCGGCGCGCCAAAAATGCCCCGGTTGATGGCCGCGTTGTAGGGCTCCAGGAGCCCCGTGCGGCGCGAGATTTCGGTGGCAATCCAGGTGAAGTCACGCGAGTCGCCTTGCGGTGCAACGGCGGGTTGGCGCAGCACGTAGCCCTGGTGATCCCAGTACTGCTCCATGAACTTGGTCTTGCCCAGGCGGATGAGCTGGGTGGATTCCAGGTCGGTCGCGTCGGGCAGCAGGATGTCGGCCATGTGGTTGGTCTCATCCGGCGTGTAGGCAAAGCACACGGTAAACGGGAAGCGCGCAATCGTCTTGGCCACATTGGGTGTGTCCCAGAACGAGATCGAGGGGTTGGTGCGGTAGGCAAACCAGATGTCCGGTGCCGTGGGACGCGGCCAGTTCTTGGGCACATGGGTCTGGAACATCCAGGCCAGGTGCGAGGGGCCCAGCGACTGGCTCCAGGCACCGCTGTTGCCCGCCAACGGCACCAAGGTGCGGTGCGCGTTGCGCCCGCTGGGCACTTTTTGCCACTTGTCCTTGGATGTGGGGTTGAGCTTGTTGAGCATGAAGCCGTCCGGCCCGGGCTGCACGCTCTTGTGCCGGTCTTCGCGCGGGCTGTTGATGCGCACCGTGGTCCCCAGAATGCCCCCCGGCACCTCCAGCGCTCCCACCAGCACGGCCAGCAGCGTGCGCGCCCAGCAGCATTCGTAGGCACCCCAGCCGTTGTTGACAGTCTTGCCCAGAGTCACCGCCACCGGCCGGTAAGGCAGCAGCTTGCCATCGACTTCCATCGTCTGGCCCACACAGGCCTGATTCACGAACTCGAGCGCCACCTCACGGATCTTGGCCGCAGGCACATCGCACAGTGCTTGCGCCCAATCCGGGCTGTACTGGCGCATGTGCGTCACCAGCTTGGAAAACGAGGTCTCGCCCACCACACTGGGGTAGTCCCAGCGCTGCTCGTCCGCACCGACCTCCACCGCGCCCTGCAGTTCAAACTGCCCCTCCAGAGCGGGTTCAATCCCAGCGGCGTCATGGGGCTGCGCGCTGGCGCTGCGTACGTCCCACACCAGCGGCTTGAGCGACGCCGCATCGCGCAGGAAAAAGCCTTGCGGGCCGACCAGGTAGGGCGAGGACGACATGTCGCGCAGGAACGGGATGTCCAGCCGCTCGCGATCCACCTCGTGCAGCATGACGTGAATCATGGCAAACATGAAGGCAGGGTCGGTCTTGGGCTTGATCGGGATCCATTCTGCCGACGCCGCCGCAGTGACAGACAGGTGCGGCTCAATCTGCACCCGCTTGATGCCGCGTACCCGCGCCGCCGCATGGCGCGACACAGCACAGACGCCACCCGTCACTTCCACGTTGGCTCCAAAGGACACGTTGAAGTTGCAGTTGGGTGTATCGGCGGACACGGTGAAGGCGCGGTGCCAGTACTCGCCGTACAGGTGCTCGGAGTGCACGCACTTGACGCCCTGGCCGGACCCAAAGCTGAAGTCGATCGGCCCCCAGGCCGCGATGAAGGCAGGAAACGTGCCCATGTAGTTCGCCGGTGTACCGCCATGGCCCAGCGTGAGCGCCACCCGCGGTAGGCCCGCTTCATCCAGCACGCCGCGCGCGCGAATGTCATTGAGCCGCGCCGCCACGGTCTCCAGCGCTTCATCCCAGGAAATCGGCACGAAACCGGGGTCTTGGTCCCTGCCCTTGTGGGGGTTGGTGCGCTTCATGGGCGTGAGAATGCGCCCGGGGTGGTAGGTCTTCTGGATCAGGCCATAGGCTTTGACGCAGGGTTTTCCATTGCCCGGATACAAACCCTGCCCCGTGAAATTGGGGCCAATCTCGACCGCTACGCCATCTTCCACTTTGACACTGAGCAGGTCCGGGCCGGAGACGCAGTTGTAGCAATAGGTGGGGACTTGCCGTGTGCGGTCCATCTTGGAAGACGGGGCGTCCTCAAGGCGATGCAGCGGTCGAATCGTGGTGGCACTTGTCATGGCGGGTGAATCGCAATCAATTATGGTATTTCGATGCAAGTATTCACGATAATCGACAACGGATACCGTCGCAATATGTTGGAGTTTGCATAGCCAGCAGGAATATTTCCGGCTGTATTCGCACGAATTGCTATGCAATTTATAGCAACAAATGCAAATAATTCGCGGGCTAGAACCCGATTTCGCTACAAGAAGTTTGGCGTCGCCATCGCGGTGGCAGACGGCATTGCACACGCTACCCGTGTGTGTCCGGCCCAGCCACCACCGCCATTCCGGCAGGCAGGGCTTCGCCGCTGGGGTGCAGGTCCGCCAGATCCTGCGGATCCCAGGTGCCGGCGTCCTGGACACCGAACCAACCGTTGCGCCCACCGCGCTTGGCCTGGTAGAGCGCGGCATCGGCCAATTCCACCGCCAGCATCCAACCGGTGGCCCGCACGTTATGGGGCAGCAAGGGAAAGCAGGCAAATCCGATGGAGCAGGTGCGCACCAGCATGCGGCCCTGGCCCAGATCAAACGGTCGGTTGCCTACCGCACGGCGCGCGCGCTCGGCCAACTCACTCGCCATGGCCCGGTCGCTGGCGCGCGCCACCACCAGAAACTCCTCCCCTCCCCAACGCACCAGGTAGTCCGAGTCACGAAACACCTCCCGCAACCGCTCGCGCATCTGTACCAGCACCGCGTCGCCCGCCGCGTGGCCATGTTGGTCATTCACTTGCTTGAAGTGGTCCACATCGATCATGAAGAAACACAGATCGGATTCCAGCGCCGCACGCCCTTGCCGCTGCGCCTCTTCGTGCTGGCGCATGCTCAGACGGGCGTCCTCGTCCAGTCGCTCCGTCAAAAATCGGCGATTGCGCAAACCCGTCAGCGGATCGCTCGTGGCGGCATCCTCCAGCGCCCTTGACGCCGCCTCCAGGGCCTGCGTGCGCACAAGAACCTGTTGCTCCAAGGCCAGTTGCTGGCGGCGCAACAACAGCGTGCGCGCCTGAACGATGCCACTGACACCGACGACCAACAACAGGCCCATGCCCATGCGCGCCCAGACCGTCTGCCACCAGGCGGGCTGCACTTCGATGTCTTGCCTCCACTCGTGCGGGCTCCACTCGCCGTTGCGATTGGTTCCCTGAACCTGCAGCGTGTACCGCCCCGGTGCCAATCCCCCGTAACTGGCCTGGCGTTCGCTCGCACCCACGGTCAACCAATCCGCATCGACTCCCAGCATGCGGTAGCGGTAGCGATTGCGCCCGGGCAGACTCAAATCCAGGGCGGTAAATTCGACCTGAAAACCGCGGCTTTCGGGCGGCAGCACCAAATGCGGTTTCAGGCTTGCCAGCGGCTTTGACACGCCGTTGATCCACAACTTGGTGGGAAACACGCGTGGCTGATAGGTCCACGCGGTGAACCGGGACGGGTCCAGCACCAGGATGCCCCGGCTGCCGCCAAAAAGCATGCGCCCATCGTGCAGGCCCGCATAGGAGCGAAACCACCCCGTGCCAATGTCTACGCCGTCGGCAGAACTTAACTCCTGCACATGCTCGGTGACCGGGTCATAGACACCTCGATGGGTCCAGATGCGCCCTTGTCGGTCTTCCAGCAAGTTGGCACCAAAGGACTCGCCGTTGAGCGCCTGCTTGCGGGTGTTGAAGTACTGAAACCTGGCGGTCTTTCCATCCCATTCGTTCATGCGGTGCAAGCCCGCCGACGTATCGAGCCAGAGCCGTTGGCGCGAATCGACCAACATGCCCAGGACAGTGGCTCCATGCAGACTTGCCCCCTCTGGTGAATCGACTTTGCGGGCCTGGCGATCACGGGAATCCACAACATACACGCCACCTACGCCGCCAATCCAGACCTCGCCCCGGCCTCCCTCTGCGAGCGCATTGACGTCACCCGCAATCTGGGTCGAATCACCCACAAGCACCCGTTCAAACCCGGACTGTCCGGGCCACCACCGGTATACGCCGTCTTGCGTGGCAGCGTAAACCGAGCCATCGCGTGTGCCCAACATGCGCCGCACCCTGCCCTTGCCCAGCGAGTATGCGTGCAAGAATTTGCGGCTCTGCGCATCGAATTGCGAGACGTTTTCCTCCGTACCTACCCACACGTGGCCATTGGCATCGTGGGCTATCCCTCCGGCGCGACCACCGCGATGTCCGCTGATGCCAAACGGGATCTCCGCCCTCAGGGCCAGATCCGGGCCCAGTACGGCAACGCCACGGGCGTTGGTACCCACCCAGATTTCACCGTTGGGAACCTGTGAGATGCTGCGCACGTCCATGACGCCCAGCACCGAATCCGCACGCGGTTCCGCGCGCCGCACCCAAATGGACCGGGTGTCCGCCGTGTGGCGTTGCAGCCCACCGCCATAGCTCCCCATCCAGAACACACCGCTGCGATCCAGTGTCATGGTGCGCACGTCCGATCCCGCAGGCCCCCAGGGTTTGCTCAGACTGTGTTGCAGCAACCGGGCGCGCTGACCTGACTCCTGGTGGCGTATTTCCAGCCCGTTGCCCCGGGCCAGCCAGATCGAATCACCCGCCATGTCCAGCAGTGCGTTGACCGTGCCGCCACCCGAGTCACCCTGGTCCAGCCACTCCACCACCGCACCCCGCTGGCGCAGCAACTCCCCACGCTGCGTACCAACCCATACGTGTCCCCGCCGATCTTGGTACAGCGCATTGATGGACCGGCCTTTGAGGGCCAGCTCGCCGGGAGCCAGTTCAAAGCGGCTCTGGCCCGCTCGCCGCACGGCCAGCCCGCTCCAGGTACCCGCCCAAATCTGGCCGTCCCGGTCCACCAAGAGAGCCTGGATGCGGTCATCCGGCAGTCCTTGGTCACCACCCCAGCGCGTGATCTGCAAGGTTTTGGGGTCAATCGCATGCAATCCTCCCCCCACAAAGCCGGCCCAGATCGCGCCATCAGTCCCCTCCACGAGGGAGCGGACAGTGCCCCGAAATCCCTCGGAACGCAAAAAACTCCAGCTCTCCTGCGCGGGGTCGTACACCGCCAGGTCCTCGTTGTCCGTTCCCACCCAGATGCGACCGTCGCGACTGGCCAACAGACTGCGGACAAAGGAACTGGCATCCCGTTTGCCGCGGCTGTTGGGCACTCCTACTGCCCGAAACTCGTAACCGTCGAAACGGACCAGGCCCACCGCAGAACCGATCCACAAGAAGCCATCCCGGTCCACCACCAATGCGGAGACCACGCTATCAGAGATGGCTCCTGCATCTCCCACCATTTCGAAGCGTGGCTCCGGCACCGCGTGCGCGGTCAACGGGAACAGGCCGCCGCCCAGCATCCACGCGAGCGCTGAGAGAAAAAAAACCAGTCGTTGAATCATGGCCGCCCGAGTGACGACAGGAAACGATCTGCGCATGCGACCAAGTATGGCACGTACTTGTCCATGCCGTGCCACAAATGAAAAACGGGCCACAAGGGCCCGTTTTTTTTCATCTTCTGGCGGAGCAGGCGGGATTCGAACCCGCGGTGGGTTTTACCCCACGCACGCTTTCCAGGCGTGTGACTTAAACCGCTCATCCACCGCTCCAGAGCCTACGATTCTAACCGGCCTTTGCGCCACTTTTTGAAACTCCGGGCACGAACTGCAGAAAAAATGTTGCTGCCTCACGCCGTCGAGGAGGGTGTGGACGACAGGGACTTTGCCACCGCTGCGCGGACTGCGGCCTCTATGTCCTCTCGCCACTGGGCGGCCGCCACGCGCATGTGTTCATCCACCTGCGTTTGCAAGGCCGCACGCAATTGCTGCTCCAGGCGCGGCCGCACGGATTGCAAGACCTCCTCCACCAAACGATCACCGTCCATGGGAGGGCGCATCCTGTGCAGGTTCCCCGGGGAAACCACTTCCGTAAGCGTCGGGACAAATCGGGGTGGCGGTTTGACGTCGGGCATCAGTCTGCGCGCTTCAGATTCAAATCGTGGCGCTGAATGGAGTAGCCCCGCTGGGCATAGAAACGCCAACGCTCCCGGGCTTTTTCTCGGTCGGCATCCTGCGTACTGACCACTTCAATGACGCGCGCAAACTCCGCAAATCCGGTTGGCACGGCGTCCGCAAGGTTGACCAGTACCCCAAAGCGCCCCGCCGGTGCATGGGCGGCGTCCGTGACCAGCCAAACGGGCGATCGGCCTTGAACCGCCCGCGCCGCCGTGTCAGCGCAGTGGGGTACGAAATCCGTTGGAGACAGCGCCCACAAATCGGTGTCGAGTTGCGCCAGGGCAGCGGCGTCCGCCACCACGACCACCCGCGAACCACCCGCCACTGCCTTGCGCAGCAGGCGGCAGGTGTAGGCGAGCTTATCCGCAGCGCCGAAGTGAAAGGCCAGTTCGGTCACTTGGCTGGAGCCTGCGCCACCAGGTACTCCACCAAAAGTCCCACGGGTCGCCCGGTCGCACCCTTTGCGGCACCGCTCTTCCAGGCAGTGCCTGCGATATCCAGGTGCGCCCAGGGATACTTTTCGGTAAATCGCTGCAAGAACTTGGCAGCGGTGATCGAACCGCCCGCACGCCCAGCCACATTGGCAACGTCCGCAAAACCGGTCTTCAGGCCTTCTGCATAGTCTTCGTCCAAAGGCATCCTCCAACACAGGTCCTGGGCGGTCTCACCCGCCGAGAACAGTGCGGCACCCAGCGCATCCTCGGATGCATACAGTCCACTGCGCACCCCGCCCAGGGCGATGACACAGGCTCCGGTCAAGGTGGCGATGTCCACCACGGCCCGTGGTTTGAAACGCTCTGCGTAGGTCAGTGCGTCGCACAGTACCAGACGCCCTTCGGCATCGGTGTTGAGAATTTCAATGGTCTGCCCGCTCATGCTGGTTACGACATCACCGGGCTTGACGGCACGGCCGTTGATCAGGTTTTCACACGCTGGAATCAGTCCCACGACATTGACAGACGGCTTGAGCACCGACAGGGATCGGAACACGCCCAGCACACTGGCGGCCCCCGACATGTCGAACTTCATCTCATCCATTTCCGGTGCGGGCTTGATGGAAATGCCGCCGCAGTCAAACGTGATGCCCTTGCCCACCAAGACGGTGGGTGCATGGGACTTGGCGGCACCGCTGTACTTCAGGACAATGAATTTCAGGGGTTCGTCCGAACCCTGGGCCACTGCCATGAAGGCCCCCATGCCCAATTTGGCAACCTCCTTGGCCCCCAGAACCTCGCAGGTGATTTTGGGTGACTTGGCCAAATCCTGCGCGGCCTGTGCCAGCAACGACGGCGTGGCATGGTTGGCCGGGCGGTTGGCCCACTCACGGGCCAGCTCGGAGCCTGCCACGGTGGCGACGGCGCGGTCGAATGTGGTCTGCACCTCCGTCGCGTTGCTGGCACCCACCACCACCTTGGCCAACGTGCGTTCCTCGGGTTTGGACTTGGTATGGGTGTAGGCATAACTGGCATCCGCCACGGCCACAACGCACGCGCGAACGGCGGCCTCTTGCGCCGGCGCTGCGAAGCACACCAACAGCTTTTTCAGTGACGGAGATTTGAGCGCCGCCACGCCCGCCAACACAGCCGTACGGACATCACGCGCGGAGCCGCTGCCGGCACCCGCCAGCACCACGCGTGTGGCGTTGGCTTGAACGGGCTTGTACAGACACAGCAGCTTGCCGGGTTTGGATTCCAGGTCGGAGGATTTGAGGGCCTGGCCCAGCAACTCCGACAAATCGTCCCGGCCGGGCTGGAAATCGTGGGGCACGAGGACCAGCAAGGCGTCACATTTCTCGGTGGAGGCCCCTACCGGGCCGATGGCTTTCAGTTCAAAGTTCATAATTCGGGTTTTCCTTTGGCCGACATGTTATTCCATTCATCCATCCGCAAGGAACTCGCGCGCAGTTTTGGGGCTACCCTGGTCGTGCTGGTAACGGTGGTGACCACGATGACACTGATCCGCACCCTGGGCGAGGCCGGGCGCGGGGTGTTTAACCCGGCCGACGTGATGCTCATCATGGGCTACACCGTGCTGTCGGACATGCCCACCTTGCTGTCCATGTGCCTGTTCATCGCGGTGCTCAGCGTGTTGACCCGCATGTTCCGTGACAGCGAGATGGTGATCTGGTTTGGCAGCGGTTACGGTCTTACTTCTTTGCTCACGCCGCTGTTTCGCTTTGCCTGGCCTATTCTTCTGGTCATCACCGCCCTGGCCCTTTTGATATTGCCCTGGGCCTATGGACGCATCGAGGACCTGCGCGACCGCTACGAAAAGCGGGGGGACATTTCTCGCATCGAGCCCGGCCAGTTTCAGGAGTCGGCCAACGGAGAGCGGGTGTTTTTTATTGAAAAAGACGCCAGCGGCAAGCTGGCCGGCAGCAACGTGTTCATTGCCACCCACAAGAACGACAAGGAAACCATCACTTCGTCCCGCAGCGGCCGGGTGGAACTGGTGAATGGGGAGAAGTTTCTGATTCTGGAAAACGGGCAGCGTCTGGAAAAAACCGCTGGCAAGCCTGACATCACGGTCGCGGTCTTCAAAAGCTATGGCGCGCAGGTGGACGCCGATGACCAGTCCGCACGCAGCTTTGTTCCGTCCGCTGCGAAAAGTACGGTGGAACTGCTGTCAAACCCCACACTGTCCCATCTTGCCGAGCTCTCCTGGCGCGCAGGCCTGGCCCTGGCGGCCATCAACTTGGTGGTCATCGGTCTGGCGGCTGCGGGCGTCAATCCGCGGGTAGGACGCACGGCCAACCTGGGCTTTGCCTTCATGGCATTTATCGTGTATTTCAACTTGCTGGTCCTGGGCAAGAGCTGGATTGAAACTGGGCAGGTGCATGTGGGGGTCTACCTGCTGGCACTGCATGGCGGCGCACTGGCATTGGCCTTTCTGTGGCTGGCCAAGCGGCACAATAATTGGGTGTTCAAGCGGCCTGCGCTGGCCGCCGAAAGCACCTGCAGCACCAAGGTGGCACCATGAACACCATACGGCGCTTGTTGTATGGCGAAGTGGTCATTGCCGTTGTGCTGGTCACCCTGGGCTTCGTGTCCCTGTTTTACTTCTTTGACTTCGTCGAAGAGTTGCAAGCCGTCGGCAAGCACCGCGACACCGGCTAC
Organism: uncultured Rhodoferax sp.; assembly: GCA_964504185.1. Classification (GTDB taxonomy): domain Bacteria; phylum Pseudomonadota; class Gammaproteobacteria; order Burkholderiales; family Burkholderiaceae_C; genus Allorhodoferax. Next base: position 2,031 of record CAZDDK010000046.1, on the reverse strand, counting down.
ACCGTGGCACAGGCCCTGCTCTATGTGGCCTTGATGCTGCCTAGCCACCTCTATGAACTGCTGCCCATCACCGTGTTGATTGGCACCATTTTTGTCATGGCCCGCCTGGCGCAAAGCTCCGAATTCACGATTTTGCGCACCAGCGGACTGGGGCCGTGGCTGGCATTGCGCACCCTGCTGGCGCTGGGCTTGGGCTTCGTCGTTCTGACGTTTGCGATAGGGGACTACATAGCCCCCATGGCGGACAAGACCGCCCAGTTGCTCAAATCCCGCTACCAGGGCAAGGTCACCGTGGGCAAGACCGGGGCCTGGCTCAAGGAGCGACAGGCCTACAGCCACTACGCGGTCAATGTGGGTGCACTCGCCCCCGATTCCAGCATGCGCGACGTGCGGATTTTCGAATTCAACAACCAGGGCTTCCTGGTTTCCATGACCGAGGGCGAGCGCGCCAGGTTCGGCAAGGATGATTCCTGGCTGCTGGAAAAGGTGGACCACACCGAGTTCACCAGCGCCGATGCCAACGCCACGCAGGTGGACCGCACCCACATGGACAGCTTGCGCTGGTCCACCCAGATCAGCGCCGAGATGGTGGCCACTGCGGTGTTGCGGCCCGAGCGCATGGGCACCATTGACCTGTTCCAGTACATCCAGCACCTGGATGCGAACGGCCAGACGGCCCAGAAGTATGAAATCCAGTTTTGGAAAAAAGTGTTTTACCCCTTGAGCTGCCTGGTGATGGTGGTGCTGGCCTTGCCCTTTGCCTACCTGCACTTTCGCTCCGGCAGCGTGGCCACCTATGTGTTTGGCGGCGTCATGGCCGGTATCAGCTTTGTCCTGTTGAACAACGTGTTGGGCGATTTGGGCGCCTTGCAGGGTTGGTGGCCCTGGCTCACTGCGGCGCTGCCCGGCCTGATTTACTCCTTTATTTCCCTGACGGCATTCACATGGCTGGTCATCCGACGATGACTGCATCCCGCCCTTCCCGCGCCATTGTGCTGTTTGCGCACGGGTCCCGCGACCCGCTGTGGCACAAGCCCATGGAGGCGATTGCCGCTCGCCTGGTGGCGCTGTCCCCCGGCGTTCCAGTGGCATGCGCCTACCTGGAGCTGAGCCAGCCCGATTTGCCGACGGCGGTGGCGGCACTGCGTGACCAGGGTGTGCACACTGTCAGCGTGCTGCCCCTTTTCCTGGGCGTTGGCAAGCATGCGCGCGAAGACTTGCCCCGCCTGATTGCCGAACTGCAGTCCCAACATCCCGACATGGCGTTCACCCTCAACCCGTCTATTGGGGAGGACGCCCGCTTGGTCCAACTGGTGGCAGAAATCGCCCTGGAAAGTCTTCAAAAAAGATAGCATGAGGCATAATGAATTTCATCTTTAGTTGAAATTCGATATGAATCTGCACCAATTTCGCTTTGTCCAGGAAGCCGTTCGGCGCAACCTCAACCTGACCGAAGCCGCCAAAGCCCTGCACACCTCGCAACCCGGCGTGTCCAAGGCCATCATCGAGCTGGAAGAAGAACTGGGCATCGAGATCTTTGCCCGCCACGGCAAACGGCTCAAGCGTGTCACAGAACCTGGCCAGCATGTACTCAAGAGCATCGACCTGATCCTGCGCGAGGTGGGCAACCTCAAGCGCATTGGAGAGCAGTACAGCGCCGAAGACAGCGGCACGCTGTCGATTGCTGCCACCCACACCCAGGCGCGCTATGTGCTGCCGGAGCGGGTGGCCGCCCTGCGTGCGGCCTACCCCAAGGTCAACATCAGCCTGCACCAGGGCTCGCCCGACCAGGTGGCCCGCATGCTGATTGACGAAGTGGCCGAGATCGGCATTGCGACCGAATCCCTGGCCGACTACACCGAGCTGGTTACCCTGCCCTGCTACGAGTGGCAGCACATGCTGGTACTGCCGGTGGACCACCCATTGGCACGCAAGGACCGCATCACACTGGAAGATGTGGCGCTGGAGCCGCTGATCACCTACCACCCCTCCTTCACCGGCCGCACCAAGATCGACCAGGCCTTTGCCGCG
>CAZDDK010000045.1:0-17058 GCA_964504185.1 uncultured Rhodoferax sp. | reverse complement strand
GTCACTTCATGGAAGTTGTGGCCGGTGTCGATCATCAACAGCGGGTAGGGGATGCGGCCCGCGCCAAAGGCTTTTTCGGCGCACTTGAGCATGACCAGCGAGTCCTTGCCGCCCGAGAACAGCAGGGTGGGGCGCTCGAAAGCGGCGGCCACTTCGCGCAGGATGAAGATGGTTTCCTCTTCCAGCGCATCGAGGTGCTGGTTGGAGAGGCGTTCGAAATGGGTCGGTTCTGTCATGGCGTTCATGCTGTAGCTTTTTCTGTTTTGGCGTGCAGTCCACACTCTTTGGCGGCTTCGTCTTCCCACCACCATCGTCCCGAGCGGAAGTCTTCGCCCAGGCTGATGGCGCGGGTGCAGGGCTCGCAGCCGATGCTGGGGTAGAACTGGTCGTGCAGGGGGTTGTAGTCCAGCGTGTTTTGCTGGATGTAGTGCCACACGTCACCCCAGGTCCAATTGGCCAAGGGGTTGATTTTGACGCGCTTCTCACTCATATCCACCAGCGGTACCTCCGCGCGGGCACCACTTTGCTCGCGGCGCAGGCCGGTGATCCAGGCGTCCTTGCCCTTGAGTGCGCGTTCCAGCGGCTCCATCTTGCGGATGCCGCAGCAGGCTTTGCGCAGTGCAATGCTCTTGTACATGGCGTCCTGGCCTTCGCGGGCCACAAACTGCACCACCGCCTCGGCCACCGGCTGGAAGACGGTGACGGGGGCGCGGCTGCTGGCCTGAAAGCGTGCCAGCAGGTCCAGGGTGTCCTGGTGCAGGGCACCGGTTTCGAGCACGAAGATGGGGATGTTGAGCGCCAAGCTATTGATCAGATGGCTGACAACCACGTCTTCAGCGCCCAGGCTGGAGGCCTGGGTGACCGTCGCGATGGCTGCGTCGCTGATTGGGTCGGCGCGCAGGTAGGTGGCCGCCGCCTGCGAGAGCACGTTTTGCGCTTCGGACAACTTGATGGTGTATTCCCGGCTGGGGGCGGCATTGCGCGTGACGGCGCTGCCCGCAGGTTGGGGCTGGGGAGCGAAGCGGCTGGTCAGAGAGGAGGTGTCAGCGGTCATTTTGTAGCCTCCGTGCTGCGCACTGCGGCGCGAGCTTGCTTGGGGCGGCCCGGCGCGGCGCTCATACGGCCGCCTTTTCGCGGGCAAACAGCGGGGCGGCGGTGACGGCGTCGCCCTGGTAATAGGCGTCAAAGCGCGCCAGCTGGCGCTGGGCGATTTCCACGCTCTGGCCCTCTTTGAGCACAGCCGCGTCAAAGCCGCTGCGCACCATGTGGGGCAGCTGGTCAACCAGCACGTCGCCAGTGGCGCGGATTTCACCGGTGAAACCCCGGCGCCGGCGCAGCAGGAAGGCCTGGCTGTAGGCGCGCCCGTCGGTGAACTTGGGGAACTCCAGGTCGATGCGGGTCACGCCGTCCAGCGCCACGGTGCGGGTGTCTTCGGTGTTGGCCAGCACCAGCAAGCCTTGGACGTCATTTTGGGTGGTAGCCCGCGTGAAATCAGTGTAGGAAGCTATCAATTTCATAGTAACTCTCTCAATCGGTTGGGATCAGAGCCATGTGCTGCGCAAAGAAGTCTGACCCGCAATGCATCAGGCTTCCTGCACATCCCGGGCGTAGCCGGGCTTGTGGCTGAGCACATGCTCGGCGTCTTCATGCACGGGCAGGCGCGCGGCGTTGGCGGCGGCCTTGAATGGGTCGTGGCCCACCCGGCGCAGGGTCTGGGTGAAGGATTCGCCCGGATTGCGGCAGCTGCGGTAGGTGTCCAGCAGCGCCTCGATCACGCCGGGAATCTCGATGGCTCCAAACGACGGCCCCACGATCTTGCCAGCCTGGGCTGGCCCGGAATGCGCCGTGCCGTCGGCACCGCCCAGCGATACCTGGTACCACTCCTTGCCGTCCTTGTCCACACCCAGAATGCCGATGTGGCCGCTGTGGTGGTGGCCGCAGGAGTTGATGCAGCCGCTGATGTGCAGGTCAATCTCGCCCAGGTCGTGCAGCTCGTCCATGTCCTGGTAGCGCTCGGTGATGGCTGCGGCAATCGGGATCGAGCGGGCATTGGCCAGCGCGCAGAAGTCGCCGCCGGGGCAGGCAATCATGTCGGTCAGCAGGCCGATGTTGGGCTTGGCCAGGCCCAGCGCGCGGGCGGCCAGCCACAGGGCGGGCAGGTCGGCCTCGCGCACCCAGGGCAGCAGCAGGTTTTGTTCGTGGGTGACCCGTGCTTCACCGGCACTGAAGCGGTCCGCCAGGTCGGCGGCGGCGGCCAGTTGGGCACCGGTGGCGTCGCCCGGGGCGTAGCCCAGGCGCTTGAACGACAGGTGCACCGCACGCAGCGCCGGGTCGCGGTGGGGCAGCACGTTGCGCTGCAGCCAGCGCGCGTATTCGGCCTGCTGTCCGGCATCAATTGCTACTGTTTCTGTAGCTGTCTTATTAGATTCCACGCGGGCTGGAGCCACAAATGACGCCGAAACCCGGTCCAGCTCGGCCTGCGTGATGGTGTGGGGGCCGCCGTCCAGCTGCAGGATGTCGGCGTACTCGGCCTCCACCGCGTCGATGTAGCGCTGGCCCTCGGCCTTCACCAGGATCTTCAGGCGCGCTTTCCAGACGTTGTCGCGCCGGCCATAGCTGTTGTAGACGCGCAGGATGGCTTCCAGGTAGTTGAGCATCTGGCTCCAGGGGAGAAACTCGCGCATCACGGTGGCGATGGTGGGCGTACGGCCCATTCCACCCCCGGCGGAGACGCGGAAACCCAGCTCGCCTGCTTCGTTGCGGCGCAGCTGGAAACCGGCGTCGTACCAGTACAGCGCGGCGCGGTCTTCGGCACCGCCGGTGACGGAAATCTTGAACTTGCGCGGCAAAAAGGCGAACTCGGGGTGCAACGCGCCCCATTGGCGCAGCAGTTCGCAGAACGGACGCGGATCGGCCACCTCGTCGGGCGCAATGCCGGCCAGGGCGTCGGAATTGATGTTGCGCACGCAGTTGCCGCTGGTCTGGATGCCATGCAGGTTGGCACTGGCCAGGAGCTCCATCACGTCGGCGCTCTTGTGCAAGGGAATCCAGTTGAACTGCACGTTGGTGCGGGTGGTGAAATGGCCGTAGCCGTAGCGCAGTGGCGGGGCGGTGTGCGTGCCCAGGGCATTCTGAGTCTCTTGCGCCTGGGCCAGAAGGGCGGTATCGGGGTGGTCGTACTCGTCGGCCACGCGCGCCAGCACCCGCAGCTGGGCGCTGCTGATTTCGCCGTAGGGAACCGCGATGCGCAGCATGGGGGCATAACGCTGGATGTACCAGCCGTTTTGCAGGCGCAGCGGGCGGAAGGCGTCGTCGGCCAGCTCGCCGCGCAGGTTGCGCTCCAGCTGGTCGCGGTACTGGGCGGTGCGGTTATGGAGGAACTGGCGGTCAAATTCGGTGTATTGGTACATTTTTAGTCAGGTGTGGACAGGGCTACGCTGCGCTTCGGTCTGTCCCGCAAGGTTTCATAAGGCAATCAGTTTCAGGCCTGCATAGGCCAGCAACACGGAGAGCAGGGAGCGGATGATGCGTTCAGGGGTCTTGTGCATCAGGTGGGAGCCCACCCAGATGCCGGGCAGCGATCCCGCCAAGAGACTCACCAGCATGGGCCAATCCACCGATCCCAGGGACGCGTGACCAAAGCCCGCCACCAGGGTCAGGGGCACCGCATAGGCAATGTCGGCGGCGACGATGCGCGGCAACGGCAGCAGGGGGTACAAAATCATCAACACCGTGACACCAATGGCTCCTGCTCCCACCGAAGTCAGCGTTACCAAGGTGCCAATGACGGCACCAAACAGCAAGGGCAGGCTCCAGTGGCGCGGGCGTGCGGCCGCAGCTTCCTGGCCTTTGCCAACTGCGGTGGGAGTGACCTTGCCGTGGATGACCTTGTACAGGGTGGCCGCAGCCGTTAACAACAGGGCCAGGCCCAGTGCGGTGGTCATGAGCTTCTGGACGGGCTGGCTGGCAGCACCTATGTTGTGCAGGACGTACAAGGTAATCAGAGACGCCGGAATGCTACCGGCCGAGAGATTGAGCACCACCGGCCAGTCAATGTGCCGGGAGCGCGCCAGTTTGACGGTGCCCCCCAACTTGGTGAATGCGGCGAACAAAAGGTCTGTTCCCACGGCCAGATAGGGCTTGACCCCAAAGAAGAAGATCAGGATCGGCGTCATCAGGGAACCGCCGCCCACGCCCGTCAGGCCGACGACCATGCCCACCAAAAATCCCGCCATGACAAACGCTAATTCATGCATGGGAGTGACTGTAGGGGGCGGCTCTTAGATTGAAAACTATTTTTTTGCTATTTTCATATTCGAAATTCGAATATGAAGCGGGTCCGCAGCGCTGTGACATGCCGTTAGGGTGTCAGGGTGGGGGGGTACTGGTGCGCGGGGCGTTTTCCCGGGCGTTTCCTTCCCATTCACTGTCCCAGCCAGTCGGACATCAGGGTTTCCTCAAACAGGGCCAGACAGCCGGGTGCGTCCACCTGCATGCACACATCCGTTTCCGGCAGGTGCCGCCCCCAGCCTTCCTGCGGGTAGTCGATATAGGCGCGCCGGTTCAACAGGGTCTGCCCTTGCGCCAGGCCGTCGGTGGCCACACGGATGGTGCCACGCTCCAATCCAAACAGGTCGGGGCGAACCAGGTAGACAAAGGCCAGCAAATCGTGGGCAAAGCAGCCCGGGCGCAGTGACAGGTGTTTGTGCAGACCGCTGTAGAAGGTGGAGTAGAACGCCACCGCGTGGTGCAGTGTGTCGGTGGCCAGGTGCCGGTGGTGGTCGGCAATTTTCTGGAACAGCGACAGCTCGGTCACCACCTGGTGGGTTACATCCAGGCCCACCATGGTCAGCTTCCAACCGGCGGTGAATACCCGGTCGGCAGCGTGCGGGTCGTTCCAGATGTTGGCCTCGGCCACGGGCGACACATTGCCCGGCTCGGAAATGGTGCCTCCCATGAGGATGACGCCACGCAGCAAGCTTGGAAGCCCTGGCTCCAGCTTCAGCGCCAAACTCAGGTTGCCCAGGGGTCCCACCGCCACCAGCGTGATGTCGCCGGGGTGTTGGCGGGCCATGTCCACGATGAACTGGGCCGATGGCCGTGGATCAATCCGGTGGTGCGTGGCCACCCGGTTCGCCAGGTTGCCCAAACCGTCGGCACCGTGGATGAACTCGGGGGGGGCTTCGCCGGGTTTGACCCACGGGGCCTTGACGCCTTGGGTGACCGCAATGGTGCGGTTGGCAATGGCGGTCAGGTACAGGGCGTTGGTGGCCGCCTGTTCGACCGAGACGTTGCCGAAGGTGGTGGTAATGCCCACCACGTCGATGCCCGGATGGGCCAGCGCAAAGTACAGCGCGACGGCGTCGTCCACGCCGGGATCGGTATCGAAAATGACCTTGTGGGGAGCGGGTTGGTGCATGGAAAGGTGCGGAATAAAGGGTCAGGCGGCAAGGCCGCAGTAGGTGCGCAGTGCGTGGAGGGCGGAGGGGCTGGGCACAGGCTGCTGTGCCAGAAACCGGGCAACTTCTGCGGCGTGCGGAATGCTTGATTGTGCGCCCATGCGGGTGCACGCCAAGGCTCCTGCGGCACTGGCCAGCGCCAACGCGCGGGCCAGGTCCGCATCCTGGCTCAGGGCGGCCACCAGGGTGCCGCAAAAGGTGTCGCCCGCCGCCGTGGTGTCGATGGGGGTAACCGCAAAGGCCGGTTGCACCAGGATGCTGCCCTCGCTGCGGGCGCAGCATCCGCGCGCGCCCAGCGTCACCACGACGGTGGGCACGCGGATGCGCTCCAGGCATTCGGCCACGCTGCCGTTGTGACCGCTCAGTGCGGCCAGCTCCCCTTCATTGGCCACCAGAATGTCGATTTTTTGCAACAGTTCAGCGGAAAGCGGCTGAACCGGTGCGGCGTTCAACACCACTTTTACGCCCTGCCGGTGTGCGGCCTGTGCGTAGGCGGTTACCGCCTGCAACGGGATTTCCAGCTGCATCAGCAGGTGGCTGGCTCCGTCCAGGCGGGGAAGGTGCTGTGCCTGCAGGCTCAAATTGGCACCGGGCGCGACGGTGATGGCGTTTTCGCCGTCGTCCGACACGCAGATGAAGGCGGTTCCGGTGGGTTGGTCCGCCGCACGAATCAGGTGCAGCTGTACCTGGGCCTCGCGCAGAGACGCTTCCAGCGGCACGGCAAATGCGTCATTGCCCATGGCTACCAGCATGCGGGTGGCAACGCCCCCGGCGCGGGCGCAGGCAATCGCCTGGTTGGCACCCTTGCCGCCGGGGAAGGTTTCAAAAGCGCGCCCCAGTACGGTTTCTCCGGGGGCAGGTATGTGGTGGGAGCGAACGCAAAAGTCGAGATTGGCAGAGCCGGCAACGAATAGCATGGAATGAAATTTTTTGTATACAGTTATCCCCGCATTGTGGAATGGAAAATGCGGGTGTTCAATGGGTCGCTTCAAAATGCCCCCGGAGGGGCCGCGATGCACCGGGGCGATGCGCTAAAGTGCGCCCTGCACTTCAACTACAAAGGGTCGATATGAATTTCAAAAACTTGGCACGCCTGACACTGTTGGGCGCAGCAATGGCGGCGAGTTTTTCTTCAAGCGCGGAGCCGGCCATCGTGTATGACATGGGCGGCAAGTTTGACAAGTCCTTTAACGAAGCAGCCTACCGCGGCATGGAGCTGTGGAAAAAAGAAAGTGGCAAGTCGTACCTGGAGTTTGAGATTTCCAATGAGTCCCAGCGCGAGCAGGCGATTCGCCGCATGGCCGAGCGAGGGGCCAGCCCGATTGTGGGCATCGGCTTTGGCCAGGCCTCCAGCATCGAAAAGATTGCAAAAGAATTCCCCAAGCTGCAGTTCGCCATCATTGACATGGTGGTCAATCAGCCCAATGTGCAGTCCGTGGTGTTCAAGGAGCATGAAGGCAGCTTCCTGGTGGGTGCCATGGCCGCCATGGCCAGCAAAAGCGGCAAAGTCGGTTTTGTGGGGGGCATGGACATTCCGTTGATTCGCAAGTTCCAATGTGGCTATGAGCAGGGCGCGAAATACGCCAACCCCAAGGCCGAGGTCTTTGCCAACATGACCGGCACCACCGGCGCGGCCTGGAGCGACCCGGCCCGAGGCGGTGAACTGGCCAAGGCCCAGTTTGCCAAGGGCGCGGACGTGGTATTTGCCGCTGCGGGCGGCACCGGCATGGGCGTCTACCAGGCGGCCAAGGACAATGGCAAGCTGGCCATCGGTGTGGACAGCAACCAAAACCATTTGCAGCCCGGCACCATGCTGACGTCGATGATCAAAAAAGTGGATGTGGCCGTGTACAACGTTGCCAAGGGCCACAAGGCCGGCCTCTCGGTGCTGGGCTTGAAGGAAGGTGGCGTGGACTACGCGCTGGACGACCACAACGCCAAGCTGGTCAGCGCCGACATGAAGAAGAAGGTGGAGACGATCAAGGCCGACCTCATCAGCGGCAAGATCAAGGCCGCCGACTACATGGCCGACAACGCCTGCAAATACTGATGGTGGGCGCTGCCGTGACTGCGGCCCCAGCGGTCCGCATGACCGGTATCCACAAGCGGTTTGGGGCGGTTGCCGCCAACGCGGACGTGAACCTGAGTGTGCTGTCCGGCACGGTGCATGGGCTGGTGGGCGAAAACGGGGCGGGCAAGAGTACGCTGATGTCGGTGCTGTACGGCTTCTACGAGGCCGACCGTGGTGCGATCGAGGTCTTCGGGCACGCCGCCACCATTCGCAACGCGGACGACGCCATTGCATTGGGCATTGGCATGGTCCATCAGCACTTCATGCTGGTGGACACGCTGACCGCGTTGGAAAACGTCATGTTGGGGGCCGAACCCCACTGGCTGCTGCGCCAGGCCGATGCCCAGGTGCGCAGCAAGCTCAGCGCACTGATGCAGTCCACCGGTTTGCATGTACAGCTGGATGCGCGGGTGATGGATTTGCCTGTCGGTGACCGCCAGCGGCTGGAAATTCTGAAGGCGTTGTACCGCGGCGCCCGCATCCTGATTCTTGATGAGCCGACGGCGGTGCTGACGCCGCAGGAAACAGAGCAACTGTTTGACGTGCTGCGCCTGCTGCGCCAGCAAGGCGCCACCATCATCTTGATCACCCACAAACTCAAGGAAGTGATGCGCCTGTGTGACCATGTGACCATCATGCGCGGGGGCAAGGTTGTGCACGAAATGCCGATCGCGAAGGCCTCCATCGAAGGCCTGGCCGAGGCCATGGTGGGGCGCAAGGTGCACATGGGGCGGGTGCAGGAAGACGCGGTGGCACCGGGTGCGGTGCTGCTGCGGGTCAGTGGCATCGAGGCGCGGGACGCGCTTAACGTGGTGCGGCTGCACGATGTGAATTTGACGCTGCACAGTGGCGAAATCGTCGGTGTGGCCGGCGTATCGGGCAATGGGCAAAGCGAGCTGCTGGACGTGCTTTCGGGGTTGTTGCAGCCTACCCAAGGGAGTCTGGAGCTGGATGGTCAACGCTTTGTAGCCGGTGCCTGGCTTGATCCGCAAACTGCCCGTGTGCGGTGCCTGGCCCATGTGCCGGAGGACCGCCATGCACGCGCGATGGTCATGGACTTTGTGGCATGGGAGTCTGCTGTCCTGGGGTACGACGGGCTCGCAGCTTATGCCAGTGGTGGTTGGATGAACCATGCACATATGCGCGCGGCCACTGCCGAAATGATGGAGCGGTTTGACGTGCGCCCGCGCGACCCCGAACTGCTCAGCCGGAGTTTTTCTGGCGGCAACCAGCAAAAGCTGGTTCTGGCTCGCGAACTGGGCCAGGCACCCAAAGTGCTGTTGGTGGGGCAGCCCACGCGGGGGGTGGACATTGGTGCCATCGAGTTTATTTACAGCCAGTTGCGTGCCATGCGCGATGCCGGTTGCGCCGTGCTGGTGGTGTCCAGCGAGCTGGATGAAATTCTGGCACTGGCGAACCGCGTGGTGGTCATGAACCAGGGACGTGTGACTGGGGAGTTGGCCATTGACGAATGCACCGAGGCCAAGCTAGGCCTGCTGATGGTGGGGGAGCCCGCATGAGCGCCGCCTCCCATACCCTGCCGCGCTGGGCGGATCTGTTGCTGCTCCCAGTGGTCTGCCTGGCGGTGGCCCTGCTTGCGGCGGCTGGTGTTGTGGCTCTGGTGGGGCAAAACCCGGTGGAGGTCATCGCGGTGCTGGTGCACGGTGCCTTTGGCACGGCACGCGGGATCAGCTACACACTGTATTACGCCACCACCTTTGTCTTTACCGGCTTGGCCGTGGCCGTGGCCTTTCACGGCGGCTTGTTCAACATCGGAGGGGAAGGCCAGGCCATTCTGGGCGGGCTTGGCACCGGCCTGGTGGCGCTGTGGTGGTCTGCCTTTTTGCCGGCCTGGGTCATGCTGCCACTGATGGTGCTGGCCGGTGCGCTGTTTGGCCTGGCCTGGGCGTCCGTGCCGGCCTATTTGCAGGCCTACCGGGGCAGCCATGTTGTCATTACGACCATCATGTTCAACTTCATCGCCAGTACCTTGCTGGTGTATTTGCTGGTCAACCATCTGCGCCCGGCCGGGGCCATGTCGGTAGAGAGCGTGGCGTTTGCCGATTCGGCCAAACTTCCGGGCGTGCATGAGGCGCTGGCCTGGGTCGGGGTCGAGTGGCCTGCGTCGCCGCTGAATCTGAGCTTAGCGTTGGCGGTTCTGGCATCGGTGGGGGTATACCTGTTTTTGTGGCGTACCCGTAGCGGCTACCACCTGCGTGCGGTCGGATCCAGCCCCGGGGCTGCGGAGTATGCCGGCATTCGCCCGCAGCGCCAGGTGATGGTGGCCATGGCCCTGTCGGGAGCGCTGGCTGGCATGGTCGGCATGAATGAAATCGCCGGTGTGCACGGCAAGCTGTTGCTGGAGTTTGTCAGCGGCGCGGGCTTCACCGGCATCGCCGTGGCGCTGATGGGGCGCAACCACCCCGTGGGCATTGTGCTGGCCAGCATCCTGTTTGGCGCGCTGTTCCAGGGCGGGGCCGAGGTGGCGTTTGAGGTGCGGGGTTTCAGCCGCGACATGGTGGTCATGCTGCAAGGTTTCATTGTGTTGTTTTCGGGTGCCATGGCCTATGTCATTGCACCTATGCTGGCCTGGGTGCTAGCCACGCTGCGGCGCTTGCTGCCCCAGCGCAAACAACCGGGAGCCGTCCATGGATGAAGCCCTGTTGGGAACCATGCTGGCTTCTACGCTGCGCCTGGCTACACCATTGATCTTTTGTGCCCTGGCGGGTTTGTTCTCCGAGCGCTCGGGTGTGGTGGATATTGGGCTGGAAGGCAAGATGCTGTTTGCCGCCTTTGCGGCAGGAGCTGCCGGTGCCACGTCCGGTTCGACCACGTTGGCCATGTTGGCTGCCATTGGCATTGCGGTCAGTTTGTCGTGGATGCACGGACTGGCGTGCGTCAGCCACCAGGGCGACCAGGTGGTGTCGGGCGTGGCCATCAACATCATCGCCTCTGGACTGACGGTGGTCTTGGGTATTGCCTGGTTTGCGCAGGGCGGGCAAACGCCACCCGTCACCGCAGGGGTCCGCATCCAACCTTTGTTTCCGCAGTTGACTGCAGGCCTTGTCGGGATACCGTGGGTCGGTGCGCTACTAGGGGAGGGGCTGCTGGGGCACAACGCGCTGGTCTACCTGGCGCTGGCACTGGTGCCCGCAACCTGGTGGTTGCTGTTTCGCACCCGTTTTGGCCTGCGCCTGCGTGCCGTGGGCGAGAACCCGCAAATGGTGGATGCGGCCGGTGTGTCGGTGACTCGCCTTCGCTATGCGGCGCTGACCATCAACGGCATGCTATGCGGTCTGGCCGGCAGCTACCTGGTGCTGGCCCAAAGTGCCAGCTTTTCACCCAATATGACGGCAGGGCGCGGCTTCATGGCACTGGCCGCCCTGATCTTTGGCCGCTGGTACCCGGTGGGTGCGCTGTGGGCCTGCCTGTTGTTCGGCTTTCTGGATGCCGCAGCCATCCGGCTGCAGGGCGCGCACTTGCCATGGATTGGCGAAGTACCCGTGCAGGCCATACAGGCTCTGCCGTATGTGCTGACGGTGGTGCTGCTGGCGGGCTTCATCGGCAAGGCAGTGGCTCCCCAGGCACTGGGTCGGCCGTATACGAAAGAGCGCTAAAGGCAAACACTGCTAGAGTTCAAGGCTCTGGAGAACCTATGAAGCGACTTTTTTTCACCTCTTTGCTGGCCGTATCCCTGGGGGCGTGGGCCCAGGGCAAACCGATCAAGATTGGCGAAATCAACAGCTATTCCAGCATGCCGCAGTTCACCACCCCCTACAAACAAGGCTGGCAGTTGGCGGTGGAAGAGATCAACGCCAAGGGCGGCTTGTTGGGGCGCACGGTGGAAGTGATTGCGCGGGATGATGCGGGCAAACCCGAAGAAGCGTTGCGACACGCCATTGAGCTCACGTCCAACGAGCAGGTGGATGTGCTGGCTGGCGGTTTTCTGTCGAACGTGGGCCTGGCCCTGGCCGACCACGCGCTGAAGAACAAGCGCCTGTTCGTGGCCAGCGAGCCGTTGACCGATGCCATCGTCTGGGACAAGGGCAACCGCTACACCTTCCGCTTGCGCCCCAGCACCTATATGCAGGCAGCCATGCTGGTGGAAGAGGCCGCCAAGCTGCCCGCCAAGCGCTGGGCCACCATCGCCCCCAACTACGAATACGGCCAGAGCGCCGTGGCCAGCTTCAAGGAGCTGCTCAAGGCGCGTCGCCCCGATGTGGAGTTTGTGGCCGAACAATGGCCGGCCCTGGGCAAGCTGGATGCGGGCAGCACCTTGCAGGCGGTGACCCAGGCCAAGCCCGATGCGATCTTCAACGTGACATTTGGCGCGGACCTGGCCAAGCTGGTGCGCGAAGGTAACCAGCGCAATGTGTTCCCCAAGACGCCCGTGGTGTCCATGTTGTCCGGTGAACCGGAATACCTGGATGTGCTCAAGGATGAGACGCCCAAGGGCTGGATCGTGACCGGCTACCCCTGGGACCAGATTGACACGCCGGAGCACGCCTCCTTTGCCGCCAACTACTACAAAAAGTTCCACGAGAACCCCAAGGTGGGATCGGTCGTGGGGTATGCCACCATGCAGGCCATCTTCGCGGCGATTGCCAAAGCCAAGAGCACGGACAACGAAAAGCTGGTCATCGCGATGCGGGGCCTGAAGTTCCCCACCCCATTTGGACCGGCCGAGTTCCGGGCCCTGGACCAACAGTCCACCATGGGCGCTTTTGTGGGCAAACTCGAATTGCGCGGACAAAAAGGCAGCATGGCGCAATGGCGCTATGCCGATGGAAAGAACTACCAGCCCCAGGACAGCTACGTGCGTGCCAAGCGTCCTGAAGCGGCCATGCGCTAGGGTAGGTGCAGTATGTCGTCCATTGTTTGGGTTAAGGTTGTGGGCTTTAGTGCCATTGAGCGGCATTCGCTCAACACCCTGTTTCGTCTCTCCGCCCACCAGGCACCGGAGTATTGCCTGTGGACCCCCGACGCACCGGTGCCGCCCCAGGTGTCGCTGATTGATATGGATTGCCATGAGGCCGAGGTAGAGCTTGCCTCACCCGCCTTCAACTCCCACGCCAAGATCATTTGCGTGGGTGGCAAGACCCATGAACACGCGTGGAGCACCTTTGCCCGCCCGGTGGACTGGAATGCCATGGTGCAGGTGCTCGATGGCCTGTTTGCCACCCAGGGGTATGTGGACGTGGATACCGGCTTTGATTCGATGGACACCGATGTCCCGCCTGGTGTGCGGGTGACTTTGTTGGTGGGCTTGAAGCAGGAAGAGCGCATGTACTTGCGTGCCCGCTTGTCGCTGGCGGGGCTGACGGATGTGGACGAGACCGGCACCGCTGAGCAGGCCAGTTCGGCGGTGGCGCGCCGCCACTACGATGTGGTCGTGGTCAGTCTGGAGTTAAGCGACGCCGATCCCTGGGCGTTGGTGCAGACTTTTCAGGGCATGCTGGCACCCCCGCAGGCGATCATGGTGGCCACCGAGCACCCGAGCTGGCCGGCCATGGAAAAGGCTGAGAAACTGGGGTGCACCGGGCTGTTGGAGATTCCCTTCAACCCGCCCCAGGTGTTGGGCTTGCTGCAGAAGGTTTGAGCACCGCCTCAGTCGCCCCTGGGCGCCCCGATCTGCGGCGAGCCCGGCTCCCATCCAGGCTGCGTGACAGGCTGAACTCTATTGGCATAGGCTCTGCGCCCAGGCGTGCGGCCAATAGTTCGGCACACAGGGCCGATAGGCTCAGTCCCCGGGCACCCATGCCAACGCATAACCACAGGCCAGGCCCCGCGGTGCATTGCACAGGTCCCACCAGCGGTAGGCGGTCATGTGTCACACAGCGGGTAGCGGTCCACTGCGCCACCGGGCCGCGGTCCAGTGTGTCGGGCAGATCGAACGCCTCCATCGGCAGCAAGGTGCGCAGGCGCTGCATGTTGAGGGCGTGTTGCGTCTGCGTATCGGCTGCGGCCAGCGCGTCGTGCTCGAAGGTCGCTCCGGCACACCATTGCACACCCTCCGGTCCTGGCACATGGGGGATGAAACAACCATTGCCATTCACGGGCTGGGTGGGCAATCCGGGGAGCGGCTCGGCGTAGGTGCCATGGCTCAGGGTTCCGTGGATGGCGTGCAGGGCCGCCAATGGGGTTTGCAGCTCGGTCCGGGCTGGTGCGTACAGCCCGTCGCACAGCAGCGGTTTGCACCCCATGGCATTGGCTATCACCACGATGTCAAAGCGGCCCAAATCCCTGCCCTGCTCGCCCACGACCTGCCACAGGTCTTCGGTTCGCAGCAATGTGGCCACCTTGGTGTGGGGCACAAACCGGATGCCGGGCTGGTCTAGCCATGCCTGTACCAGCGCGGCGGGC
This sequence comes from uncultured Rhodoferax sp., assembly GCA_964504185.1. GTDB lineage: Bacteria > Pseudomonadota > Gammaproteobacteria > Burkholderiales > Burkholderiaceae_C > Allorhodoferax. The sequence continues at coordinate 3,165 of CAZDDK010000045.1, read as the reverse complement.
TTGATCCATAACCCCTGGGCGTGCCATGCCGAGTCGCCGCCGGGGTGCAGTTCGCGCACGCCACTGGGTTCCCAGTCCATGCCGCGCGTCAGCAAACGGTTGGCATGCTGCGCCAGGAGATGGGTGCCGCTGCGCGTCAATCGTGAGCGGGGGTTGTCGTCGGCCGAGACATGGGGCACCGCCAACCCCACGGGAAGACCGGAGGCTCCGGCAGCGGGAGTGGCCTCCTGATCCAGTACGCTGACCTGCCAGCCTCGCGCCGCCAGAGCCTGCGCGACACTGGCACCCGCCAGTCCTGCTCCGATGACGGCGCAGCGCGCCGGTGCGGGCACGACGTGGGATGTTGGGGTGCGGGTGTTTGACAGCTCCCAGCGTGGGTTGAACCGGCCAGTGAGGGAGGAGGACAAATTCGCTGGTGGACGGTCCAGCACAAACCCCACTTCGCGCAGCCATCCGGCTACGCAAGCCATGTCTGCGCTCGACAACGCTTGAGGGGGCAGCACCACTTGCAGTGCGGCCATGCGCTTGCAGCGGCGTGCCAGCAAGGCGGCCAGCCACTTGTCTTTTGGAGCGCAGGTGAAGACGGTGTCCGCATGAAAGACCTGCTCGCCCAGCATCTTGTTTGCATCCCCCAGGCACAAGGTCAGCGAAACCTGTCCACCATCCAGCAGGAACCGGTGAAATCCCGGTCTCAGATCGGACCCGATGAGCGCCAGCTCGGGGTGGACACACAGCCCCCGGGCATCGGGTGCCACGCCCACGTAGTGCAGCATGGGCGGGCGTTGCGGGTCGTGTTGCCACATGCGCCACAGGGTGATGAAGCGCCCGCCATTTCCGAAATCGGCGTCCAGCACCGTCCATGCATGGCGACCCGCCCAGGCGGTTGGCAGGTCCGCCAGCACGGGTTCAGGCCGATGGGGGAACGTAGCCCTTGGCTGCGTCTGCGCCGGCACCAAAAAAGTGATTTTCCATTTGGCGGGCCAGGTACTGGCGGGCTCGGGCATCGGCCAGATTCAGGCGGTTTTCGTTGACCAGCATGGTCTGGTGCTTGAGCCAGGCGGCCCAGGCTTCCTTGCTGACGTTTTCCCAGATGCGCTTGCCCAAGTCGCCGGGGTAGGGCGGAAAATCCATGCCTTCGGCTTCTTTGCCCAGTTTGATGCAGTTAACGGTGCGTGCCATGGTGTACCTTTGATGTCATTGCGAGTGGGGACTATCGCCCCGAGCCCTGAATCTTAGTCGGTTTGGAGCCGGATTCAGCGTGTGCAACCCGCTTGTCCCTGGTAGCTGCTGACCGTGCCGACATCGGTCACGGCATTGCCCGACAGCGGCCCCAGCACCCAGACATGGTTGTCCGCAGAAGAAACGGCCACATAGTTGCCCTTGGCCGGGTAGTAGCGGTAGTAGTACTGCTGGTAGGTTCCGGACGTGCCCACATGCGGAGCAAAGTACTGGCTGTAGTGCGCCTCGGCCCAGTTGAACAGGCAATCGGAAATGCTGGCGGGGGTTGGCGGTGTGGGCGTGAACTGCGCCAATGCGGTGTTGACATTGGCGCTGTTGGTCATGAAGCCGCCGTGGTCTCCACTGGGGTCGTCAATCAGAAGCGAGAACGTTGCGCCATATTTCGCGACCCAATCGCGTGCCGCCGTCATGGCCGGGCAGCCATTGATGCCCGGGTCAGGGTCCTTTTCTCCACAGTACATCACCCACTGGTAGCCTGCGAACGGTTGGCTGCCATAGTTGCCAGCGGCAATCTGTTGGTTGGGTGGGTAATTGGACATGGCACCCCCTGCAACAGAGAGCACCATATGAAAGTACCGGTTGCCGGACTGCGCATCTTGGGCGGCAACTGCATAGCTATTGGCCGAGCCTCTGGAAAACCCGTGGAGCAAGGCTGTTCCAGTGGATACGGACTTGTTGGCGAGCAGCCCAGCCAGAATGGGGTACATGGCCTGTGGCGTGTAGTAGTCGGATGTGGCCTCCCCGCCCCCAAACCACCACTGCAGTGCCAGTACTGCATAGCCTTTGGCGGCAGCATACGGTTGCCACAGGTAGAACTCGTCAAATGCGTAGCTGCCATGGCCATGCAGGGTCACGATCACGCCACTCTGGGGGGTCCATCCTGCCGGTGCCCACCACACGGAGAACGCCAGGTTGTCACTGGTCGCCTGAATCTGTGCCCCCAGCGTGGTGGCGAACTGGTAGCGGGGCGCGTTGGCGGCTGAGGCCTGCGAGAGCAGGCTGGCGCTGTCGGCGTGGGCCGCGCCACTTGCACAGAGTGCCGCCAGCGAGGCGGTGAGGGCTGCCATCAGGTGCTTCATGGATTCCTCCTTTGCGGCGTGTTCGGCGGCCAATGTGCCGATCGGTGCATTGTCAGCCTGGCAACAGCGCTTGGCAATCTCCCAGCCCAAAGCTATTTTGGGGCAGCCACTTCCGACCGGTGTGGCTGTGCCTGCGTCAGGTCAGCTTTTTTACCAGCACCTGACTTTTGCGGTCCCAGTTGTACTTGCGCTTGCGGGCCTCAGGCAACCACTCGGGCTCGACCTGCGCAAAACCGCGCTTGATGAACCAGTGCATGGTGCGCGTGGTCAGCACGAAGATGCTGTCCAGTCCGGCGGCCTTGGCGCGTTGCTCGATGCGCTTGAGCACTCGCTCGCCGTCGCCCTGGCCCTGGACATCGGGTGACACCGTGAGAGCTGCCATTTCGGCGGTACGGGCTTCCGGATAGGCGTACAGCGCCGCGCAGGCGAAGATCACGCCATCGTGCTCAATGATGGTGTAGTTGCCCACGTCGCGTTCGATTTCGGTGCGGCTGCGCTTGACCAGGGTGCCGTCTTTTTCGAACGGCTCAATCAGTTGCAGGATGCCGCCCACGTCGTCGGCCGTGGCCTCGCGCAGTTCTTCGAGCTTTTCGTCCACGATCATGGTGCCGATCCCGTCGTGCACGTAGATTTCGAGCAGCAGCGCGCCATCCACCGCGAACGGGATGATGTGGCTGCGCTCCACGCCGCCCTCGCAGGCCTTCACGCAGTGTTGCAGGTAGAAGGCCGTGTCCGTGGGGCCTTGGCTTGCGGGCACGCGTGCCAGCAGTTGCTTGGCCTGGGCCAGCGGCAGTTCGGTGTCGATGGGGTTGTCTTCGCCCTCGGGGACGCTCGGGTCCATGCGGAT
>CAZDDK010000044.1:0-17610 GCA_964504185.1 uncultured Rhodoferax sp. | reverse complement strand
GGTTCCAAGGCCGCCCGCAGTCGAACCACGATGGCGGCCAGGGGTTCGGGGGCGAGTTCGTTCTTCTTGAGGAATGCCTGCCACAGTGCCTGCCGTGACGTGTCGTTTGCGAACTCGTCGGTCATGCCGACCGGCAGTGCGGCGGGCACGGCCATGCCGCGCCGCTCGAAAGTGGCCTTCACCGCTTGCGCCAGCAGATCGATGTCCAGGGATTCCCTCTCCAGCAGCACCGACAGGTCGAGGTAATCCTTCATCCGACTGTTGGTCATGCCCAGAAGCGCGATGGCGTGGAGCTTTTCCGCGATGACGGTGTAGACGGGATAGGTGCGCAGGCGAGGCGCAGGCAGGTCATCCAGCAACACCGGATAGATCGAGTCCACCGGAGCCGGTGTGACCGCATCGCCGAAGCCGACGTCGATCTGCGTCTTGCATCGCGCCTTGGCCAGCTCGCCACCGATGAGGATGCGCGCCCCGGCGTATCCGGCGTCCTTGCGAATTTCTTCGGCGATGACCGAGGCCGGGTCGAACACGATGCCGTCGTCCACGGCAACGCTGGCGATGTCACGGAAGGTCTGGGCCACGGATTCCAGATCACTCGCGCCAAATCCCAACAGGTCGGCATCGCGCGTGGCCCGGTGCGGCATGTCGTACCAGAGCGTGAACAGCAGCGCACCTTTGAGCAGAAAACGATCCGCGTGCTCGGACTGGCTCAGACGATAGAGGATGCGCTCCAGCGCGAAACGCACCAGTACCTGATTGAAGTCCACTCCCTGCGCCTTGGCGACGTTGAGCAGGCGGGCGCGCACGGAAGCCGCGACGTTGCTCATTCGACGGCCTCCAGGTAGGGACGCATCACGTTGGCCACGCGGCAGACCTTCGCATAGCGCCACAGGTCGTCCGCCTTTGCCTTGCGCTTGGCGCGTGCGTCTTTCAGCGCCTCCAGCGCCACGTCCAGGCCGATCTTGTTGCGGTGCTTGAAGCAGTCCACGACCGTCTTTGCCACGCCGTACACCCGCAGTTTCACGCCGTCGCGCAGGTGCTCCTCGACGCCCGCCGCGTAGACGTCGGCGGTCATCTGAACCATCTTGACCGGCGGATAGTCGATCCGGGGCACGTGGCTGCCGCGCGGCATGGCGATCCAGATCTGGCGCGGCAGTTGCGTGGTCAGCTCGTGGAATTGCAGCGCCGTGAGCAGGCAGAACACGGCCTGCGGCACCTTGGTGGCGACGGTCGCGAGACTCTCGAATTCCGATCCCTGCGCATCCGGCAGGCGGTACAGCCCGCGTCCGACCCTTTCAAGAACGCCAGCGGCGGTCAGGCGCGTCAGGACGACCCGGGGCGCATCGATGGCGTCCAGATCGCTGGCGCGCAGCAGCCCCTTCTGGTTGGCCAGATCGATGACGCGCTGGGTGTGGGTGTCGGAGAGCATGGTGGGAGTATGTTCCGTTTATTCGTATACTGCAATATTTCGACGAAAAACAGGAACGCCCTCATGCCGCCGTATTTGGTTCCCATTTTGGAGATCGAACCGCAGACCATCGCAGCCCGAACCAGCGAGGAAGTGCGCGGGGGCGCTCGTTTTTTCCCCGGACTTCCGCATGGTGTACAATCACACCCATGGTATTCCTGCTTCTACGGCAGGGTGGTTTCCTTTAAAGGGGAACTACACCACCAAATCAGAAGTGCATCTCTCTATGCACTTCGATGGCCGCACCAGCGGCCATGCGCGGGAATAGCTCAGTTGGTAGAGCGCAACCTTGCCAAGGTTGAGGTCGAGAGTTCGAGACTCTTTTCCCGCTCCATATTTCTCCTCATACAAAGCCCTGTCCGTTGTGACGGGGCTTTGCTTTTGGCTTTTCAGCTTCGATGGGGAGCTTTAGGTACGGGTTCATTGGCAGCTTGCAAAGCTGGGCTTCTGACACCATTTACAACAATAACGACGGGAGGGATCTCCATGAGACAAATCAATAACCACCTCAACTGCGGTGAATTCCGCATCGAGAGCAACCGCACGTTGCGCAATCCGCACTGGGCAACGGCAACCGGCAAGGAGATGCTGGTGCATGAGCGTTCGCTGGCGGTGGCCATGGCCGCCAAGACGCGGACCGTGCCGTGCGGTGGTGAAGTGCGCGTGGTTTACACGCCGACTGGAGAGGTGATCTTTCGCAAACACAATGCGTGCGGGTGTTCCCGGCACGGATAGGTTCGGGACGGCGGGATCTCGCTGGCCCAGGGTGGCGGATTCTTGCGCGCTGGAGTAGCATAGAGACAAACTTTGGGGGACGCTCATGTTCAGTGGTTTTCTTGGCAAGGGGAAAAAGCCGGGCGAGATGCCGACCAAGGAGGCTGTCGACTCGCGAGGGCTGGAGGTCACAGAGGATGATCCCGACACCAGCTGGGGTCTCTGGGAAAACGCGGTTGCCGAACAGGATTCGCGGTTCAGTGCCATGGATTCTGACGCTTCATCTGTCAGCGGCGCGCCTGCTGCCTTTCAGAAGACAGCGCCCATGCCTTTGGGCGGTTTAGAACCCGCATCCACCTCCCGCGATGAGCAGACCTTGGAGCGTCGCAAGGAGGATGCACTGCAAATTGTCGAATTGCACCATCACCGCATTGCGACCACCATTCGTGATCTGTGGGGATACAAGGAGTGCAGTGCCTTCATTTCCAAGCTCATCCTCAATGGCGTTGACGATACCGGTCACGCACGCATAGGCTTCCATCAGGATGCGGCGCACGCCATGATGTTGCTGGCTGATCTGCATGACACCCAGTTCGGCCCCATGGACCCCGCCAGCGGGACGGGCTTTGGGGATTTCACCGTTCGCACGGGCTTTGACAAACTGCGCTGAATCCGGTTAGCGGCTGCGCGCCGCTGCAGCGGCGGTGTGTGCCGCCCTTTCGGCAAATTCTGCCCGCAGTGCCTTGAGTTTTTCGCGCGGGTCCTCCTTGGTCGTGGCCGCATCCAGCCCCATTTCCGCAATGAACCGGCTGGGCAGGGCCGTCACCAGTTCCCGACCCTTCTTGCGCCGCCGCGTCCAGCTGACGGCAAGGCTGCGCTGGGCGCGGGTGATGCCCACATACATGAGTCTCCGCTCCTCTTGAAGGCGTTGCGCCACGTCGTCAACGGCAGCCTCATGTTCGCGGGAGGAGCCGCCGGGTGAGTCCGCACCGTCGCCTAGTTTGAAGGGCAGCATGCCCTCGGTGACGCCGACCAGCAACACATGGGGCCATTCCAGTCCCTTGGAGGCGTGCAGGGTGGACAGCGTCACCACGTTTTGGTCTTTTTCACGCTCGCTGATCGTTGACAGCAGTGCAATGGTCTGCGCCACTTCCAGCAGGTTCTTGGTGTCGCGGGTGGTCAACGCGTCGGCGGCGTCGGCCAGTGCACCGCCGCAGCGTTGCGCCATCCAGTCGCAAAACTCCAAGACATTGGCCCACTTGGCTGCGGCCACCTTGTCGCTGTCCTCGCCGTCCAGCAGGTGCTTTTCGTAGCCGATGTCCTTGAGCCACTCCATCATGAAGGCCCGGGCAGCCACGGCACCCTCCGTGTGGCGGGCCCGGTGTTCCAGGTCGTTCACATAGCGGCCAAACTCGTGCAGACTGCCAACCGCCTTGGCGGCAAGCACCGAACTCAGTGAGTTGGAAAACAGGGATTCAAACAGGCTGAGTTTGTATTGGCTGGCAAACACGCCCAGGGCACCCAGCGTCTGGTGGCCAATGCCGCGCTTGGGTGTGGTGACCGCGCGCAGGAAGGCGGGGTCATCGTCATTGTTGGCCCACAAACGAAACCAGGCGCACAGGTCGCGAATTTCCGCCCGGTCGAAGAAGCTTTGCCCACCCGAAACCTTGTAGGGGATATTCGCCTTGCGCAAGGCTTTCTCAAATGGCTTGGCCTGGTGGTTGGCGCGGTACAGCACCGCAAAATCGCGGAACTCCTTGTACTGCTTGCCGGCCTGGGCCAGCGTTCCCTCGGCACGCAGGCTCTGGATGCGGGCCACGGCGCGCTCGGCCTCATGCTCCTCGTTGTCGGCATCGACCACGCGCACCGGCTCGCCTTCGCCCAGTTCGCTGAAGAGGGTCTTGGGAAACAACTTGGGGTTGGGGCCAATCACGTTATTGGCGGCGCGCAAGATGGCGCTAGTGGAGCGGTAATTCTGTTCCAGCTTAATGACCTTGAGCGCAGGAAAGTCCACCGGCAACTTCTTGAGGTTGTCCAGCGTGGCACCACGCCAGCCGTAGATGGATTGGTCATCGTCCCCGACGGCGGTGAAGCGCGCTCCATCCGGCGGGTTGCCGCCTGTCAGCAGCTTCAGCATCTCGTACTGCGTGGCGTTCGTGTCCTGGTACTCATCTACCAGCACATGGCCCATCAGCCCTTGCCACTTCTGCCTGACTTGCTCATGATTTTGTAGCAACTTGAGTGGCAGGCTGATCAGGTCGTCAAAATCCACGCTCTGGTAGGCGGTCAGCCGCTCCTCGTACCGGCCCATCACAACGGCGGTCACGCGTTCGTTGTCGTCAACCGCCTGCGCCAGGGCCTGGGCCGCATTCAGGCCAGCGCTTTTCCAGGCGCTGATGGCCCATTGCCATTGGCGGGCGGTGGCTGCGTCGGTGGTACCACCGGCATCTTTCAGGATGCTGGTCACATCGTCACTGTCCAGTATGCTGAACTGGGGCTTCAGTCCCAGCGCGGCGCCATCCTGGCGCAGCATGCGCACGCCCAACGCATGAAACGTGCAAATCAGCACCTCCTTGGCTGACTTTCCCACCAGGTCCTTGGCCCGTTCGCGCATCTCGGCTGCCGCCTTGTTGGTAAACGTAATGGCAGCAATGCGCTGCGGTGCCAGGCCCGCCTGAATCAAACGGCCGATCTTGTGGGTAATGACGCGTGTTTTGCCCGAACCGGCACCGGCCAACACCAGGCAGGGGCCGTGCAGGTAGTTCACGGCCTCTTGTTGGGCCACATTCAAGCCGTGGGACGCGGGGGAGGCGGGGGAAGATGCAGAAAACATGCAGGCGTTGCTCACGGACAAGCGCGCCATCTTAACGGCTTGGCCGCATCGCTTAGGAAAAACCCCCGACAATGGGCCGGTGCTGCAAGTCCTTACCGTTACCTTCCCATTCTTTGCCCTTGTGCTGTGTGGCTATGTCGCCGCCCACCGGGGTATGTTGCCGCTGCCTGCCATCCCCGGCCTGAATGCCTTTGTTCTGTTTTTTGCGCTGCCCTGCATGTTGTACCGCTTTGGTGCGAGCACGCCCATCGCCCAGCTGCTGGATCCCAGTGTGGCGCTCACGTACCTGTTGTGTGCTTTGGTAATGGTGGGCTTTGTCGTGGCCGTTACCTTGCGAGGGCGCATAGGATGGAACGATGCGTCGTTTGGTGCCTTGGTGGGGGCATTCCCGAATACCGGTTTCATGGGGGTGCCGCTGCTGGTGGCACTGTTGGGCCCGAAGGCGGCCGGACCGGCCATCGTGACCATTTTGGTGGACATGGTGATGACCACGTCGCTGTGCATTGCACTCTCCCGTCTGGACGGGCACGATGCCGCTTCGGCTGGCCGGGCTGTCAAGAATGCACTCAAGGGCGTGGCGGCCAACCCCATGCCGTGGTCCATTCTGCTGGGTGCACTCGTTTCTGCGCTGCAAATGGAGTTGCCCAAGCCGGTGCAGCAAACGGTGGGTTTGCTGGCCGACGCCGCCTCACCGGTGGCCCTGTTCACCATTGGCGCGGTGCTGGCCCGCTCCCAGCTCATGGCCCGTGCCGGAGAGGCCCAGACCGTGCACTGGATGGAGGTGGTGCCCGTGGCGGCCATCAAGCTGTTCTTGCACCCGCTGCTGGTGCTGCTGGTGGGGGCGGGAGCAATTCAGTTGGGCGTGCCGCTGGACCGCTTTGCACTCACGGTATTGGTACTGCTGGCGGCGCTGCCCAGTGCCAGCAATGTGTCCCTGTTGGCCGAGCGCTTTGGCGCGGACAATGGCCGCGTTGCCCGCATCATTCTGGTTTCCACCGCTGCGGCCTTCTTTACCTTCGCCGGGGCCGTGGCGCTCATGACCTGAGGGCCTCACGCCTTGCCGCACCGCTCGCGGTAGCTGCCGGGGCTCATTCCCGTCCATTCCTTGAACGCGTGGCTGAAGGCGCTTTGGTCCTGGTAGCCCAGCAAAAAGGCGATGTCCACCAGGCCCAGGCTGTGTTGCTGCAAGTATTCTTGCGCCAGCTCCTGGCGGGTCTGGTCCAGTAGCTGCTGGAAGCGGGCCCCCACATCCTGCAACTTGCGCTGCAGCGTGCGCGGAGTCAGGCCCACATCGAGGGCAATCGTTGCCAGGCGGGCATCGTCCTGGGCCAGGTGGTGGGCGATGCGGTTGCGCACCTGGGCCACGATGTCGGCACTGCCCTGCTGGCGCTGCTTTTGCTGCAACAGGGTCTCGGCGTGCTGTCGCAGCACCGGGTACAGCCCCACGTCGGCATTGGGTACCGGCAGGGACAGCAGGGCCGCATCAAAGCGCGCGCAGTGGGCAGGTGCGCCAAAGAGGACGTCGGTGCCAAAGATGCGGTGGTGCTCATGACAGTCCGGTGGCGCTGTGTGCGCGAACGCCACCCGGGCCGCCGGCAAAGGCCGCCCGGCCAGCCAGGTACCAAAGACCTGGACACCGGCAAACACGCTCTCCGCCAGATGCCGGCTGGCCTGCGGAAAGTGGCTGTTCCAGCGGTACTCCGCCGTGCTGCCCACCACGTCCAGTGACGAGCGGCCCAGGTCGTGTGCCAGGCCTTCGTAGCGCAGCGTCTGCTGGAACACCTGGCCAAAGTCGTGGCAGCTCAGCAAGATCAGGCCGTAGACGCTGTAGGTTCCCAGCTTGACCCGCTCACCCACTTGCAGGCCAAAGTGCGGGTGACGGGTCAGTTCGGCGGCGGCGTCCAGCAGGCGCACGTAGTCCCCGGCGGCCAGCGAGTCTGGCGGGGGGGAGAGTGCGTGCGCCGGCATGCCCGCAGCCACCGCCAGGGTCTGCAGATCGACACCGTGTTCCTGCGCCAGCTCCAGCAGTGGCTGGGCATAGGCCAGCGCAACGCGCCCGCCGTGGCGGGGAGTGGCAGCGGTGGGTGGGCGTGGCATGTTTGAACAAATCCCCTGGCATGAAAGCGCAATACACCGGGCTGGGGCGTGGCTACAGTGGCGACCAGTGTAGCAACCGGGTGGCGCGCCGCGCGTGCAAGGAGCAGATCATGAAGCGTTGGAATGGTTGGGGTGATGAGGCCATCGAAGCAGAACTTAAACCCGAGGCCCTGCAGTTTCTGGCCCAGCGCATTGGCGTCGGTGTTGCGCCACCCGACGCCACGCTGGCCCAGGCCTGTGCGGGCATACCGGCCAGCCGGTTGCCAGCGCATGCACTGGTGGACACCACACCCGAGGCGCGTCTGCGCAACAGCCTGGGCCAGAGCCTTCCGGATTGGCTCAAGCTGCGCAGCGGAAATGTGGGCACCGTCTCCGATGGTGTGGCATTTCCCGAGAGCAGCGAGCAGGTGCGCGAGCTATTGGCCTACGCGCACGGCTGCGGCGCGGCGGTCATTCCCGTGGGCGGGGGCACCAGCGTGGTCGGGCACCTGACCGTGCCAGATGGCCCGCAACCGGTGCTGAGCATCAACCTGTCGCGCCTGAACGCACTGCTGAACCTGGACCGCGAAGCCCAATTGGCCACCTTTGGTGCCGGTGTGCTGGGGCCGGACCTGGAGGCCCAACTGCGCGCGCAAGGCTACACGTTGGGGCATTTTCCGCAGTCGTTCGAATACTCCACGCTGGGTGGCTGGATTGTCACGCGGTCATCGGGCCAGCAGTCACTGCGCTATGGCCGCATCGAGCAGCTCTTTGCCGGTGGCCGGGTCGAGACTCCCGTGGGCACATTCAACGTGGCCACCTTTCCGGCTTCCGCCGCCGGCACCGATTTGCGCGAGTTGGTGCTGGGCTCGGAGGGGCGCGTCGGTGTTCTGACCGAGGCCACGGTGCGCATCACGCCACTGCCGCAGCGGGAGGAGTTTCACACCCTGTTCTTCCCCACCTGGGACCAGGCGCACGACGCCGTGCGGGCCATTGCGCAAGCCAAGCTGCCGTTGTCCATGTTGCGCCTGTCCAACCCCATCGAGACCCTGACCACGCTGACCATGGCAGGGCATAGCACGCTGATCGGTCTGCTGGAAACCTACCTGGGCTGGCGTGGCTGCGGAGATCAGAAGTGCCTGCTGATGATTGGTGCCAGTGGCCAGAGCGACACGGTAGCCCACGCGCTGCAAAGCGCGATGCGCATTGCGCGCGGCTACCAGGGCGTGGCCATTGGCCAGTTCATGGGCAAGAAATGGAAGGAGGGGCGCTTTCGCAATGTCTACCTGCGCAACGCGCTGTGGAAAGAAGGCTACGCCGTTGACACGGTGGAAACCGCCTGCGACTGGAGCCGCGTCACGCCCATGATGCATGCGCTGGAAGAGGCCGCCACCCACGCGCTGGCGCAGTCGGGCGAGCGGGTGCACACCTACACCCACCTGTCGCACCTGTACGCGCAGGGGGCCAGCGTCTACACCACTTTTGCCTTTCGGCTGGCTGGTGACTTTGCGACCGACCTGGCGCGCTGGCGCAGCCTCAAGCATGCGGTGAGCCAGGCGATCGTCGCCGTTGGGGGCACCATCAGCCACCAGCATGGCGTGGGCAGCGACCATGCGCCCTACCTGGCGGCGGAGAAGGGACCATTGGGAATCTCTGCGATGCGCAGCCTGTTCCGGCACTTTGACCCCAGCGGAATGATGAATCCCGGCAAGCTGGTGGGCACGGACTGTGGAACTGGCGCGCTATGAACGGCTTCGCAGAGGCCTTCCCCGGTGCGCAGCGCGCGCAGATACTGCGTGCGGCCCAGCAAACGGCATGGGACATCGTCATCATCGGCGGCGGCATCACCGGAGCGGGTATTGTGCTGGAGGCATCGCGGCGCGGGCTGAAGGCCCTGCTGGTGGAACAGCGCGACTTTGCCTGGGGCACGTCCAGCCGTTCTTCGAAGCTGGTGCATGGCGGTCTGCGTTACCTGAAGGAAGGCCAGTTGCGCCTGACGCGCGACTCGGTGCGCGAGCGCCAGAATCTGTTGCAACAGGCCGGTGGCCTGGTGGACCCGCAGAGTTTTGCCTTCGCGGACTACCGGGGCCGCAAGCCCGGGCGCTGGGTGTTTCAACTGGGGCTGGCCATTTACGACCGGCTGGCCGCACGCCATCAGAAGGTCTTCGGTCGCCCCTATCAGGCAGCCGATGATTTTCTGATGCTGGCCCCCCACATCGGCCGTGACGGCCTCCAGGGCGGACTGACCTACCTGGATGCCAAGACCGACGATGCGCGCCTGGTGCTGCGGGTCTTGCAGGAGGCGCGCGGTCTGGGTGGCGTTGCCATCAACTATGTGCGCGCCCAGCAACTGCTGCGCGCGGGGAATGCGGCGGACGGCGCAGTCTCCGGCGTGCGCTTGGCCGATGCACTGACCGCAGACACCTGCGACGTGACTGCCAAGGTCGTCATCAACGCCACCGGTGCCTGGGCCGATGGCCTGCGCCAGCAACAGGGTGCCTCGCCCCGCCTGCGCCCGCTGCGCGGCAGCCACCTGGTGCTGCCGGCCTGGCGCTTGCCAGTGGCCCAGGCAGTGAGCCTGATGCACCCGCAGGACGGTCGCCCGGTGTTCGTCTTCCCCTGGGAGGGGGCCACACTGGTGGGCACCACCGACATCGATCACCGGGCCGACCTGCAGCAGGAGGCGCGCACCACGCAGGCCGAGGTGGACTACCTGATGGCGGCGCTGCATTTCCAGTTCCCTTCGCTGCAGTTGACCCGTGCCGATGTGATTGCCACCTATGCCGGGGTGCGCCCGGTGATTGACACCGGCAAGGCCGACCCGTCGCAGGAGGGGCGCGACCACGCCGTGTGGCTGGAGAACGGCCTGCTGACCGTGACCGGCGGCAAGCTGACCACCTTTCGGCTGATTGCCCTGGATGCGCTGGCCCATGTTGCGCACCTGTTGCCCCAGACGAGCCAGCCGACGCACGCGCCGGAGCTGTTGGCAACGAGCGAGGTGGTGCCAACACGCCTGGACCTGACCACCAGCCAGCGCCAGCGCCTGCAAGGCCACTACGGCCCGCTGGCTGCCAGCGTGGTTGCCGCCGCGCAGGCGGGTGAGCTGCAAACCATCCCCGGCACCCAGACGCTGTGGGTGGAGCTGCGCTGGGCCGCACGCACCGAGGCGGTGGAGCACCTGGAAGACCTGCTGCTGCGCCGCACCCGGCTGGGCCTGTTGCTGCGCGGTGGCGGCACCGACTGGCTGCCGCGTATCCGGACCATTTGCCAGGGCGAGTTGGGCTGGAGCGATGCCCGCTGGCAGCAGGAAGCGTCCGACTACCTGGCCCTGTGGCTCACGCATTACAGTCTGCCGCAGGCATCCAACCCATCCGAACAAATCAACGCGGGGGAGCGTCCATGACCGAGCCCACCATCCTGGCCATCGACAACGGCACGCAAAGCGTACGTGCCCTGCTGTTTGACCTGCAAGGCAACATTGTGGCCAAGGAGCAGGTGCATCTGGAGGCCTATTTCTCCGAACACCCCGGCTGGGCCGAGCACGACCCGCAGGACTACTGGCAGGCCGTGTGTACCGCCTGCCAGCGCCTGTGGGCGCACCACCCCGGTCTGCGTGCATCCGTGGCGGGCGTGGCCGTCACCACGCAGCGCGGAACGGTCGTCAACCTGGACGCCAGCGGCCAGCCCCTGCGACCCGCCATCACCTGGCTGGACCAGCGCCGCACCGACACCGTGCCCCCCATCAGCGCCTTCTGGAAGCTCGCCTTTCGGGTGGCGGGCGTGCACCACACCATCAACTACTTCCGTGGTGAGGCCGAGGCGAACTGGCTCAAGGCGCACCAGCCCGATGTCTGGGACCGCACCCGCCACTACTTGCTGCTGTCGGGCTACCTGAACCACCGGCTGTGCGGGCGCTTTGTCGATTCCGTGGGTTCGCAGGTGGCCTACCTGCCGTTTGACTACAAGCGCCTGGCCTGGGCGGCAAAAAGTGACTGGAAGTGGCAGGCCCTGGCCGTCAAAGCCGAGTGGTTGCCCGAGCTGGTGGCACCGGGTACGCGCATGGGAGCCATCACGCCCGAGGCGAGTGCTGCCACCGGCATCCCCGAAGGAACGCCACTGATGGCCGCCGCGGCCGACAAGGCCTGCGAAGTCATTGGCGCGGGTTGCCAGCAGCCGCACATTGGCTGCCTGAGCTACGGCACCACGGCCACCATCAACACCACCAGCGCCAAGTACATCGAGGTGACGCCCTTCATTCCGCCGTATCCCTCGGCCATCCCCGGCGCCTACAGCACCGAGGTGCAGATCTTTCGCGGCTACTGGATGGTCAACTGGTTCAAGCGGCAGTTTGGCCACCACGAGCAGCGCCAATCGGACGAGACCGGTGTCGCACCCGAGGTCTTGTTCGACGAGCTGGTCAACTCCGTGCCGCCGGGTTCCATGGGGCTGATGTTGCAACCCTACTGGTCGCCCGGCATCAAGATCCCCGGCCCCGAGGCCAAGGGCGCCATCATCGGCTTTGGCGATGTGCACACCCGCGCCCACGTCTACCGCGCCATTCTGGAGGGCCTGGCGTATGCGCTGCGCGAGGGCAAGGAGCGCATCGAGCGGCGCAGCGGCGTGCCCATCACCGAGCTGCGCATCTCCGGCGGCGGCTCGCAAAGCGACGCGGCCATGCAGCTCACCGCCGACATCTTTGGCCTGCCCACCTCGCGCCCGCATGTCTACGAAACCTCGGGCCTGGGGGCCGCCATTGACGCGGCGGTGGGACTGGGCCTGCACCCCGATTTCGACACCGCGGTGGGCGCCATGACCCGCATTGGCCAGACCTTCACGCCCGATCCACAGCACCACGCCACCTATGACGCGCTGTACCACTGTGTCTACCAGAAGATGTATGGCCGCCTGCAGCCGTTGTACCGCGCCATCCAGCAGATTACCGGCTATCCGAAGATGCCGTAGAACCGTCCAAAATGACGGCTTCCTCCCACTGTCTATGACGAAATACATGGTTAGCCCGCGTATTTGCTTATGTTGTTGCTATTAAAAACGTAGCAAATGGCGTTCCCAACATTTAAACCGGTTGTGTGAAGGGATGGTGGGGGCACCGGGCTTTGCGGTACAGTGCAGCGGTCAAGACACACGCCCACCATGCAGAACGCCCCTTTCCCGACAGGCCGGTTGCACGCCCTTTGGCTGCGGCTGCATTCGCTGCGGGTGGTGATTGCGCTGACCGTGGTGGCGGGGGTGGTGCTGGCGTCGTTCTTGTCCTACGTGGAGCAGACTTCGGATTTGCGGGAGCAGCACATTGCCCAGATCCGCAATGAAATGGGCCATCTGGGGGCGTTGACGGCCCTGGCGCTGCGCGAACCGCTCTGGCAGTTTGAGGCCGAACAGGCCAACTCCATCATGGAGGCCGCCTTCATCAACCCGGATGTGGTGTCCATCTCCATTTGGGACGACAAGGGCGCACCCTTTGCCGCGCGCCAGCGCGAGCCAGAAGACGCAAGCCTGGTGGAACACGCGGTACGCACCGTGGAGCGCAACAAGACCGTGGTGGGCAAGCTGGAGATCCGCATGTCCAGCGCCGGCTATGTGCGCAAGGTCGCCGAGGTGCGCATGCAGTACGTGCGCCATGGCCTGCAGGTGTCGATGGGTTCGTTGTTGGTCATCCTGTTGTTGATGCACTGGCGCCTGGTGCGCCCGCTGGAGGACCTGGTCGCCGCCAGTGGCCGCCTGGAGAAGGGGCAGCTCGACGTGCCGATCCGCCGCGTCTTCCAGGATGAGGTCGGCGCGCTGGCCGACAGCCTGGAAGCCACCCGCCAGGCACTCATTCACCTGATTGCCCAGCTGGAAAGCCGCAACCAGGAGCTGACCGATGCCAACGAGCACCTGGAGCAGCGTGTGATCGAGCGGACCGAGTCGCTGGAGACCACCCTGCAGACCTTGGAGCGGGCGCAAGAAGAAATCGTGCAGACCGAGAAACTGGCATCCCTGGGGCGCGTGGTGGCCGGTGTGGCGCACGAGCTCAACACCCCCATCGGCAATGCGCTGACCGTGGCCTCGACCATTCAGTGCGATCTGGAGGCCTTGAACGCCGAATTTGCTGCGGGCACCATGCGACGCTCGTCGATGAGCGCATTCATTGGCCGGGCCGGGGAGGGCCTGGCACTGTCGCTGAGCAACCTGCAGCGTGCGGCGCACCTGATATCGGACTTCAAGCAGGTGGCGGTGGACCAGACCAGTGACCAGCGCCGCACCTTCGACTTGGCGGAGGTGACGACGGAAATTCTCAACATGCTGCAGCCCACGATGCGCAAATCGGGCTGCGAGGTGCAAAAGGTGCTAGGCCCCGATTTGGCATGCGACAGCTTTCCTGGCCGATATGGGCAGGTGCTGACCAATCTGGTGATGAACGCCAGCTTGCATGCCTTCGCCCCGGGCGAGCCGGGTCGCATCGTGGTGCGCACGGGCGCGGTGGGTGCGCACCAGGTCGAACTGGTCGTCGAAGACGACGGGGTGGGCATGTCGGACGCCGTGCGGGCCCGGATTTTTGACCCCTTCTTCACCACCAAGATGGGCCGGGGGGGGACGGGTCTGGGCATGAACATCGTGCACGGCATCGTGACGCGCGTGCTGGGTGGCCAGATTTCCGTGCACAGCGCGCCTGGACAGGGCACCCGCATCCGGGTGGTGTTTCCGCGCACGGCGGCGGAATCGGCGGGCGGCGCGGAAACGCTGGGTTTGCACCCCCTCGGCGGTGCTTAGATGGCCTGCGGGTCCACGTCAATCGCCCAGCGGATCAGCCCCTTGGCCACGGGCTGCTGGCGGGTGGCGTGCAGCACCGATTGCCAGCCGCCCAGGAACTGCTGCAGGGCATTGCGAGACGGGCTCTCCACCAGCATCTGCGCCCGCTCGATATTGGCCACGCGCTGAATGCTCATGGGCACGGCGGGAAATAGCGTGATCTGCGCTATGACCTCGGCCCAGCCGTCCCAGTGCGCCATCTCGGCGTGCACGGCTGCGCTGGCGGCGTTCAGAAAACCCTGCGCCACGTCCTGGCTGCGGCCTTCCGCCCGGACCAGGGCCTGGGCGGTGAACGGTGGCAGTCCGGCCTGCTCGCGTTCCTGCAACTGGGCATTGGCAAAACCCGGGTAGTCGTGGCGCTTGAGCGCGGCGTACAGCGGGTGGGCCGGCTGGAAGGTCTGAATCCACACTTCGCTGCGCTCGCCCAGGGCAGCGTCCCGCCCGGCACGCCCGCCCGCCTGCATCAGCAGGCTGAACAGGCGTTCGGGTGCCCGAAAGTCGCTAGAGAACAGCGCGCCATCCGGGTTGACGGCTGCCACCAGCGTGATGCGGCGAAAGTCGTGGCCCTTGGCGATCATCTGCGTGCCCACCAGCACGTCCACATCCCCCGCATGCACGGCAGCCAGCTGGTTTTGCAGCGTGCCCTTCAGGCGCGTGGTGTCGGCGTCGATGCGTGCCACCCGCACCGGCTCGCCACCGGGGCGGCGCACGTCGGCCAGCAGTTCCGCCAGGTGCTCTTCGAGCCGCTCGGTGCCACGTCCCAGGGGCGAAATATCCAGGTTTCCGCAGGTCGGGCAGGCACGCGGCACCCGTTCGGTAAAGCCGCAGTGGTGGCAGCGCAGCGTGCGGTCGATTTTGTGGAACACCCGAAACGCGCTGCAGTGCGGGCATTCGCTCTTCCAGCCGCACTCGGTGCAGTGCAGCACCGGGGCATAGCCGCGCCGGTTCAAAAACACCATGCACTGCTCGCCGCGCGCGATGCGGGCCTTGATGGCTTCGAGCAGCGGGATGGAAAACACCGCGTTGCGCGGCTGGTGGTTCATATCCACCCGGCGCACCAGGGGCAGTCCGTCGGGCGTGCCCGCCATGGCGCGGATGGTCTGGTGGGCGGTGGGTGGCGGGGCGGCACCTGCCGGTGGTGGTGTGCCAATGCGGCTGGGCATGTGCAGCCGCACATAGCGCCCGCCCTCGGCGGCGGCCCGGCTGTGGTGCCAGCTTTCCAGTGAGGGGGTAGCCGAGCCCAGCAGCACCTTGGCCGCTTCGAGGCGGCCGCGGTACACCGCCAGATCACGCGCCGAGTAGCGGGCCCCTTCGCTGCTTTTGTAGCTGGGGTCGTGCTCCTCATCCACGATGATCAGGCGCAGCCGTGGCAGCGATGCAAATACCGCCATGCGCGTGCCCAGCACGATGCGGGCCCCGCCACTGTGGGCTGCCAGCCAGCTCTTGAGCCGCTGTGGGTTGCCCATGCCGCTGTGCAGCGCCACCACGGCAGCGTCCCCGTAGAGCGGCGCAAAGCGGGCCTTGAAACGGGCCTCCAGCTGGGGCGTCAGGTTGATCTCGGGCACCATGACCAGGGCCTGCGCCTGGGGTTCTGCCGCAAGCAGGCTCTGTACCGCGTGCAGATAGACCTCAGTCTTGCCGCTGCCCGTGGCACCGAACAGCAGGAACGGCCCGGCCTGGGATTCGATCTGCGCCATCGCCGCTGCCTGCTCAGGGCTCAGCGGTGGCGCGGTGGCGAGCGGCACGCCATCACCCGTCGCGGCGGTTCCGGCCGACGACCGGGCGCGCTGGAGGCGGCGCTGCACCTGCAGGGGGGACAACTCACGCAGTTGGGGGGGCAGCGCAGCCAGGGCCACTTCTCCGAGGGAGCGCTGGTAATAGTTTGCCGCAAATGTAACCAGTTGTTGCCAGGCCGTGTTCAGGGGGGCAATGCCGTCCAGAGTGCCCGCCACGGCGCGGATTTTCCCGGGATCGAGCTCTCCGGTGGCCTGCCCAGAGGCCGGGTCCCAGACCACGCCCAGGGTTTCGCGCTGGCCCAGCGGCACGCGTACCAGAGTGCCCGGTGTCAGTAGCGACTCACTTCGATAGGCCAGTACCGACCCCAGCGCGGCGTGCGCCGGGGTTTGAACAAGGACGCTGAGCCAGTGGGTCATGGGCGGAAATGGGCGGGCGGGACGGCGTTGTGCGCGGAATGTGACTTGGGGGCATTTTCTCAGGTGAAACTGCGAAAACTGCGCTAAGTGCTTGATTTGAAACTACTTTGTGGGTAACCCAGTGTTTCTGTGGATAACTTTGTTGATATCTGGCATATGCCCCGCCCAAAGCCTTGAAAATCAAGGCTTTGGCTGAAATGCCCAGAAAAAAAGCAAAGTTTGAAGTCCTTATAAATCAAGCACTTACAAGCGCTATTGGATTAATAGCGCCTATCCCCCGAATAGGGGATGTCCCGGAGGGGGTGACGTTGAATTTGTGCATAAGTGCAACAGGATGCATCCCGCCCCGGGCCAAAACAGTGGTAGGCGTTTCAGGCCCGCAGAGCCCGTGAATGGCGGTTCACCGCTTCCACCAGCGCGGCCACATGCTCCGGTGGCGTGTATTGGCTGATGCCGTGCCCCAGATTGAAGATGTGGGTGGGACCGGTGCCAGTGCCCTGGTAGGGCGTGCCGAAGCTGTCGAGCACTTTGGCCGCTTCTGTTTGGATTGCGGCCGCCGGGGCAAACAGCACGTTGGGGTCGATATTGCCCTGCAAGGCCTTGCCGGGACCGTTTTCAGTGCCGCCAACCAGGGCGCGGGCCTTGCCCAGGTTGACCGTCCAGTCCAGGCCCAGTACTTCGCAGTCCAGCGCCGCCATTTCCTGCAACCACAGGCCCCCGCCCTTGGTGAAGACAATGCGCGGAATGCGCACCGTGGCACCGCTGGCATCCTTCGATGTGGTCTTGAGCTGGGCCAGCACGCGGGCCGTATAGGCCAGCGAGAACGCCTGGAACGCGCCATCGGCCAGCACACCGCCCCAGCTGTCGAAAATCATCACGGCCTGGGCACCGGCGTCGATCTGGGCGTTCAGGTAGGCGGCCACCGAATCGGCGTTGATGGACAGAATGCGGTGCATCAGGTCGGGGCGGCTGTACAGCATGGACTTGACCAGGCGGTAGTCGTCGGAACCTGAACCTTCCACCATGTAGCACGCCAGCGTCCAGGGGCTGCCCGAAAAGCCAATCAGCGGTACACGGCCTTTGCCGTCCACGGTGAGGGCTTTGCGGATGCTGCTCACCGCATCAAACACGTACTGCAGCTTGGCCATGTCGGGCACTTCCAGTTTGGCAACGGCGGCCTCGTCGCGCACGGGGGTGGCAAAACGGGGGCCTTCGCCCTGCGCAAAACTCAGGCCCAGGCCCATGGCATCGGGTACGGTCAAAATGTCGCTGAACAAAATGGCAGCGTCCAGCGGGTAACGCTCCAGTGGCTGCAGGGTGACTTCGGTGGCGTAGTCGCGGTTGGTGGCCAGGCCCATAAAACTGCCGGCTTTGGCGCGGGTGGCGCAGTATTCGGGTAAATAACGACCCGCCTGGCGCATCAGCCACAGGGGGGTGTGGTCTGTGGCCTGGCGCATGCAGGCGCGTAAAAAACTGTCGTTGTGCAGGGGGTCGAAGATGGGGGAATTTTGAGCGTTCATGCGCCCATTGTCGCAGGGGCCACATGCAGTGGGCGACCG
>CAZDDK010000043.1:0-17623 GCA_964504185.1 uncultured Rhodoferax sp. | reverse complement strand
GTGGACGGCGCGGTGTGGATTGGCCATGTGAAGCGCGCCGGAAGCATCAAACTGCCCGCAACGCTGGCCTTCGAGGCCGAGAGCGCGGCCCTGCCCGAGACGCCGCTAGAAGGCTGGTGGCGCGCCCCACACGCCACCTGGCAGGACATTGCCTACGAAGAAGATGGCGCCGTGGGCACGCTGCACTTCGCGTTCTACAACGGTGCCATGTCCACCCGCCAGTGCCAGCGCCTGCAAGCGGCCCTGGCCTGGGCCAAGCAGCGCCCCACGCGCGTGCTGGTACTGGCGGGCGGGCCGGACTTCTGGTCCAACGGCATCCACCTGAATGTGATCGAAGCCGCCAGCCTGGGGGAAGGCTCGGCGGCGGATGAATCGTGGGACAACATCAACGCCATGAATGACCTCACGCTGGAGCTGATCCACACGCCTGCACAGCTCACCGTAGCGGCACTGGGCGGCAACGCCGGAGCGGGGGGCTGCTTTCTGGCGCGGGCCGCCGACCAGGTGTGGGTACGATCGGGCGTGATGCTCAACCCCCACTACAAGAACATGGGCAACCTGTACGGCTCGGAATACTGGACCTACCTGCTCCCCAAACGCGTGGGGCTGGACAAGGCGCAGGCCATCATGCGCAACCGCGAGCCGCTCACGGCGCAGGCGTCGGTCGCCCTGGGCCTGTACGACGCCTGCCTGGAAGGCGAGCGCGCAGCCTTTGTGGGCGACGTGCAGCGGCGTGCGCAGGCGCTGGCAACGGCCAGCGATTGGGCGCAGCAGCTGGAGCGCAAGAACAACCAGCGCGCCCAGGACGAAGCCACCAAGCCGCTGGCCGACTACCGCGCCGAGGAGCTGGCGCACATGCGGCGCAATTTCTACGGCTTTGACCCCAGCTACCACGTGGCGCGCCACCACTTCGTGCACAAGTCGCTTGCCTCGTGGACGCCGCGCCACCTGGCGCGCCACCGCGAACTGGGGGCCGGGCGTCCATGAGTGCCATGAGCGCCGCCCGGCCGCCCGAAGGCGCGAAGGCCCCCCTTGAGGGCAAGGCGGCACCGCGCCTGACCGTGCTGGTGGTGGACGACGAGCCGCGCTCGCTGGAAACCCTGCGCCGCACGCTGGACGATGCGTTTGAAGTCCTCACCGCCGAAAGCGCCGCCGCCGCGCTGGAGCGCATGGAAACCGAAGTGGTGCAGTTGGTGCTGTCCGACCAGCGCATGCCGGGCACCAGCGGGGTGGCGCTGCTGGCGCAGATTCGCCAGCGATGGCCCGACACGGTGCGCATGATCCTCTCCGGCCACACCGACGCGCAGGACATCATCGCCGGGGTGAACGAAGCCGGTATCTGGCAGTACCTGCTCAAGCCCTGGCACCCGGACCAGCTGCTGCTCACCCTGCAAAGCGCCGCCGCGCTGTGGCGGCTGCAGCAGGACAACCAGCGCCTCACCCTGGAGCTGCGCCCCAGCACCGAACAACTGGCCCAGCGCGTGGGCCACTTGCGCGAGCGCGCCAAGGCGCAGGCCGCGTTCGAGCGCATGGTGCGCGCCGACGACAGCCCGCTGGGAGCCGTCTGCACCCTGGCCCAGCGCGTGGCGGCGCACGACCTGTCGGTGCTCATCACCGGCGAGTCCGGCACCGGCAAGGAACTGCTGGCACGCGGCATCCACTACGCCAGTGCGCGCGCGCAAGCGCCCTTCATCGTGGAAAACTGCGGTGCCCTGCCCGACACGCTGCTGGAGAGCGAACTCTTCGGCCACAAGCGCGGGGCCTTTACCGGGGCCACGGAGTCGCATACGGGTTTGTTCCAGCAGGCGCACGGCGGCACCCTGTTTCTGGACGAAATTGGCGAGACCTCGCCCGCCTTCCAGGTCAAGCTGCTACGCGCGCTGCAAGAGGGCGAAGTGCGCCCGGTGGGCAGCACGCGCGCCGTGCCGGTGGACGTGCGCGTGATTGCCGCCACCAACCGCGACCTCGAATCCGAAGTGGCCTGTGGGCGTTTTCGCGAAGACCTGTACTACCGCATTACCGGCATCACCCTGCACATGCCGCCCTTGCGCGAGCGGGTGCAAGACATCGAACCCATCGTGGCCCAGATGCTGCGCGGGGCGGGTGCGCGCGGCTGCAGCCTGGCGCCTGAGGCGCTTCAAGCCTTGCGCCAACACGGCTGGCCCGGCAATGTGCGCGAACTGCAGAACGAAATGAACCGCGCCCTGGCCCTGCGCGAGGGGCCGGTGCTGGGGCTGGCGCTGTTTTCGCAACGCCTGCGTGGTGGCGGCCCGCACAGCGCCGCGCCCACCGATGCCGACGTGGAGCCCAGCAGCCTGCGCGAGCAGCTCGACCGCTTCGAAGCCCAGATTCTGCAAACCGCCATGCAGCGCCACAAGGGCAACAAGACCCACGTGGCGCAAGAGCTGGGTCTGACCCGGCTGGGGCTGCGGATGAAGTTGCAGCGGCTGGGTTTGGAGTGAAAATACTCCTCTTTTTATAGCAATATCATCAATAAATACGCGGGCTACAGCGCAAATTGCTTGTGGACTCGCAGACGCAGCACCGCATGCCATAGGGCTTCTGCGGTCATGCCGTGGTGGGTAGGACCTGTGGGGCGACCGCCTGCATGCATTGCAAACAGGCCAGTGCCGGGTCACGATGGGGCGCTATCATGTCCCCAGAATTGATGCGACTCACAATACGCAGGGAGTTTTGCCATGGGGGTTCTGGTTCGAGTTGCCGTTTTCTTCGGCATTCTTGGGACGCTTTGGGGTCTGCCTTCCGTGTCCACGTCATTGGAAATGCCCAGTGGGCCTACTGTGCTGACCGCTGCGGGGAAGATTGGCAATACCAACCAAGGCGACAAGGCAATTCTGGACATGGCGGCGTTGCGTGCATTGCCGCAAAAGACCTTCACCACCGACACCGTGTGGGACAAACGGCCTGTCAAATTTTCCGGCCCGTTGCTGCGCGACGTACTTCGATTGCTAAAAGCCAGTGGCACCGAGATTCGGGCCATTGCCGTCAACGATTACGCGGTGACGATCCCCGTGTCGGACGCCCACACATTTGACGTCATCATTGCGACCCGTTTGAATGACCGCGACATTCCACCGCGTACCAAGGGGCCACTGTTCATTGTGTACCCCTTCAACAGCGATCCGGTGCTCAAGGACAAGCGCTATGAAGAGCGGGCCATCTGGCAACTCAAGGCCATCGAAGTGAAGTAGCGCAGCAGCCATGCGCAACACCCATACGGCGGACGCAGCCTCCACCGCAGCGTCCATGCACCCCGCCCGGGGGATGCCCATTGGTCTGCTCATTTCCATCGGCGTCATTGCCAGCATGTTGGTGGTGGCGGCGACCATTTTGCTGCTGGGATGGAACAGTGCCCGCTCGGCGCTCATGGATACCGCGCAACGCACCGCCCACGACACTGGCCAACTCATCAACGCCCGCGCCCGCGTGTTGCTGGAGCCGACCCAATCCACACTGCGGCAAATTTCATTCGACCCCATCGCAGATGCCAGCACCCTGACCGAGCGACTCCAGCGACTGTATGTATTGTCGGAGGAACTATCCACCAACCCGATGATCTCGGCGATCTATGTGGGCTATGACAACGGTGAATTCTTGCTGGCCCGTCCGCTGGACAACGCGGCCATACGGGAGCGATTCAAGGCTCCTGGCGGTGCCAACTTTCTGGTGCAGACCCGTACGCTGCAACCCGGTGGGAACATTGTGGGCGAGTACCTGTTCTTCGATGCCAACTCGGTCATCGAGGAACGCCGCGCCATGCCGGATTACCAGTTTGACGCCCGCGTGCGCCCGTGGTACCGGGCGGCAAACGAGACCACCGACAGTGTGCTGTCGCAGCCGTATGTGTTTTTTACCACCCAGCAGGTGGGCGTCACCCTGAGCCGGCTGTCCCGCAGCGGCAACGCGGTGGTAGGCATCGATATGGTGCTTGACGAAATCAGCTCGACGCTGGGCACCTTGAAGCTTAGCGACCACTCCGAAATCGCCCTGGTCAACGACCAGCAGGAGATCCTGGCCTACCCGCAAATGGACCGGGTATTGGTGCGCGGTGCCGATGGTTTCAGTTTCAAGAAGGTAGGTGACTTTGACAGTCCGGATCTGTTGGCGCTGCACGCCGCACAGACCCCGCTTGGCAAGGTTCATTTTTTTGAAGTGGGTGGCAGGGAGATCCTGGGAGTGAGGCTGCCGTTCGATGTCTGGGCCGGGACCGAAATGCACCTGTTGGTGACCGCCCCGGTGGAGGACATGCTTGGCAGCCTGCCGCAACAGGGGCGCAATATTCTGTGGGCCATTGCCGCCCTGCTCGGGGCGTTGCTGCCCCTTGGCTGGTGGGCCGGTTCGCGCATCGGACACTCCCTGGACAGCCTCAGCGCGCAAGCCGTGCGCATTGGACACTTCGAGTTTTCGGACTCAACCGCCCAGGGCGCGCGCATTCGCGAGGTCAATCACTTGCACGGAGTCATGCGCGACATGAGCGCCACGATACAGAGCTTCCTGCAGTTGAGCCACCAAATGGCGGTGGAGTCCGACGTCGAACGAATGCTCAATACGGTGCTGCGGCAATTGGTGTCCGCCACACGGTGCTCGGATGCAGCCGTTTATCTGTGGGATGCGGATGCCCAATGCATGGTGCTGCACGCGGTTGCAAGTGGCGATGCGTCCAAACTCGCCGACCGCTTTGCCTACGAAGCAGGTCGTGTCCCTCGCGACGGCACCTGCCAGGCAGCCCACGGCGAGTTGCGGCTGGAGCTGGAGCTGCGGGGCCGCAACGGCCAGCTCCAGGGCCTGCTGACTCTTATGCAGCCCGAAGGCTCGGCCCATCTGGAATCCGCGTTTGTAGAGTTTGCACGCCAACTGTCGGGCAGCCTGGCAGTGTCCATCGAGACCCGACAGCTCATTGATGCGCAAAAGAAGCTTCTGGACGCAGTCATCCGCCTCATGGCCGACGCGATTGACGCCAAAAGCCCCTACACCGGCGGCCATTGCGAGCGCGTGCCGGAACTTGCGACCATGCTGGTCGACCACCTGAATGCCCAGACCTCCGGTCCGTATGCCGATTTCCGCATGAGCGAGGAGGAGCGCTATGAGTTTTACCTTGGAGCGTGGTTGCATGATTGCGGCAAGGTGACCAGTCCCGAACACATCGTGGACAAGGCCACAAAGCTGGAAGTCATCTACAACCGGATTCACGAAGTGCGCATGCGCTTTGAAGTCTTGTGGCGCGATGCCGAAATTGCCCACCTGCAACGGCTGGGCAGTGGCGGTGACCCTGCACTCTCTCAGGCCGCGCGGGATGCCTGTCACCGCCAGCTAACCCAGGACTTCGCGTTTGTGGCTGAGTGCAACGTCGGTGGCGAGTTCATGGCCGACGCCGCCCTGGCACGCCTGCGCTCGATCGCCCAGCAAACCTGGCTGCGCCACTTTGACGACAGCCTTGGGCTGGCGTCGGAGGAAGCCCGTCGCCACGGTGCCGCCCACCCGGAAAAGCCCGTCTTGCCGGTGCTGGAGCCGCTGCTGGCCGACCGTCCCGACCATCTGGTGGTGTGGGAGGGCAAAAAGCCCCCGGTGGAGAAGGGCAATCCCGCCAATGGGTACGGATTCGACATGAAGTTGCCGGAGCACAAACAAAACATGGGCGAGGTCTACAACCTCTCGATCCGGCGCGGGACGCTCACCGAAGAAGACCGCTTCAAGATCAACGACCACATCGTCCAGACCTACATCATGTTGCGGGGCCTGCCGTGGCCCCCGTCGCTCAAGCGCGTCCCGGACATCGCCGCTACGCACCACGAGAAGATCGATGGCAAGGGATATCCCCGCTGCCTGGGGGGCGAGCATCTGACTGTGGCCGACCGGGTCATGGCGCTGGCCGACATTTTTGAGGCATTGACCGCAGCCGATCGGCCCTACAAAGCCCCCAAAACGCTGACGGAGTCTCTGAAAATCATGGCATTCATGTGCAAAGACCAACACCTGGACGCCGAGCTGTTCCGCTACTTTCTGCGCAGCGGGCTCTGGCTGCAATACGCACAGCGCTACATGAAACCCGACCAAATCGACACCGTGGACATTGCGGCCCTGGAAAAGCTGCTTCCCCTCCCCGAGTCGGGCGGGCCTCCGCCTACGGCGCAGGGGCACTGAACCAGGCCGTGCTACGGCGCAGTCAACGCATCATGCAGAGCGACGAATTCCTGTGTGAGCGTGTGGTTGGGGTCCAGAAAAATCATCGGCAGCGATTGTTCGTGCGATTCCCGAATGCGCACCGATGAGCGCAGATAGGGCTGCAGCACCGGCAAGCCTTCGTCAATCAGCTCCTGCACCATGCGCTGGGGCAAATTGGCGCGGGACTGAAACTGGTTGACGATGATGCCCTCGACCCGGAGTTCGGAGTTGTGATCGGCCTGGATTTCCTGCACGTTTTCCAACAGCGTGTAGAGCGCACGGCGTGAAAAATCGTCGCAGTCAAACGGAATCAGGCAGCCTTGCGCGGCGATCAGTGCGCAGCGGGTGTAAAAGTTGAGTGCCGGGGGAGTGTCGATGTAAATCTGGTCATAGTCTTCGGCCAGCAGTTCGAGGGCGTCGCGCAATTTGTAGATCTTGTGGCGGGATTCGAGCTTGCCGTGCAGCTCATCGAGCAGCGGGCTGGAGGGCATGACGTCCAGGCCTTCCCACGGGGTGTGAACGATGAACTCCGAGGCCCCTTTGTCGCGGATCGTGAACTTGAGACTTTGCTCAAAGAACTCGGCCACATTGGGCAGGTTTTCGGCCATGTCGGCCCCCAGCAGGTAGCGGGTGGAATTGCCCTGCGAGTCCAGGTCGATGACCAGGGTGCGCAAGCCTTGCCAGGCGCTTATGGCGGCCAGATTGCAGGTGATGGTGGATTTGCCTACGCCACCTTTTTGGTTGAACACGACATGCTGCATGGCTTGGACCCTGGATATTGAAACGGGGAAAGTTTGAGTGCAGGCGCACAACGCCCTTGGCACCGAGTTTAGCGGCGGCTCAGCCCGCCACCAGTGCGCAATAGGCCTGGCGGGTGTCCGGTGCCACCGATTCCAGCACTTTGGCGTATGGAGTCTGGTGGCGCAGCACCAACCGGGCCGAGGCCACGGCCTTGGACTTGCAGAACCAATGGCAGGTGTGCTGCATCAGAAACAGTTCGGCCAGCAGCACAAAGGCTTTTTCCTTGGGGCTGCGCTGCGCCGCGTTGGCGCTGGCCAGGCGCAAGCCTTCGGCATGGATGGCCAGCGCCTTGCGCAGGTCAAATGTCGCTGCGGGCAACCAACCTCCCGTGTAAAAAATGGACAAAGGCAGGCGGTTGACGCGGGCCTGTGCGGCGTCCACGGTCGCAAAGTCGGCCGCGAAGCGCTGAAACTGCTCTCCCAATGCAGTCTCCGTTGTGGTCAGCATGCTCCAGATCTGGTCTTGGCGGGTGGGATCGGTCTCGCCCAAGGCCCGCATATAGCCCTCCGTCAGAGTGGCCATGAGCTTTTCAATCTGGTATTGACCCAGATAAGCCCCCAAAAGGGCCATGCGGCGACGCTCATCGCGGCCTTGAAATCCCCGCACGATAAACCCCACAGCCAACAGCACAATCACAATTTCCATAACCCGGAACGGCTTTAGACAAACAGGGCACCAGTGTAGTCATCCACCATCAGCAAAAAAAATCCCGCCAAAGGCGGGATTCATTTTGGGTCCACCGGCCGGTGGCGGGTGGACCGGGTGGAGGGCTTAACCGCGGTAGTCCACAAAGCCCACCGTGTTGTTGCGCACGGCGCGGGCGGCTTCGGCCTGCACCACGGCACGGCTCAACGTGCTGGGGGCGCTGCTGTCGCGCACCATTTCGCTGTCACCGCGCACCGGTGCCAGGCCCGCCTTTTGTGCGGCTTGCAAATCGGCCTTGACGGCATCGCGGCTGAGCACGCTGGGGGCTGACTTGGCAAAATGCGAGCTGGTTTCCATGCTGTTCAAACGGTGTTGGGGCGCGCTGTAGGCGGCAAAGCTGGAGCCAGCGGACAGGGCGGCAGCAAGGAGGACGGCGGTGGTTGCGTATGCGTTTTTCATGATGTTTCCTTCAAAGTGGTTGATAGACATTTCCGGGCAGGTCTGGGGTCTTGGGGCCCCGGCTTGTCCAGCCTCGGTGAGTCGTCTCTTTGGGTTTCGGCTCATCGATGGGATGAACTGTAGGCCTATTTGAGCCAATTAAAAACCATCGGGTCAGTAATTCAGCATTGCGTAAATGGGAACAATCCATTCCCAATGGCCGCAGAATGGGAATTGCGCTTGCGCTACAACCAGCCCAAACCCGCGCCAAACACCAGCAGCGCAGCGATCAAGCCCGCAAACAGGCTTGCAACCGTGCGTACCTGGCGGCGCAGACTGTCCATGTCGTAGACCCAGTAGCACACCACGTAGAACGGCAGGTAGCCCAGCAGGAAGATGCCCCAGGGAGCGCCCTCGCCCCACCACGGCCAGTCCCACACCAGGAGCCCGGCGCGGTGCAGCAGCATTTCCACACCGACACTCAGTGCCGAAAACCCTGCGGCGAACCACCACCGGTTGTTGATGCCCCACCACGCGCGGGTTTTGTCGTGAGGCAGCCCCAGTGTGGCCAGCACCCCGGTGATGGCGAACATGAAGGTGATTTCAATGTTGAGGCCCATGAGCAGCAGCAGCGAGGTGTCGCCCGCAATTCCCCATACCGGCGCATGGCCTGAAAGGTGGAACACCAGCCCATTCCAAATTTCGTTGAACCAATCCATGCCCCAGAACGCCAGCCCCGCCAGCACCCGCGCGTAGTTGCCCCGCTCGATCTCCTGAAAGTACACGTACAAGACCACCAGCAACATGGGAATCACCATCCATGACACATGCGAGGTATCCCGCAGCATTGCCAGCGACCGAACCGATGCTTCGCTCACCATAAACTGTCTCCTTCCTTGCGTTGATTGAATGGGCCGGGGCGTGGCAGCGCGCCACGTGCTGCCCTGCACAGGCCTACACTGGAGTATGAAAATACAAAGCGTGGTGTGCTTATGAATCCCGGACATCGGCTTGCGCAAAGCGGCCAGGGCGGCGTTGGCCGTGCGTTGGCACAGGCACTGCTGCACGCCATGCCTGCGCAGACCGATGCCACCGCAGCCCTGCAACAACTGGTGCAAGGCCCTGCGGTGACTGTCCCCTTGTGGGCACTGGAGCCCGCACTAGACGCCTACCGCACGCATGCGGGCACGGCCTGTGGTCTGGAGTGGGGGGCCCGTGCGCGCCCCGCCACTTTCAGCACCCTGGGCTACCTCGCCATGAGCAGCCGCACGCTGGGCGAGGCCATCAGCCTCATGCCGGTGTACGAAGCCGTGGCCATGGACGCCGGCCTGACCACCCTGGCCCACGATGCGCAGCGTGCGTGCTTGCGCTGGAGTTTGCGCCACGGCGCGGCCCACCCGGTTCTGGAGGATTTCATCATGGCGGCCTGGCTCAGTCTGGGGCGCTGGCTGGTCGGCCGGGTGGTTTCACCCCAGGCGGTGCGCTTTGCGCACGCAGCCCCCAAGGACGCACAGCCGTATCGGGATTTCTTTGGCTGCTTTGTCGCATTTGGGTGCCCGCAGGCCGGCATGGATTTTCCGCTGGAGTGGCTGGAACTGCCGGTGCTGCACGCCGACCCCGACCTGCACCGGCTGATGCTGGAGCGCGCCGCTGCCCTGCAGCCTCCCCGGCCAGCCTGCGGCGTCATCAGCGGCCAGGTGCTGGCGCTGCTGCCCGACCTCCTGCCACGCCAACACGCCACCATGGCCGTTGTCGCCCAGCGCCTGCACCTGAGTGAACGCAGCCTGCGCAGACGACTGGCCGCTGAGGGGACAGGCTTTCAGGCACTGCTGCTGCAGCAACGGTGCCTGCTGGCGGGCCACTACCTGCGCGATGCCCGCATGGGCTTGCTGGAAGTTGCGCTGCTGCTGGGCTACAGCGAGCACAGCGCGTTTTCATCGGCCTTTCGCCAGTGGTTCGGCGTGACACCCCGCGAATACCGACGGGCCGAATAGGCGTCCAGGCAGGTTCTTTTTGCTGTGCCTTGGGTGCCACAGAATCCCACGCCAAAAAAATCCCGCCAAAGGCGGGATTCATTTTGGGTCCACCGGCCGGTGGCGGGTGGACCGGGTGGAGGGCTTAACCGCGGTAGTCCACAAAGCCCACCGTGTTGTTGCGCACGGCGCGGGCGGCTTCGGCCTGCACCACGGCACGGCTCAACGTGCTGGGGGCGCTGCTGTCGCGCACCATTTCGCTGTCACCGCGCACCGGTGCCAGGCCCGCCTTTTGTGCGGCTTGCAAATCGGCCTTGACGGCATCGCGGCTGAGCACGCTGGGGGCTGACTTGGCAAAATGCGAGCTGGTTTCCATGCTGTTCAAACGGTGTTGGGGCGCGCTGTAGGCGGCAAAGCTGGAGCCAGCGGACAGGGCGGCAGCAAGGAGGACGGCGGTGGTTGCGTATGCGTTTTTCATGATGTTTCCTTCAAAGTGGTTGATAGACATTTCCGGGCAGGTCTGGGGTCTTGGGGCCCCGGCTTGTCCAGCCTCGGTGAGTCGTCTCTTTGGGTTTCGGCTCATCGATGGGATGAACTGTAGGCCTATTTGAGCCAATTAAAAACCATCGGGTCAGTAATTCAGCATTGCGTAAAATGGAACAATGATGACTACACACACCGATTGCTCCCACCATGGATAGGCTTTTGTCCATGCGGGTGTTCCAGAAGGTGGTGGACGAGGGCGGTTTTGCCGCTGCTGCCCGCGCACTGGACATGTCCCCCGCCGCCGTGACCCGCCTGTTTGGCGACCTGGAGCAGCACCTGGGCGCGCGGCTGATGCAGCGCACCACCCGCAAGCTCGCCCTGACCGAGGCCGGGGAGGCCTATCTGCTGCGGGTGCGTGGCATCCTGCACGAGATTGCCGACGCCGAGGCGGCCGTAGGTTGCAGCTCGCAGGCCTTGCAGGGCACAGTGCATGTGCTGGCTTCGCCCGTCCTGGCCTCCTACTTTTTGGCCCCCCAGGTGGCCCACTGGCGCAAGCGCTACCCCCAGGTGGCGCTGGAAATTGCCATCGACCCCTTTCCCCAGTCGCGGGTGGACGAGTTTGACGTCACCTTCATGGCCGTGGACGAAGGCTTTGACGCCAACGTGGTGGCCCGCCCACTGGCCACCACCGAGTGGGTGGTGTGCGCCTCCCCCGGCTATCTGCAACGCGCCGGCACGCCGCGCCAGCCACAGGACCTGCAACACCATGATTACCTGAAGTTCCCCTGGCAACAGGCCGGTGGCAGCAGCAACCGCCGCCTGCGCCTGCGCCCGGCCCGGGGCGACGGTGACGCGGTGGAGGTTGACTTGCCGGTGGCGCTGCAATCGGTCAGCTTTGACGTGCTGTACCGCGCCGCGCTGGACGGTGCGGGTGTGGCCGTGCTGTCACGCCTGTTGGTGGAGCAGCACCTGGCCAGCGGGGACCTGGTGCATGTGTTGCCCGACTGGATTTTTGGCCGCCTGACGGTGTTTGCCGCAGTGCCATCGCGCAAGCTGATGCCCGCACGCACCCGGGCGTTCCTGGATTTTCTGAATGCATGGCTGCCCGGCCCGGCAGACCACACGCATCATCCCACCGCTGCACAGCCGGCGGTGAAGGCTTCCTCAAACACCGAATAACCGGCCCAGTCGCTGTGGGCAAAGCGCAGACGCTCCCAGGCCAGCACGGGCCGGGCGGGATATTGCTTCTGTTTTGATAGCACACTGTGCTTATTGTTCGCGGGCCAGAAGCCGATTTTCCCATCAAGTCTGGGGCGCGGAATGGCCATGGCGTGGCCGTAGCGGGTGATGTCCATGCGGGTCAGCTTGTCCGCCAGATCCGGGTGCGCCGATGCCCATTCGGCCACGATCTGGTCGCGCCAGGCAGACCAGGGCCGCTCCAGCAGCAGCGAGCGCCCGGCGCTGCCCACCCTGGCACCGACGGCGGCGCTCCCCACGCCGCCCAGCGCCCGGTAGTGGGTGAGTACCGTGGGGCCGGACACGGTTTGCAGGCGCTGATGGCCGGCATCCACATAGCCCAGCCCCATGCCATCCCGGGTGGTTCCGTACAGCAGGTTGTCCCAGCTCGGGGCGGGACCCGGGCGGTCGTGCAGGGGCCGGTCAATGTGCAGGTTGGCCACCAGCCAGGGCGCGTAGGCCAGCACGCCAGCGGCCTGGCGCAGAAAATCGGGTGGATTCTGGACCACGCGGGCGGCCACAAACACGGGCAGGGCGACGACTGCCTGTTCGGCCTGCCAGCGTTCCACCGTCTGCGTGGCGGTGTTGAGGGCGTCCACTTCCACACCGTGGCGCCCACTGGCCACGCGCAGCACGATGCGCCCGGTGCGCAGGCGCTCACCCAGCGGCGCGGCCAGGCGGTGGGTGAGCCAGGCATTGCCCTCGGGCCAGGTCAGCAGGCCCTCGCGCTCCACCGCCTCGGCACCCGGTGCATGAAAGCCGTGCCGACTGGCAAAGTAGTGGATGCCGGCCCACGCCGACACCGTGGCAATACCGGCACCGTAGTCATCGTGGCAGCAGTAGTCCAGGTACCACCGCAGGTGGGGGTCGGTCAGCCCGTTCCGGTCCAGAAATGCTTCAAATGTGATAGCAACAAGTGCCCGTTTTACGCGGGCTAGAACCTCATTTTGTACTGGAAGGTGCCAGCGAACCCCGGTTCGCGCCTGCTCCACCAGGGCGGCAAATTTTTCGTACTGGGTCCATGTGTCCGCCCCCACCCCGTGCACGGGCAACAGCCCTTCTTGCCACTGGCCGCCGAAGTACAGGCGCTCTTGCGGACTGTGGCACAGGTGGCGCTCGTCGTACTGCCAGCGTCCAGCCACGCGCTGGCGCAGGCCCAGTTCTTCCAGCAGGTCTTGCACTTCCGGCGCATCGTCGCCCGGCAAGGGCAGGTAGTGCGCGCCCAGCGGGCACGCCAGGCCCGCCATGCTGCCCGCACGGCTGTTGCCACCGCCCGTGTCCTCCAGCTCCAGCACCGCGAATTCGTCCTGGCCGCGCTGGCGCAGTGCGCGCGCTGCGGCCAGCCCGGCCACGCCGCCGCCCACTATCAGAACCTGGGTCCGGTTGAGGGTTGCGGGAGGGGCATCGGCACGGTACAGGCCATCGCGCACACGGTGTCCGTGCACGATGGCCGTGTCGGTAAAGCCACCTGCAACGTGCGCCAGATCCCCGGGATCACGTTGGCAACTGGCCAGGCCCAAGGCCCCCAGGCCACCCAGCAGCAGGTTGCGCCGTCTCATCTCGCCGTCCCCGATGGCGTGGGCTGCCGCCGCAACAGGCACCCGGTTCCTGGTTCAGGCGGCATGAACGGGCACGGCGTGCGCCAGCACAAAATCGGCCACGGCTGGGGTGTCCGCCAGGTCCAGCACGGCAGGCTGCGCCGCACCCTGCAGAACCGGGGCCGAATCCGAGGCAATGCCAACGATGCCGGGCCACTGGGGCCACAGCGTGGTTTTGCCGAGCGCGCTGCGCCAGACTTCCAGCTTGGGGAAGGCCCCTTCTTTGAAACCTTCCACCAAGACCAGGTCGCAATGCTGCAAACGCCCCAGCAGGTAGTCCAACTCCGGCTCGGGGGTGCCACGCAACTCGTGCATCAGGGCCCAGCGGCCTTCGCCCAGCAAGATGACCTCACTGCAACCGGCCTCGCGCAGGCGGTACGAGTCTTTGCCCGGGCGGTCGATTTCGATGGCTTTGTGGCTGTGCTTGATCAGGGACACCACCAACCCGCGCGCGCGCAGCGCGGGCACCAGCCGCTCCAGCAGCGTGGTTTTCCCCATGCCGGAGTAGCCGGCAATTCCAAAAACTTTCATGGTCCTACTCTCCCCCATTCTTGCTCATAGGTGGTAACCAACACCTGGTTGGACAGGCGGTTCACCTCGGCCGGGACACGCGCCATGTCCAGTGGAAAATCAAACAGCAAGGGCAGCGTCTCTGGCCCCAGATAGCGCAGTCCATCCGGCAGCGATGCAGGCATGTGCCAGGGCCTGTGGCTGGCGACGATGAAGCCCCATTCGCCAAAGCTGGGCACATTGGCGTGGTAGGGCGTGGCGCGCAGGCCCACCGATTCAATGGTGGCGGCCACCGTCCAGAAACTGTGCCGTGCCACCAAGGGCGAGGTGGTCTGAATCACCGCGTAGCCACTGGCCGACAGGCGTTGCGCCAGCAGCGAATAAAAGGTGTTGGTGTAGAGCTTGCCAATGGAGAAGTTGGTGGGATCGGGAAAGTCCACGATGATGACGTCAAACGTATCGCCACCCGCCCGGGACGCCTGCGGGCCCACGTCCTGCTGCAGCCACTGGAAGGCGTCGGTGTTGACGATCTGCAGCTTGGGCGACTGCAGCGCCCCCGCGTTCAACCGGGACATGGCCGGATCGCTGGCAAACAGACCCGTCATGTGGGGGTCCAGCTCCACCAGGGTGACACTTTCCACACTGGGATACTTCAGGATTTCGCGCACCGCCATGCCGTCGCCTCCGCCCAGCACGGCGACCCTGCGCGGCGCGCCGAATGCCGACATGGCCGGGTGCACCAGGGCCTCGTGGTAGCGATACTCATCGCGCTCGGCAAACTGCAGGTTGCCGTTCAAAAACAGCTTGTGCCCGGTGCGGCCCTGGGTCACGACGATGCGCTGGTAGGGCGAGGCGGCGGCCAGCACGATACGGTCATGGTAGAACTTGTCTTCCGCCAGTGTGGTGATCTGCTCGGCCAGGGCCAGGCCACCGGCCAAGGCCGACACCGTGAGCCCGCAGGCCCAGGCATGCACCGCAAAGTGGCGCAATTCATGGCGAAACACCCACAAGGTCCAGAACGCCACCCCGGCATTCATCAGCCCGAACAGCAAGCCGGTACGGATCAGCCCCAGCTGCGGCACCAGCAACAACGGAAAGGCCACCGACACGGCCAGCGCCCCCAGGTAGTCAAAGGTCAGCACCTGGGAGACCAGGTCCTTGAGCGCCACCTCCCGTTTGAGAATGCGCATGACCAGGGGAATCTCCAGCCCCACCAGAATGCCCACCACCCCGACCATGGCATACAACAGCAAACGAAAGGCCCCGGGCGTGTAGGCATTGGCCAGAAACAGCAGCGCAGGCAGAGAACCGCCCGCCAGGGCCACCAACAACTCAATGCGCAGGAAGTGCGCCGGCAACTGGCGCTCGAAGAAGCGCGACAACCACGAGCCCACGCCCATGGCAAACAGGTAGCTGCCGATGACGGTGGAGAACTGCAGGACCGAGTCCCCCAGGAGGTAGGACGCCAGTGCCCCGGCGGCCAGTTCGTAGACCAGCCCGCAGGCGGCCACCACGAAGACGCTCACCAACAGCGTGACTTCCAGGGGGCGATGGGCCACTCGCCCGGGCGTATTACTCACATTCGGCACACGCGCCCCCGTGCATGCGCCACCGGTCCGCCCCACGGCGTGGAATTGGGGTTTTGCCCATTGCGTCCCCCGAAGGGGCAGCGCCGTGCGTGAAGCGACAAGCGTGGGGGCAAAACTAATGAATCGCCGCGGCCACGATGATGCAAATGCCCAGGCTCATGGCAGCCACAACCAGGGCCAGGGCCACGTTTTGCTTCTCCACGATTTCGCCCCACAGGTCGTAGGGCGTGATCTTGTCGATGATGATGAAGCACAGCCAGAACACGATCACGCCCATCAGCGCGAACACCAGCGAGCTGAGCACCACCGCCGGTTTAATCATTTCAATGCCCATGGGACTCTCCTAAAAACACAAAAACAGGATGCATCATTTGTGACCTCCACCGCCCGAAAAACCGCCAAACGAACCGCCGGAACTGCGTGAGCTGGATGACGAGGAACAATTTTCCACACGCGGGTCGCAACTGGAGCAACGGCTGAGCATGGACAGCAGAATCAGCAGAATGACCAGTACCACGATGATGGTGACAACACTGACAGACCGCGCAGCGCTGAACGGCGTGGTGTCGCCGCGCTTGAGCAGATCCTTCTTGTCCTCCAGCCCGAAGGCCTTGGCCACCACCTCGAAGGCCATC
This sequence comes from uncultured Rhodoferax sp., assembly GCA_964504185.1. GTDB lineage: Bacteria > Pseudomonadota > Gammaproteobacteria > Burkholderiales > Burkholderiaceae_C > Allorhodoferax. The sequence goes on along the minus strand of CAZDDK010000043.1, from coordinate 1,529 downwards.
TGGTCACCACTGGACCACACCACCTCGGTGGGGCTTTGCTCCATGGACAGCAGCCGCTTGCCGGCCGCGAAGTCTTTGTTCTGCGTCTTCTGGCCGCGCTGCACCACCCAGTAAAACTCGCCGCACACGTAATTGGTCTCGGCCTCGTAGCTGTACTTGAGCGTGTAGCTGGTGCCCAGATAGGACGCGCTGCGTGCCGTGGAACTGGCCATGCTGGGTGCCCCGGTGGTGGGGCGCACCAGGCTCCAGCCTTCTTCAGAGTCCACCAGAAAGCTGAACCCCTTTTTCTGGTTGTACAGCAGGTATTCGCTCCAGCCAAAGTGCTCATCGTCACCGGGAGCCACGCCCATGCGGTGCTGGAAACCCACCACCTGCCAGTGCGTGCCCTGCAACTGGCCCACCGTGCCCAGCGCAATCAGCGGTTCGATGGGCTCGTCCTGGATGGCCGACTTGAGTTCGCCGCCGATCCCCGCGCTGAGGTCGATGACACTGTTGCAGCTGCCACAACTGACGCTTTTGCTGGTGGTAAGCGCCACCGTCACCGGTGCACCGCAGTGCGGGCAGTTGAACTGGCGGCCCTTTTCTTCCTTGGCCGACGTGTCTTTCAGGCCTTTGAGCGCCAAATCGTCCAGCAGCACGGCGGTGCCCTGCGACACGACAGGCGGTGTGGCGGTGTAGTCAATGCTGATGACCTCGCCGCTGGCGCTGCGCAACTCCACCACGTCAAACGGCTGACCCAGGGGCGGCAGTTTGGGCAACTCGCCCTGGGCGCTGATGAGCGTGGCCTTGACATTGCTGGCCACGCTGAAGGGCTTGCCGCTGACATTCACCTGCCGACCCACCACGTAGCGGTCGGCAGGGGGCATATTCATCTGCCGGGTGTCAGGCTGGGTGAAGACGTAGGCACCGTTGTCCTCGGCCAGCCAGCCATTGCTGCCATCATCAAAGAAGGCGTTCCACTCGGCCCAGGTGCCCTCGGCGGTCTTGTACTGCAGCCGCCCGATGAGTGTGAAATTGCGTTTGTTGTAGCTGCCGGTGGCAAACAGTTGCAAGGGGCTGTGGTCGTCAAACAGCTCCCCCATCTTGCCCAGGCGGGACAGCACATCGCCCTGGCGCACCACGGTGCTCTGGCAGTAGCCGCACACGGCGTGGGTGGACTGGGCCGAGCGGAACTCTACGGGCGCGCCGCAGCCTGGGCAGGGGGCAGAGTAGGAGCGTTGGGTGGTTGAGGCCATGGTGCTCTAGCTTTGGCCCATGGCTGGGTGGTGCTGAACGTGGGTGGTGAGCTTACTGGAGAGGGTTTTGCTCTGCGAGGCTTCCTCACTCCACCCCCTATCCCCCCCGCCCCTTTCCACCCTCGCCAGGGCGGAAAGGGGAGCCGAACAGCCATATGTGGCCGCGTCTTTTAAGGGAACACGTACATGGGGGTGATGGGGATCTTTTGCGGCGCGTCGGCTAAATGCGCACAGACTACCGTTGGCGTTGGCGTTGGCGTTGGCGTTGGCGTTGGCGTTGGCGTTGGCGTTGGC
>CAZDDK010000042.1:0-18031 GCA_964504185.1 uncultured Rhodoferax sp. | reverse complement strand
GGGTGTAGCTGAAAAAATCGGGGTTCTGGTTCCACAGCTTCTGGTCCAGCAGGTTGACCACCACACCACGCCCCCAATCTGCGGCGGGCCATTCGCCGCGCGCCGTGATATGCGTGTGCAGCGCCTGCGCCAGCACAATGGCGGCCCCGGCATTGCTGCGCAGGTGCTTTTCCATGGCGTCAAAACTGAAGGTGGCGTGGGTGTCGTGCTCGAACGTGGACGCGCTGTTGACTACGGCATCGACATGGCCCAGAGATTGAATGACAGTCGGCAGCAATGCCCGCACCGCGTTTTCGTCATCCAGATTGGCACGAAAAGCGGCTGCGCCCCTCGTCAATTGGTCACAATCTGCTACAGTATTCGTAGCATCTTCAAGTGAATCGCGGTAGTGCACGGCCACCCGCCAGCCAGCGCCGGCCAGTGCCAGGGCAATCTCGCGGCCCAGGCGGCGCGGGGCACGTGCCACCTAGCCGGTGGGCACGGTCTAGGTACCGGGGGGCTAATGGGGCTTGGAATGGCGGGCCATGGGGGGGTGGAGGGGTGGGAATTTTAATGGGTGTGCACTTTCACCGCCCCTCCCGCGTGGTCCGCAGCCGCTCATGCCCTGCGCGGCTGCGCGCTGGAGTCGACCTTCGTGGGAGACAATTCAGTCCCCCATTGATCATCCGGTCACCCTCTCGCCATGACATCTCCGCAGCCCGCAATCGCAGTTGATTCCCCCATACTCGCCCACCTGCAGCAGCACATCGCCGCGCACGGGGGCTGGATAGCCTTTGACGACTTCATGGCCCAGGCCCTGTATGCACCCGGCCTGGGCTACTACGCCAGCGGTGCCACCGTGTTTGGCGTCATGCCGCAGGGTCTGCGCAATGCGGCGGGTGAGGTGGTGGGTGCGGGCAGCGACTTTGTTACCGCGCCCGAGATCACGCCGCTGTTTGGCCAGGCACTGGCACGCCAGGTGGCCCAGGCATTGCAAGTGACGGGCACCGACGAGATCTGGGAGTTTGGCGCTGGCACCGGCGCGCTGGCGCTGCAAATCCTCGATGCCCTGGACGCCTTGGGCGTGTCCGTGCGCCGCTACACCATTGTGGATTTGTCGCAGCCACTCAAGGCGCGCCAGCAGGCCACGCTGCGCAAGCACCTGGGCACCGTGCAGTGGGCCGATGCATTGCCCGATGCCATGCACGGCGTGGTGGTGGGCAACGAAGTGCTGGACGCCATGCCGGTCAAGCTGCTGGCGCGGGTTCAAGGGGCTTGGTACGAGCGCGGTGTGGTCTGGGATGGTGGGCAAGCCCCGCAACACCTGCAATGGCAGGATCGCCCCACCGAACTGCGCCCGCCGCTGGACGTGCCGGGCGACCATGATTACCTGACCGAGATCCACCAACAGGGCGAGGCCTTTGTGCGCACCTTGGGCGAACGTTTGCAGGCCGGGGCCATCTTTCTGCTGGACTATGGCTTTCCCGAGTCCGAGTACTACCACGAGCAGCGCCACATGGGCACCGTGATGTGCCACCGCGCCCACCTGGCCGATGCGGACCCGCTGGTGGATGTGGGCGTCAAGGACATCACCGCCCACGTCAACTTCACCGGCACCGCCGTGGCCGCGCAGGACGCGGGGCTGGAGGTGCTGGGCTACACCAGCCAGGCCCACTTTCTGATGAACTGCGGCCTGGTCGATGCCATGCAGGCTGCTTCACTTTCCGAGCGGGTGGCCGCGCAGAAGCTGATTCTGGAGCACGAAATGGGCGAGTTCTTCAAGGTCGTCGGGCTGACCAAGGGCAGCTACTGGGAGGCCATGGGTTTTTCCCGGGGCGACCGCACCTACCGCTTGTAGTGGCGAAGGTGGTGACCCTACACTTGAATTCCGGTGGCATCCCCCAACGTGCAGAGTCAAAGAGGCCCTCCCATGACTGATACCCTGCACATCGTTTGCCCCCATTGCCACACCACCAACCGCGTCAAGGTCGCGGACCAGGCCAAGGCGCCTGACTGCGGTGGTTGCCACCAGCCGTTGTTTGTGGCGCACACCACCGCGCTGGACGAAGCCGCGTTTGACAAGCACATCGGGCGCAACCAGATTCCTGTGCTGGTGGACTTTTGGGCCCCCTGGTGCGGCCCCTGCCGCCAGATGGCACCCGCCCTGGAGCAGGCCACCGCCCAGCTGGAACCCTTTGTGCGGGTTGCCAAGGTGGATACCGAGGCCGTGCCCGCGCTGGGTGCCCGCTTCGCCATTCGCAGCATTCCGACGCTGGCGCTGTTTGTGGGTGGACGCGAGGTGGCACGCCAGGCCGGTGCCATGGGGGCGGCCGACATCGTGCGCTGGACGCAATCGCACCTGCGCCGCTGATTGGCCCGCGGCCCCCGGCTCAAAGACCCACGGCCACCGCCTGGACCCGGGCCCGGTGAATCCACTCACCGACTTGTTGGCCAGTAGCCCCTGTCGAATGGGCTTGTTCTGCTATTGAACTTGTAGCGACCGACAGCGCCCGCTGCAGCGCCTGCGCCAGCCGCTGGGCCTGCGGGTAGGGCGCGTCCTGCAGACCCAGGCGGCCCCGGGCATCGCATTCGCAGGCCAGCAGAATCTGCGCAAAGCGCGCCGGCTTGCGGATGGCATCGCAGCGCTCCAGCAGGCGCACCACGGAGGCGGCGTTCAGATCGGCGCTGCGGTGGATGTTGCCGTGCTCGCGCGCCACCACCTCGGCCAGTTCCTTGCACTCTACCGGCACGCGCAGGCGCTGGCACAGGGACTTGAGCAGGCGCACGCTGCGCTGCTCGTGACCGATGTGGCGCGGCAGCACGTCAACGGGCGTCGTGCCCTTGCCCAGGTCGTGCACCAGGCAGGCAAAGCGCACGCCCAGGCTGGTCTTCAGGCGGGCGGCCAAGTCCAGCACCAGCATCACGTGCACGCCGGTGTCCACCTCGGGGTGGTGCTCCGCGCTTTGCGGCACGCCCCACAGGCGATCCAGTTCGGGCAGCAGGTGCGCCAGTGCGCCGCAGTCGCGCAGCACGGCGAACATGCGCGAAGGCTGCGCCTCCATCAGGCCCCGGGAAAGCTCCTGCCAGACCCGTTCTGCCACCAGGTGGTCCACGTCGCCTGCGGTCACCATCTCGCGCATCAGATCACGCGTTTCGGGGGCCACCTGAAAGTCGGTGAAGCGGGCGGCAAAGCGCGCCAGGCGCAGGATGCGCACTGGGTCCTCGCGGAAGGCCGGCGTTACATGGCGCAGCACCTTGTCCGCAATGTCCTGGCGTCCGCCATAGGGATCGACCAGGGCACCGGAGGCGTTCCAGGTCTCTGCCAGAGTGGAATCTTTAGAAGAAAAAATGCCACTAGCCCGCGTCAAATCTGCATGAACAGCTATCGAATTGATAGTAAGGTCACGCCGCGCCAGATCCTCTTCCAGCGTCACATCCGGTGCTGCGTGCACCGCAAAGCCGCGGTAGCCGGGGGCGGTGTTGCGCTCGGTGCGTGCCAGGGCGTATTCCTCGTGGGTCTGTGGGTGCAGGAACACCGGAAAGTCCCGTCCCACCGGCACAAAGCCCTGGTCCACCAGCTCTTGCGGCGTGGCACCGACCACCACCCAATCGCGGTCCTGCACCGGCAGGCCCATGAGTGCATCGCGCACCGCGCCGCCGACTAGGTAGGTATCCATCGGAGTGTTCCTAGGCCTTCAGACGGTAGGGCTCTTCGAAGTCCAGAAAGTCCTTCTCGGCCAGCGCCTGGGCGATCCAGGCCTGGACGCCGGGCAGCGCGCAGACGCGTTCCACGTAGGCGGAAATGGCCGGCGGCACCGGCAGGGCGTAGGTTTTCAGGCGCATGCAGACTGGCGCATAGTAGGCGTCGGCCACGCTGAAGTCGCCAAACAGCAGGGGGCCTCCGTGCTCCTGCAGCAGGGCACTCCACATGTCCACCAGGCGCTGCACATCGGCGCGCACGCCGGGCTTGTCGCGCCAGATGAGGGCACCGGTTTCTGCCAACCGGGCTTCGATATTCATGGGGCAGTTGCCGCGCAGCGCGGTGAAGCCGCTGTGCATCTCCGCGCAGATGCTGCGGGCGCGGGCGCGCGCGGCCTTGTCGGCAGGCCACAGGTGCTTTTCGGGGAACTGCTCGGCCAGGTATTCGGCGATGGCCAGCGTGTCCCACACGGCCAGGTTGCCGTCCACCAGCAGCGGCACCTTGCCGGTGGGGGTGGCATCCTGCAGGGTCTTCTTGAAGTGGGAGTCGGCCTCGAAGGAGTCAAACCGCACCATGACCTCCTGGAACGCAATGCCACTTTGCTGCAGCAGCACCCAGGAGCGCATGGACCAGGAGGAGTAATTCTTGTTGCCAATGTAGAGTTGCAGCATGTGGTTTCCTTGTTCATAAACGGCCCTGAAGATCAGGGCAAATCCAGTCCGGTTTCCGGAACGGCGGCGTCCTTGGGCCCCACGTGACCCAGGCGGGCCTTGAGCGACTGGGGCTGGCCGGTGAGGAGTGCGGCATAGTTGGTGGTGTTGGACAGCACTTTCTTGACGTAGTCGCGGGTTTCGGAAAAGGGCACGTTCTCGGCCCAGATGGCGGCTTCCATGACCGGGTCACCGGCCTGCCCCCGCCAGTTGCGCGGACGGCCCGGGCCGGCGTTGTAGGCCGCAGCGGCCAGGGGCATGGAGCCCTCGAAGCTGTCGAGCACCAGCTTGAGGTAGCCGGTGCCAATGGCAATGTTGGTGTCGCGGTCGGTGATCTGGTGGGGCTGGAAACTGGTCAGGCCGATCTTCTTGGCGGTCCATTTCGCGGTGGCAGGCATGACCTGCATCAGGCCCGAGGCACCGACTCCGGACTTGGCATCCATGATGAAGCGGCTTTCCTGGCGGATCAGGCCATAGACGTAGGCCGGGTCCAGCCCGATCTGGCTGGTGCGCGCCACCACGGCGGACTTGAACGGCATGGGAAAGCGCTGCTCGCTGTCGATGACGGCCTTGGTGCGCTCGCTGGTGTTGATGCAGCGGTCCCACACCTCGTGCTGGCAGGCCAGGGCGGCGGCGGCCAGCAGGCTGCGGTCGTCCATGCCCCCGCGGACGTGCAAATTGGTGGTGTAGTTCCATTCGCGCACGCCCTCGGGGCGCAGCCCGATGCGAATGGCATGCAGGGCCCGGTTCAACCCGGGGTTCTGGCGGGCAGCTTCCTGCTCCGCGCGCGTTGGTGGTTCGGGTTTGGCGGCCACGGTGATGCGTTGGCCCAGCTCTTCCAGCGCCAGCTGCTCATAGAAGCCGCGCACTCCGGCAATGCCTTGCAGCAATTGCAACGCCTGCGCGCGGGTGGCCTCGGTCGGGGTTTGCAGCAGCATGGCCCGCGCGCGCCAGTACACCCAGGCCGGGTCATTGCGCTGGGCCTCGGCCATCGCGCCCGTGGCGGACAGCACCTGCGACCAGCGCGCGCCGCGCAGGGCCGCACGCACCTGCCACGCCAGGTGGTCGTCGTGCATGTGGTGGGCCTGCCCTCGGGCAAAGTAATCGGATGCGTCATCGGAGAGCCTTTGCGCGGCGCGTTTGCCGATCACGCCCCAGATCCAGCTGCGTTCCTCCTGCGTGAGCTGGGTGCGCCAGCGCAGCTTGTCGAGTTCCGTGGCGGCCCCGGCGGGGTCCAGATAGGCCAGGCGGATCAGCGCCAGCGACACCAGTTCGCGGGTCTTGGGCTGTAGGGCGGTCAGCTTGTCGCTCAGGTATTTGCTGGGGTGCAGGTAGATGGCGTTGACCGTCTTGACCGAGCCCGGGCTCACGATCTCCACCGCCTGGGTCACGACCCGCAGGCGGTCGTTCTCCATGCCTAAGCGCGCGCGCTGCCAGACCATCAGCTTGGACGTGGTGTGGTCTTTGACCAACTGCTCGGCGGCGCTGGCGCAGGCATCGTCGGCTTCCTTGACTGCCATCCAGATGTCCTGGACTTGGGCCGTGTTGTCCACGCCGCTGGCCAGGTGCTCGGCCAGCAGGGCGTAGCAACGCACGGACTTGTCGTCCTGCATGCGGTACAGCGGGTATTCGCGGTTGAACTGGGCCCAGTCCCGGTTGCGGCCCAACAGCTGCAACCATTCGGCGCGCAACCGGTCCTCCTGGTAGCTGCCGGCAAAGCGGGTAAAAAAATCCTGCACCTCGGTAGCACTGGCGTCGTCCAGGCGGGCCGACAAATCCCAGTAAGCGGCCCAGGGTTCGAGCGGGTGGCCGCGCAGCGGGCCCCGCAGGGCGGTCAGGCGTTTGCGGTCGCGTTGTTTGTAGGCGTGGGCGGCCTCCAGCACCAGGTTGTCGGCACGGACGGCTTCGGACACGGACGGCTGGGCGGAGGTGCAAGGGGACACCAGAAGTGCGCCGCAAAGCGCTATCGATGTCAGAATGGCTGAAAACTGCATGTGGAGATTATGGACAAGTCAGATGATTCAAAGGCAGCGGCCAAGAAAGCCCTGCGCAAGGCCCTGCTGGAACAACGGCTGAACTTGCCCGATCGGCTACAACAGGCCGATTTGTTGCAGCAGGTCATGCGCATCTGGCTGGTGGGGCGGCCCGACACCGTCATTGGGGCGTATTGGCCCATCAAGGGCGAGTTTGACCCGCTGCCGGCCCTGCACCGCTGGAAAGAAGACGGTGAGTTGCTGGACCAGCCGCAGTTGCGCCGCATTGGTCTGCCGGTGGTCAACAAGGAACACAAGACCATGACCTTCCATGCCTGGTATCCGGGCTGCCCGATGGAAGAGGACGCTTACGGCATCCCCAAACCCAAGGACACGGAAGTGATAGTGCCCACTCTGCTGTTTGCCCCCTGCGTGGGTTACGGTCCGGGTGGCTATCGGCTGGGCTATGGCGGCGGTTTCTATGACCGCATGATGGCCGCGCTGGACCCCAAACCCTATACCGTGGGACTGGGTTTTGGCGTGGGTTTTGTGGAAGATCTGGAACCCGAGCCCCATGATGTGCCGCTGGATGCCATTCTGAACAACCACGGGGTGGTGTGGCCGATTTGAGTGGATGGCGCGGGCACGTTCCGCTTCTTCGTCGGCTCAGGGGCGTGGGATGCGGCCAAACGTCTTCATGACGATGGCGCGGTCTTCGTCGCTGGCAATGGCCTCAATGGCGGCGCTGGCGCGCTCGAATGCACGCAGGTGCACGGCGTGAACCCCGGCAACGGCTGCCGCATGGGCTTGAATGGCATGGGCGAAGGCGACTTCCCAATCCGGTGTTTGCGCGTTGTCCGCGAAGTAGCCGTGCATGGTCTGCGCAAATTCAAAGGCGGAGGCACCGAAACCCAGTACGGCGTGGACTTCGGCCAGCAACATGGTGGCCCGCATGCGGTGAAGTTCAGTGCCTACGGCACCCCAATGCCAGGCGGCTGCGTGGGCTGCATCGAGCATTTCGCGGTCCTGGTCGGGCGTGCGGGGGATGGTAGTCAAGTCCCAGGCGCGGTTGTTGGCCTGGGCGGCAAATCGCTTGTGCCAGGCGTTTTCATCGGGGGTGTCGGGCAGCGTCATTGGGTGTGTCGTGGTGTGATGGGGTGGGAATTCTACGGTTGGGCGGTGGCCGGGGCACGCGCAGCTTCGTCCATGAGCGCGCGTGCGTCGCCCTCGTAGTCCTGCAGGGTGCGTACTAGGCGCTTGCGTTGCTCCGCGCTGCTGCGGTTATGCAGGGCTGCCATGGCGTGGCAACTCTCCTGGGTCAGGTGGTCCATGTACTGGCGGTAGGCGGGGTCGGGTGCCACGAAAGTCTGCTCCAGCAGCATCTGGACTTGGGCCTGCGCCTGGGGGGAGCTGATATGGGGTTTGCGCAACTCCCGCAGAACGCGCACGGTGTGTTGGTGGCGGCGCTGCATCTCGCGCAACTGGCGCGGACCGTCGAAACTCGACGTGCCAATGTGATCGCGCACAACGACCAGCTGCGTGGGGTCCAGGCTGCCGTAAAACGATTCGGCACGTTCCACGATCTGCTTGATGCGGCGCTGGCGGCGTTCGTCCGGCGTCCCCTCCATCCATTCCTCCTGCCACGCACGGTCGCGGCGCTCAAACTCCTGGACCATGCGCTCCAACTGGCTGTCCTGCAAGCCGGGCGCGATGGCCGCAATCGTCGGCACCACGCGCCCCAGCGTGGTTTGCAGCCGGGCTTGCAATTCACGTACCAGCGTACAAACCTGCTCGGAGGTGACTGTCTTGGGGGCCAGGGTTTGCAGGTCCCGGAGTTGCTTCACCAAGAGGGGCAGTTCCTGTCTGCGGTGCCAATCCTGCACGGTTTGCAAGTCGGCGCGCACGCGCAGGCTTTGTGCGTCGTCAAAATCAAAGTAGCGGTCCAGCCACCAGTAGGCCAGCGTGGGGCCATTGTTGTAGCCCAGGCGCACGGCGCTGCAGCCCACCAGGGCCAGCGCAGCGACCAGCCCGCCGATAATGCGGAGCGACCGGAATAGAAACCACCAATTGGACAGCTTTGAAAGGGACATTCACGTGACTTCTGACACCCAGGACCAAGACGGCGCGTCGCTGCGACTCCCCCTTGACGTGGTCATTATGGCGGCCGGCAAGGGTACGCGCATGAAGAGCCGACTGCCCAAGGTGCTGCAACCACTGGCCGGACGTCCCCTGGTGCACCATGTGCTGGATACCGCCCGCGCCCTGCAGGCCCGCCAGGCGGTGTTGATTACCGGACATGGCGCTATAGAAGTTGAAGCAAGCTGTTCAATGGATACGCGGGCTGATGGCCAGTTGGCCATAAGTTTTGTGCGCCAGGAGCCGCAACTCGGTACGGGCCACGCGGTGCAACAGGCGGTGCCGGTGCTGGCTGATGACGGGGTTGTGCTGGTGCTTTCGGGGGACGTACCACTCACCCGACCGGCCACGCTGTACCACCTGGTGACGGCCTGCGCAGGCGAGAATTTGGCGTTGCTGACATTGCGGATGCCCGACCCCACAGGCTATGGGCGCATTGTGCGCCAAGGCGGTTTGGAGCACGCACCGGTTCAGGCCATCGTCGAGCACAAGGATGCCACCACCGATCAGCTGGCCATTGGTGAAATCTACAGCGGCATCATGGCCGTGCCCGCTGCGCTGCTCAAGCGCTGGCTGGCACGACTGGACAACCACAACGCACAGGGCGAGTACTACCTGACCGACGTGGTGAAGTTTGCCGTGGCCGACGGGGTGCCTGTGGTGGCCCACCGGATTGACGACGCGGTGCAAGTAACCGGGGTCAACAGCCCGCAGCAACTGGCACAGCTGGAGCGGGCCTTTCAGCTGCAGCAGGCCCAGCGGCTGATGGAAGAGGGCGTGCGCATGGCCGACCCGGCGCGGTTTGACGTGCGCGGCGATCTGCTGTGCGCGCGGGATGTGTTCATTGATGTGAACTGCGTATTTGAAGGACAGGTGAATCTGGGGGAGGGTGCCTCCATTGGTGCCCATTGCGTGATTGCCAATGCGGTGATTGGGGCTGGCGCGGTGATTCACCCATTTACCCACATCGACGGTGAAAGCCTGGGGGTTACGGTGGGGGAGGCCGCGCTGGTGGGGCCGTTTGCCCGCCTGCGCCCTGGGGCCCATTTGGGGGCCGAGGTCCACATTGGCAATTTTGTCGAAGTCAAGAACTCCACCCTGGCCAAGGGGGCCAAGGCCAACCACCTGGCGTATCTGGGCGATGCCACGGTGGGTGAGCGCGTCAACTACGGGGCGGGCAGTATCACCGCCAACTATGACGGGGCCAACAAGCACCGCACGGTCATAGAAGACGATGTGCACGTGGGCAGCAACTGTGTGCTGGTGGCACCCATCTCGCTGGGGGCGGGTGGCACGGTGGGGGGCGGCTCTACGCTGACCAAGGACACGCCCGCTGGGGCACTGACGGTGGCACGGGGCAGGCAGGTCAGCATTCCCAATTGGAATCGGCCCAAGAAGTTGCCCAAGGCGTGAAACCGGACACACACGCCATGGCCGACCCGCAATTGGAACAGGTTGCCGCGTTGCAGGCCGAGTTGGCGGCACTGCGCACGGAGATGCAGGCGTTCACCGCCACCGTATCGCATGACCTGCGTGCGCCCCTGCGCCACATCGTGTCCTTTGCCCAGTTGGTCCAGGAGGAGGCAGGGCCGCAGCTGGATGCGGAAGTCCGGGGATTCCTGGCGACCATGGTGGACTCGGCGCGGCACATGGGGGTGATGCTCGACGGGCTGACCGCGCTGTCGCGTGCGGGAACGGAAACCGTGGTGCTGGAGCCGGTTTCGTTGCAGGCACTGGTGCGAGAGGCGTGCAACGCGGTGCCAGGGGCGGGCCCGGCGTTGCAGTGGCACATGGATGGCGATTTGCCCTTGGTCCAGGCCGATGCCCGGTTGCTGCGCCACGCCCTGGGGCATGTGCTGGGAAACGCGGTGAAGTTCTCTGCCGGACGCGAGAAACCGGTGGTGTCCATCCGGCGAGGTGCCTGCAGCGAGGCCGGTGTCGTCGAGTTGGAGGTGTGCGACAACGGAGTGGGATTTGATCCGGCCTTGCAAGGCAAGCTTTTCCAGGCGTTTGGCCGATTGCACAGCGCCCAGCAGTTTCCGGGTGTTGGCATGGGGCTTGTGCTCACGCGCAAATGGCTGCAGCGCATGGGCGCAAGCATTGCGGTTCAGGGCGAAGTCGGCGGGGGCTGCCGAGTTCAGTTGTGTTTCAGAGCCGTTTTGCCACCGGTTGCCCGCCCGACCTGACATACTGTGCGGCGAGTTGCGCGCACTGTTGCGCCGCCAGTGCCGCCGGAAGACGCAGGCCATGGGCACGTTCCTGTGCAACCAGGTCTCCCACCGAAGATGGGCTGGCGTTCTGCAGCATCAGGTCCAATGCATCCAGCCACGCCGCCAGCGGTTGATGCGTGCCTACTACCAGGCCCGCCGCTCCCACCGCGTGTTCGAGCAGCGGTTCACTGGAGGCCAATATGGGAAGCTGGGCGCACAGGCAGTGCGCCAGCATGTCCCATGGAAGATCGGCCGTGAGCGCGGGCAAGACGGCCATGCTACAAGGTCTGTGCAGCGCGCGGCTGGCGTGGAGCACGCTCACATTGGGCGGAACATCGTTGCGCAAGGGCGGATCTGCATCCATCTGGCCGACGGGGGCAATGGCAACGAACGGAACATGGGGGCGTGCAAGCGCCATTTGCAGCACGCGGTGAATACCGTCTTCGCGGCGCACGGACGCCACCAGGACAGCATCTCCGCCCCCGGAGCAGGGCTCTTGCGCGGACAGAGGGGGCAGCAGGGGCACGACCGGTGCACCTGTTAGCACGCCGAGCTGCGCTGCCAGCGCTTGGGTGGCAGCGGCCAATCCCACGCGGTGGTCCAATGTGCCACGGGGCAACGACTGGAAGCTGGAAGCGTTGACAAACCATGCAATGCACGGAAGTCCCGCATCCAACAGGGGCAGCGCCAGTCCAATCGGATCGGCCCCCAGGGTGATGACCAGGCCAGGCTGCTCGACCAGACAGAGCAGTGTGGCATCAGAGCCCACGTCGCGCGAGCAATACACGGGATAGGGATATTCCTGTGTCCTGGCTGCAGGGCGCGGGTCCACCTGGGGGGTGATGGGCCACTGTTGCAGCACCATGGGCTGCATGCCGTGGGCAGCCAGTGCATCGCAGAGGCGGTGGCAGACATCCAGCGCCGAAACCGCGCCGTGCGTATCGGCATTGCACACAAACAGAATGCGGGGTACGGGGATCGACGCAGTCGGGTGCGGGTGCGTCATTGGTGGCCTCCATGGGCCGCAATGGCCGAGACGAACCGACTCAGTAGGATGGGCGATGCCGCACTGTGGTAGGCCTGCTGTCGTGCCTGCGCGGACAGTGCATCATAGGTGTCGGATGGCATGTAGGCCTGCCGCAGGGCCTGCTCCCAGTCGGAGATGGGGGCATGGGCCTCCACCAGCAGCCCCCCAGCACCAACCGATTCAGGCAGTGCCCCTCGGTTGCTGGCCACCACCGGAATGCCGTTGATCTGGGCTTCCACCACCGTGCGACCATAGGCCTCTTCCCAGAGACTGGGCATCAGCAGGGTGCGGGCGCGGGCGTAGACGGTGCGCATGTCGCGGGTGGGAGCTTGCCATTCGATGTTGGGAAGCAGGCGAGCACGCTGCAGGCAATGGGCTCGCCAGCTGGGGTTCAACCCCCAGCTTTCCGTCACCAGAAAGGGAATATCCGGGCAGGCCGCCGCGAGCGCGAACATGATTTCGACACCCTTGATTTGTGTCGGATTGACAAACAGGACGCGGTCGCCCCGTTGTGGCACGAAGTAGCGTTCTGGTAGCACCAAGGGGGGAGCCACTACGCAATGCAGGCCGCATAGTGCGCGCCAGCGCTGGGCAGTGAATTCAGAGTTGGCCAGGTACAGGATGGAGGGGTCGGGCACCAAGGTGCCACCTAACTGGTGGGTTTCAACGTTGTGCAGGTAAACCGCAGTGGGCTTGCCCGTGTCCAGCGCGGAGATCAGCATCGGGACCAACGTGGTGCCACTTTGCACCACGATGATGCTGGGGTCCCAACTGGCTGCCAGCACTGCCAGGTGACGGGTGGGGTTGGAGACCCGAAACACCGGGTAGCCCTGAGTGTCATCGCGCCGCGAATGCGCGTGACCGGGAGTGGTGCCGTGCTCACTCAATCCGCACAGCACGGCAGCCTTGGCACCCATTGCCACCAGGGCGGTGCACAGATCGTCCGTAGTGGTCTGCAATCCCCCGACAATGTCCGGCAAGTGCGGGTAGACCGACGCAAAAAGAACCCGCATTCGCTGGCGACTAAGACTGGTTGGGTGTCGGGTTGGAACCCAGCACCTCGCGCAAGGTATTTGCGGGTGTTTGTGTATTTAGTTGGCCTGTTGATTGCTGGGTGCGATCCGGGGCGAGTTCCAGATTGGGGGCACTGCTGATCGGCTTGCCGCCGGTGCTGATCAACGGACCGGGCGCACCTCCTCCAGACGGTTGACCGCCACCGGATCCAAATTGGTTGATCAGGTTGGTCATGGTGTCGGCAGGCACTCGAAAGGGCATGCTGGGATTGCCGTTGGACCCAATAGTGGTACCGAATCCGGGTCGGTTAATGGTGACGGTCTGTCCCCCCTGCCCTGTAACCTGCATCTGTTGGCCAAACAAAAAGGTGGCTGCAGTGCTGTCGTTGGCGTGGTCTACCATGGAGATGCCGCCACGAATGCCAATGGTGGCTGTCGCGGTTTGCACGCGAGCCGCACTCAACCCCTGTGGGGTGTTGAGCTTGCTGATAAATCCGCCCACGACCCGCAGCGCACCTTTGACCAGGTTGACCGCAATGCTGCCGCGCCGCGATTCGGGGTTGAAGGTGAACTCATCAATCACCAGCTCGGAATTGGGCCCCAGGGTCATGGAGGACTGGTCCATGAACAGGATGTGCATGACACCCGTGCTGTCGGTTTTAAAGCGTTCGCCGAATGCGACCGAATTTCCGATGTAGACCACTCGGTCATGGGTGGTGGTTACCACCCCGGGACGCACCGCCGTGGTGATGCCAACCTGGGTACCCGCTTGCGTTGCAGCATGGGCGGTGGGGGCAAGGATGCTGGTGGCAGCAGCTGCGGCGAGCCACCACTCGTTGATATCGATGGGTGCGGGGGGCATTGCGTTCTCCTGACTGAGGTCAGTACTTCCAAACCACGCCCACCGTACCGGACGTGTTGGTGGTGCTGAAGTTGGGAATATTCGAATCGGTCTTGACGGTTTCCAGCTGGAACTGCACCGCCATGTCCCGCGATACGGGTGCCACATTGATCAAGCCCAGACGCCACTCGGTGTCTTGTCGGGTTGTGTGCAGGCTGACGGTCGGGTCGGGGCTGCGGTAGTCGCGGCGCAATGCACTGCCCATGAGCGTCATGGCCCACGGCAGCGCCGTGGCGGAAAAGGGAGAGGCGTAGCTGAAAACGTAGGACAAGCGCAACTCGGGACCGCGATAACCGGTAAAAGAGGCGTTCCCATCATGGTCGGTGTAACCCCATTCACTCATCAAGAAGCGGTTAGGAGCCGTTTCCAGCGTGGAGTGGAGGCGCAGGGTCTGCCGACTACCGCCCAACAGCGGTGCATTCGCGATATCGCTGCGTTCGGGATACACCAAGCGGCTGTTTTCGTAGGTCCCACCGTAGGCCAAGCGTTCAGACATACGGTAGTCGGTACTGATGCCCCAGCCACCCGTCGTGAAGTAGGAATTGCCGTTGGCCGTCGCACCCCCGAACAGCAGGTGGGGTCGCACGGTCCACTCTTTTTGGGATTGTGGTGATGGCTTGAATCGCAAGCCTGTGCTGCCCGCCACTACGGTGAGGTCGAAGGGTTTGGAATACCCGGCGTGGTTGGAATAGCTGCCAACCGAGCTGAAGTGGTTGGCATAACCCATCAGGGTGGTGGTGAAGGCTGCTTCGTTTTGCTGCTCCAGATCGTAGACATGGTCCAGCAAAGCCCATGCATGCACGTCGGTGTCCGACTTGGGTGCGAATTCCGTGGCGCGCGGCACGGACAACCCTTGTGACAAGACCACGCTGTTATCGGTGGCACCCGTGGGATTGGTCTGGGCCTTGAATCCCAACATGACCATGCCCGACAGGCGCGATGGCTTGTTGCGCTCGACGACATCCCGCATCAAGGACTGGGCGTCACGTTTCTGGGTGTCATTCAGACGGGGGTCGTCCAGCGCCTGCCGCAGATAGGACTGCGCCATCGCGTAGGAGCCAAGGCGGTAGTAGAGAACGGCCAGTTCCAGCCGGATGTTGGCAGGCGCGTCGGGCGCGAGGAGGAGGCCCTCCAGGGCCGCGATACCGCCTTCGTAATTGCCGGATCGCACCAGCAGGGACGCATACCGGGTGCGGACATCAATGGACGCGGGGTTGGCAAGGACCTCGCGAAAAACCTGGTCCACCTCTTCCTGACGGGGCGCAGACGTTCCCTGCGCCCAAACGGGAAGGACTGAGGTCACGAGACAGGTGGCCAGGGCCGCCATGTGCTTGTTCAAAACGGATGTCATTTTGTCCATCATGTGTGATCCCGAAAAATCTGCCGCTGCGCCAGCGTCTCGCCAATGCTGTTGGCGCGCCCAACGCGACAGCCAATATAGCAGGTCTTAGACAACCGTGGGGTAACTTGCTGTACACAAATCGTTCTCACAGAGGAGACGCAGTCCAATCAGCAGCAGTCCGAGTTCCCGCCTGTCCTCTGATAATGCCAATGAATGGGGTGAGACCGGATTGAATACCCTAAACTCCAGTGTCAACGCACGTTCGGCCAGTCCGAACTCGGGCAGCTCAAATGGCACTCGGAGTGTCTGATTGGCCCCGAACGCATGGACCCCCAGTGAGACCTCGTTGACTACCAATTCGGCATTGGTGGACGGATGTGAAGGTGCCACGAGAGTTTGGGCGTCAACCTCCATCCAGTACCTGTGCTGTTCGGTCGGTGCGCCGACCAGCGTGAGCGCCAATCGCCCCGTGGGTGCGACGGTCCATGTTCCTCCAGCGGACGAAAAATCCCAACCCTGGCGTTGGTACATCAGCGCGTTACCGCCTTGCCGAAAGTCAATGTGGTCCCCCAATCGATAGACCGCAGCTTGGCTGGTAGGCACGATGTGGGGCGGTTGTGCACCTCCCATGGCCTTCCAATGGCGTGGATCGGGTGACAATACAGCCGAGCAACAGTACACCCGTTGCCCGTGAATGGCCGCATGTCCGACGAACGAATCGAGGGAGTGAACGTGGGTGCCTGCTGCGTTGTGAGGGGCTTTTTCTGGGCGCATTCCGACGGGGGGCAGGCCATTGACAGCATCTCCCAGCAGAGAATGCGCCCCGCGCTTCGCAATGACAGCAAGTGCGTCTTCACGCTGTGCCAACGACCAACGAGTGGACTGGCTGTCGAAAAAGTGAATCGAAGCGATTTGGCCCAGCAACCGTGCCAGTTCGTGCTGCTCCATGGCGATGCGCGCGCCCGTGCCATCGAAGCGCAGGCTATGCAAGAACTCGCGCGTGCGGGTAATGCCCTCAATTTCCAGATCGTTGGGCTGGTAGTGCAGGTCTTCAATGCAATACAGGCCACCGGGTGCCAGGTGCTCAAACAAACACGCCAATGCAATTTGCTGATGGTGGGAGGCGTGGCTGCCATCGTCAATGATGATGTCAAACGGCCCCCCTGCCTGCCTCACTACTCGGACCAGATCGTCGGGGTTGGATTGATCGCCCCGGAACACGGTTATGCGTGGCTCTGAGAGTGAGCAGAAATCCTCGATGTCGATACCAAATATCTGCGCACGGGGAAGATACTCGGCCCACATTTTCAGACTTGGACACCCGACTTCTTCTAGGTGGCCCCGAAGGGTGTCTTGCGTATGGCCATGCACCAAACCGATTTCCAGCAACCGAAGGGGTGTGTTGCGGGCTGACGCGAGCAGGAACGCATAGATGCGTGTATAGGCGTGAGCACACAGAACGCTGTCGCCCTTGTCGCTGCCAAAGCGGTTGGCCAGTTCGGTTAATTCAAGGGATTGCATATGGCTGTGCTGGCAAATTGGTTGAGCCAGTCGGTGCCCGACAGGGCGCTGACCAGCGATGACAACAGTTGTTGCGGGTCTTGCACCACGCCGAGTTCCTGCGCCACGGCTGCACGGTGTGGTCGCAGGCACTGCATGGCTGCAGCCTGCGCCAGCAGCACGGTCTTCAGCAGGCTGCCTGGCAGTTCATGCCGTTGGTCAAAGTGTGCGGCGAAAGTGGATCCCACGGGGTGCACACCCAGTGTGGAGCCATGGGGTGCGGTGTTGAGCAGTTCAATGGCCAGGCTCCACGAGCGTACCTCGCTGGACTTGACCCCAAATGAAAACCGAAATAGGTCCGATTGATGGAGTCGAGCGGAGTCAAACGGTTGGTACTGATAGTTGTCGATATACACCAGGGAGAAAAAGTGCAGGGATTGTTGTGTCGCTTCGCTGAATTGCAGCCACGAATATCCGGTCGATACCAGGTCGCAGACCAGAGCGTGTTGTAACCCGCAGTTCTGCAAATAGCGGGCAAACCCCCCGGTGTCCGCGGCCAGCGCGTTGCGGGAGACTTGTACCAGTTCAAACGGGTCGCAAGGGTAGAGCGACAAAAACACTTCGCTGAGGAAATGGCAATCCCTGGCCAGAAACAAAATGCGTTGTAGACCCGCTGCATCGCGCTTCGCGCGTGCCGCATGGGCGGTCATGCAAAGCAGAGGAACGTTGTACTGTACAAAGTGATTCCAGAATTCGGCTTCCACAGAAGAAGGGGAAAACGGGTTGGACAGCCGCAGTTGTCTACAGAGGCGGCTCACCTGTACCATGCCCGCATCATGAAGATGCTGTTCGATGGGGTTGGCTAGAGCCCCTGTGTAATGGACGGTGGGCACGGAAAAGCGTTGCGCTTGTTCGATGTCGGCCCGTGCGCTATCACCCGTGTGACGAAGAATCAACCAGCGCGTAGTCAACTCTGGCCAAATGGTTCCTGAGTGTTTTCCTGCATTGCTGGAAAAAACATGCACAAATCGGCGCAGGCCTACATGTTGCAACAGTCCACGCAAGACAGAGGCCGGCAAATACATGTCAGACACCACGAGATCGAAGTCGCGCACCGCAGCGAGGTTCTCCGTGATAGGAATGGCGTTGTCGAATTCCGCATCGATCTCTGCTTCCATAAGGCGCTGTGCCATATCCGCGTCGCAAAATCCCTGCGCACGCAGGTTCTGATAAATGTCGGACAGGTCAAAGCGCTGTTTGGTGGCGTACACCCTTTGCTCAGCGTCCATACGGTGCGCAGCAAAGCCTGGCATGCCCATTGAGATTTCGACCTGCTTGAAAAGATTGGCGGGCGTGACGCAGGCCCGCGCAATCAGCGTGTCAAACAGATCGAAGGATTGAACGGTCGTACGCAGGATGGCCACGGGTCATTCTTTCATGAGTCCAAATGCGGCCCGCAATGTGCTGGCAAAGGATGCCGTTGCGTACTGCGCGCGCGTCCTGCCCGCCATGGCGTGGCACATACGGGTCCAGGTCTGAG
>CAZDDK010000041.1:0-18121 GCA_964504185.1 uncultured Rhodoferax sp. | reverse complement strand
CGCCAGTAGCCAAGGGCGTGCTGGTGGGGCTGGGCACCAACGGCTACGCGCTGGCCATGGCGGGGCTGGCTGGACTGCTTTGACCTGGCGCAAATGAGCGTGCATTGCAGGGTATACCCGATGCGATAAACGCAGCGGGCGGGTCTAAGCTGGGCTCTTCACAATCTCGTTGGAGTCCGAGCATGAAGCAATTGACATGGTTGAAAAGGTGGGTGGGACTGTGCGTCCTGGGACTTATGGTGGGGGGAGGCAGCGCTGCACACGCGGCTGAGAACGGCACGCCCGCAGAAGCCGAGGCGATGACCAAACGGGCCGTCGCCTATCTGAAAGCCAATGGCCCCGAGAAGTCCGCGCAGGAGTTCACCCATGGCAAGCTGTTCATCCAGATGATCAGTGAGGTGGCCAAGACCAAGGGCAAGGGCTGAACGGATACCTACAAGTTCCGCAACCCCACGACCGACAAGATCGCTGAAAAGCTGATTTACGTGGAGCGTGTGAATGACACGTGGATTGGGGTTGGGGTCTACAAATAGCCAGTGTCAGTTTTTTTGTCTTTTTTTACATCAGGAGTAACCAAATGCGTTTGATTTCCATGTTCAAGGGTTTTTTCGCCGTGACATTGAGTGCGGTGTTGATGGCCGGTGCCGCCCAAGCTGCGGACCGGGGCAGCCAGGCCGAGGCCGAGGCACTGGTCAAAAAGGCCGTGGCCTACGTGGGTGCCAATGGTCCCGAAAAAGCCGCCGAGGAGTTCACCAACGGAAAATCCTTCAAAGACCGCGACCTCTACGTGACCTATACCGAGTTCAGTGGCAAGGTGCTGGCCCATGGCGGCAACCCCAAGCTGGTGGGCAAGAACCTGACCGGCATGAAAGATTCCGAGGGCAACCCGTTCTTCCAGATGCTGTTGGACCTGGCCAAGGGCAAGGGCAAGGGCTGGTCTGGCAACTATCGCTTCATCAACCCCACCACGCAGAAGATTGAAGCCAAGATCATGTACGTGGAAGCGGTGGGCGAGGCCTTCATTGGGGTTGGCGTCTACAAGTAAGCCCCCATTTGGTTCAACCGCGCAGCGGCCCGGTTACCGGCCCGCTGCGGCCATGGAGCGGCCCCAGGCCGAACAGAGATGAATTTCCGCGACATTCGAATTGGCCTGCGTCTGGGACTGGGCTTTGGCACGATCCTGTTGGTGGCAGCCGTGATGCTCGTTGGCACACTGGTCAGCAACGGCAGCAGCCGCGCCAGCCTGATGACCACGCTGCAGCACGCCAGCGCACGGCAGGATCTGGCGGACGAAATGCGCCGCTCCCTGCTGGCCAGTTCAGTGTCCGTGCGCAACATGGGCCTGCAGACCCAGGTGGATGCGGTGCAGAAGGACGAAGCCGAAGCCAAGCGCCACCGCGCTGCCTACCTGGCGGCCAAGGCCAAGCTCGAATCGGACGGCCTGGGCGACAAGGAGCGCGAATTGTTTGCCCGCCTGGCCGATATTGACCGCCAGATGGATGCCCAGTTCAAGGATGCGGTGGACCTGGCGGCCCAGTTCAATACCGAACAGGCCGGTGCCATCATCACCGGCAAGATCGATCCCTTGTTGACCAAGGCCATGGAGGAATTGGCGACCTTTGTTTCCGTGCAAAAGCAGCGCGCCGGCGAGGCCACCGACCAGGCCAATGCCGCCAACCAGACCACGGTGTATGTGATTGGTGGCCTGGGCTTCTGTATCTTGTGTTTCGCGGCGTTCATGGCCTGGGGGCTGACTACCAGCATTACCCAGCCCCTGAGGGTGGCGTTGGATGCCACCTCCCGCGTGGCGCAGGGCGACTTGGTGACCGACATTCCCCAGGGCCGACCCAACAGCCGCGAGGAAACCCAATTGCTGCTGGCCGGGCTGCTGGAAATGCGCAACGGACTGTCCCGCATGGTGAGCGAGGTGCGCACCGGTGCGGACAACATTTCCACCGGGGCCAACGAGATTGCGGCGGGCAACTCCGATTTGTCTCAGCGCACCGAAACCCAGGCCAGCAACCTGCAGCAGACGGCTGCCTCCATGGAGGAACTCAGCTCCACCGTCAAGAACAACGCCGACACCGCACGCCAGGCCAACCAGATGGCCAGCTCGGCCAGTTCGGCAGCCTCCAACGGTGGGGTGGTGGTGGGCCAGGTCGTGGCCACCATGGAAGAGATCACGCAGGCATCGCGCAAGATTGCCGACATCATTGGCGTGATTGATGGCATTGCCTTTCAGACCAATATCCTGGCGCTCAATGCCGCCGTGGAGGCCGCGCGGGCCGGCGAGCAGGGCCGTGGTTTTGCCGTGGTGGCCAGCGAAGTGCGCAGCCTGGCCGGACGCTCGGCGGAAGCCGCCAAAGAGATCAAGAGCCTGATTGGAGCCAGCGTCGAGAAGATTGAAACGGGCAGTCGCCTGGTGGGTGCTGCTGGGGACTCGATGAACGACATCGTGGCCCAGGTCAAGCGCGTGGCTGACTTGATTGGCGAAATCAGCGCTTCCGCGCATGAGCAGACCAGCGGTATTGAGCAGATCAACCAGGCCATTGTTCAACTGGACAACGTGACCCAGCAAAATGCCGCCTTGGTGGAGCAAGCCGCCGCGGCCGCCGACAGCCTCAACCAGCAGGCCGCCAACATGGTGCAGGTGGTCAGCATCTTCAAACTCGAAGGCGGGCACCCGGCTCGGCATGGGGCACTGGCGCACGCAGCCCCCGTGCGCACGGCACCTGCCCTACGCCCGCCGCTGCAGCCCAAGCCCGCACCGGTGCGTTTGGCCGCAGGGGGCAAACCGGTACCTCGGCCCGCCGTTGCTGCGCGGCCCGCGCCTAAAAAGCTGGCTGCACCGAAGGCCACCTCGGCAGCGGGCGATGGCGACGATTGGGAAACGTTTTGATGCGCATCGGTGCCAGCACCGTTCCGGTATCTGTCAAACACTTGACGTAACGCATGGTTGGGGTTGACCGTTTGGTCATAATTCGCCCCCATGCAAACCCTGCGCCGCTTCACGTTCCTTTCTCGCCTGGTGTTGGCGTGGTTCGTGTTGTCGCTGGGCGTGGCAACGGCTTCGACCCTGGTTGAACCGCAGGACCTGGTGTTGGTGTGCACCGGTTCGAGTGCCATGAAGTTGTTGGTCAAGTCTGCCGATGGTGATGCCAAGGAAGTGTCCAGCAATTCCATGCATTGCCCTTTGTGCGTGTCCCCGGCAGCGCCACCCCCGGTCGTGCGCTTAGGTGCGGAGCCTGCGCAGCCACTTTCCTACGCCTTGCAACCCATCGCTGCCGCCCACATTGCGGCGCGAACGGCGACACCTCTTCCTGCGCGCGGCCCTCCTTCGGCCTAAGGATTCCTTGCGTCACAGGCGGCGGAACGCCGTTCTGTGCCGACGCGCGCTCCACGACTGCCGCAATCCGCATGGACGGATTCCTGCTGCCGTGACTCCTTGAATTTGCCCGGATCGTTTCATGCAACCGCACCGCGTCGTGCGGGCCACAGGGCCCACGCGTTCTCTTCTTGATCGCCTATGCGTCGGCGTGGCAAACCTGTGTGCCGCGCCAACTGCCCGTGCGCGCCCGGCGCTGCACCGGCCATGGACGGTGTGGCTGGTCCTGCTGGTCGCGCTGTTTAATGCAGTGCAGCCTGGCTCCGCACAGGGGACGGTGGGGGTGGCCGACGCCAATGCGTTCGCGGTGTGCACCGGTGATGGGCTGCGGTCCCTGGCGTCGATGGATGCATCCAATACCCCGGGTGCTCCGGAGCCTGCCTCGTTCACTGTGCATTGCGTGGTGTGCCCCTGCGCCACAAGCTATGGGGTTCCCCCGTCGAATGGGGGTGTTCATGGCCCGGGTGTGTGGACGGGGGGCGTGCCTGTCGCATCCGCCGTGCAGACACCCTCTAACGACGGTTCGAAAGTCCGGCCACAGCCCCGCGCACCGCCCTTGGCGTGATTGCGCCGTGCGGTTGCGCCATGTGGCATGGGCAACCGACCCTTTCAACCCAAAACGACCCTGCTCCATGGTGATTTTCACCAAGGAAGGCCGCTGCATTGCCTGTGCAAACGCCATGAGAGGAGGGCGGCGCATCCGGCGGCATCCGCTGCCGGGGCTTGCTGATTTCAGAATTGATACCTAGAGGAAAAACCATGAAGAAGTTCCATGTGAACCATGTCGCCCGACTGTCCGCGACCGCCTTGGTCGTGTCGGCCCTGGTCGGGTGTGGCGGCGGGGGCGGAAAAGACACCGCATCCACCGTGACCACTCCCACGACGACGACCACAACCACAACCACGACGGAAACGGCCAACACCACCCTGGCCGCGCAGACCGGTCAGCAGAGCTACCTGTTCTACGGCAACGTCAATCCCCAGAAGCTCGGTGGCGTCAAGAATGCACGCATCATCGATCCGGCAGCGCCAGCTTCGGTGCTGACCCAAAGCGATGACGTCATGAGTGCCAGCATTGGCAGGCCCACACCCTCCACCACCTTGGTGGGCTACAGCTCCACCGACGCAAGCTACTCCGATCTCTACGTCAACTCGCTCTACTACGTCCGGGGAGGCAGCCCCAAGGTGGCGGCATTGAAGATGGTGCATGACATGGCCACCCACACCGACTCACAGCCAACCGAGACGGCACACAGCACGGCCAGCGGCCTGGTGTCCCCCGCGTACAAGACCATCAATTACCTCGGCTCCAAGGTGTTCCTGACCGCCAAGGATTCCGGTGGAAAATCCGTCATCGTGTTTCCCACGGCGGACGGCACCAACACCCCCGAGAGCTTTGACAAGAAGACCCTGCTGACGGTGCAGTACCCGGCGTACGGCCAGGCGGCCAGCGGAATCGTCGTGTTCGATTCGAGCGACTACAAGTTCAAGGTGATGAAGCCCTCCAAAGCGGGCTGCTCCGCCTGCGGCGAAGACCCCACGGCGGCCACCTTCGCGTCCTTCACCGGCGTCACGCTGACCTCGGCCTCCACCTACACCTTCCTGGGTGACATTCCCGGTACGGCGACCAGCGCGGTGGTAGTGGACGGCAAGCTGTACATCCTGGACAAGGGCAAACAGACCCTCACCGAGAAGCCCGTGACGCCCAAAAACACCAGCATGACGCTGCTGACCCTCAACGGTGGGGCTACCGGACACGGTTCCGCCAAGCTGGCGGGCAGCGGTGCCTACTACATGAACAGTGGCAATGTGTACCGCGTGGATGTGGCTACAGGTGGCCTCACCCAGTTGACCAACGGGCAGGGTGCCTCGGGCACTGTACCCACCGGCATCAAGACCTTTACCAAGGACTGGGTGCTGTTTGGCGGCGATGGCGTGCTCCTGGCCGTCAAAAAGAATGCCGACAAGGCAACACCCATTCTGCTGGCCGAGAACGACAAGACCTCTGGCCTGCGCTCTCCCTTTGATCTGGGCGTCAGCAGCGACTACCTGTACACCACCTACGAACTCAACAAGAACACCGGTGTCACCTCCTACAAGGCCTGCGTGTTCAACAACACCAGTGGTGCCAAGACCTGCAAGGACAACAGTGTGTGGCCCGGCATCATTTCCGCCGCGCGCAAAGGCAAGCTGGACTTTGATGCGGGCTACCCCTACACGCCCTATGCCTATGTGCGCATTGACGATGCCGACAATTTTGGCGGCGGCACCATCAAGTCGATCAACCCCGCCAAGCCGCTGGATGACGGCTTTGCGCTGGGCAAGGTGGATACCTACAACTTCAACACCTTCATTCAGGCCACATCGGGTTACCTGACCCAAACGGTTGATACCAATGGTGCCATCGTGATCTATGGCAAGAACGACGAGAGCTTTGCCGGCGACGCCTTCCTGATCAACCTGCTCAAGGCCAACAGCGTGACCAACCTTACCCGGGTTGGCCCGCCCACAGTGGCGGAAATCACCGGCGGTCCCCTGCATTGCCACAACCGGTACTGCGCAGCCTGCCACGCATTTGCGGGCGGCAAGATTTTTGGCGACAAGGCAGGCCAGGTGGAGACCACGGGCTATAGCGTGAAGTTCGAATTTGCCGACGGCTCCAGCAAGCTGGCCAAACTGGGCCAGGGCAAGGGCGAAAACTTCGTGCTGCCCTACAAGGACATCAAGGGCGAATTCACCCCGGTTGTGGTGACGGCCGATGGGGGCACCGACATCAAGCGGGCGGCCAAGCTGGGACATGCCGGTTTGTCGTATGCCAACTGCGACTACTGCCACCGCACGAACGACCTGAAATACGGTGCACCGTCGGTGATCAACACCACCAAGTAAAGGCACCCCGACCGAGGTGTGCCGGGACTCGCGGCAGTGGCCGTGGGTCCCACCCCCATCAAAGGACTACCATGATGAAACTCAACACCCTGGGTGTGCTGGCCGCTGTGGCCGCATGCCTGTGCGCGCCACCCACCTGGTCCGCCGACCTGCGCGATGCGCCGGCCTTTTCGGTGGCATCGGACACCGGCAACCTGCGCCTGGCCGATTTCAAAGGCAAGGTGGTCTATATCGACTTCTTCGCGTCCTGGTGCGGCCCGTGCCGGTCGTCGTTCAAGTGGCTCAACGACACCCACGACAAGCACGCCGCCAACGGCCTGGTTATTCTGGCCATCAACGTCGATAAAGAGCGCGATCTCGCCGCCCAGTTCCTCAAGCAAAACCCGGCCAGGTTCCGGGTGGGCTACGACGCCGAGGGCAGCATTGCCCAGCTCTACCAGCTCAAGGGCATGCCCAGCTCCTACCTGATTGACCGCAAAGGACAACTGCGGGCCGCCCACGTCGGCTTTCGCGACAAGGACCGTGTTGCGCGCACGGACGATATTGCCAGCCTGCTGGCCGAGTAATCACCACCGATCAACGACACACCATGAACACACAACTGAAATGGCCCGGCATTGCGGTGCTGGGCATTTGCGCAATTTTGGGCGGCTGCTCCGTGCAGCCGGTGCAGCCCTGGGAGAAAAATTTGCTGGCAAAAGATGAGATGCAACTCTCGCCAGACCGCATCGAGGACTACCTGGACGGACATGCCTACGCCAACCGCGAGGCCTCGTCCGGTGGCAAGGGTGTAGGGGGGGGAGGCTGCGGATGCAACTAACACCACACCGAGGCGACCGCGCGGGGCTCGCCAATATCTGCGCCGCCCTGTCGGCGGCCACCTGCAGCCTGTTGACCGCCTTGCCGGTCGCAGCGGCCGATACGGATAGCGATCAACCCTGGCGCGTGGATGCCGGAGCGGTGCGCTATGCCGAAGAGGACCGCATTGCGGTCGAAGGCCTTACTTCGCGCCTCAAGCGGCAACTGTCGGAGGACAGCAGTGTGTCGCTGCGCGCAACCTACGATGCGGTATCGGGTTCGTCGCCCACCGGTGCGGTCAAGATCCAGAGCCGCTCCGGGGCTTCGGGTGCGGCGCACATGGCCGCGTTCTCCACCAAGCGCACCTCCGTCGGGGCCGATTGGGACGGGCAGATCGATCCGCTCACGCGGCTGTCGGTCACTGCCGATCGGTCCCAGCAAAGCACCTACGAGTCCTGGGGACTGGGGACCACGGTTGCCAGGGACTTCAATCAGCGCAACACCACCGTGGTGGTTGGCATGGGCTATGGCAAGGACGTGGCCAAGCCCGTGGGGGGCATTCACTACGGACTGAGCACCCTTGCGGACGGAAAGGTCCGCCTGCAAGAAGACACCAAAGACCAGCTCGATCTTCAATTGGGCATTACCCAGGTGCTGACAAGCCGCACCCTGCTGCAGCTCAACTTCGTGCACAGCAAGGCGGAGGGCTACATGACCAACCCCTACAAGATCGTCAGCGTGGTGAATTCGGTGACCGGCTCCATGGGCGACTATGACCCCTTCTACGAGAAGCGCCCGCGCACCCGCGACAGCAACGCGCTCTATGTACAGCTGAACCAGCACCTGGGCGAGGGGGTGGCCTATGCGTCCTATCGCCATGTGTCGGATGACTGGGGCATCCGCTCGCACACGGTCGATGTGAAGTACCGCCAGCCCGTGTCGGACGGCCTGTACGTGCAGCCGCACCTTCGCCACTATCGGCAATCGGCTGCCAGCTTCTATCGCTCCATGCTGCACAACACCGAGCTGGCCAACCTCCCCGCGTACGCGAGTTCGGACTACCGGCTGGCCGAGTTGACTACGAACTCGGTGGGAGTCAAGCTGGGGTATCGGCCCCGCGTGGGCGGCGAGCTGAGCATGCGGGTCGAGGTGATCCGCCAGAACGGCGACAACCAGCCCTGGGATGCCGTGGGGATTCAGCGGGAGGCGGGTGTTTTCCCCGCGCTCAAGGCAACGATGGTGCACCTTGCCTACACCCTGCCGTTCTGACGGAGAGGACCGTACTGTGGCGGTGGATACCCCTTCCCCCAGGTGCCGCGAAGTGGCCGTCGTTCGCATGGACGATGGCCACCTGCGTGCATCGTTTTCGGCGCTGGGGGGGGCCTGCGAGGTGCTGGTCGATGGCGACGAGACGGCAGCCGTCACAGCTGCCTTGATGGCGGTTGCCCAGGAGGCTTGGCGCATCGAGGACAAGTTCAGCCGGTACAAGCCCAGCGGCGTGGTGCACCACATCAACACAACTGCAGGGGAGGCGATCTCGCTGGACGATGAGTCTGCGGGGCTGATCGACTATGCACACGCCTGCCACCGGCTGAGTGTCGGGCGGTTTGACATCACTTCGGGTGTGCTGCGCAAGGTCTGGCGCTTCGAGGCGGGCCACCGCATTCCCACGCACAAGGCGGTGGCCCGCGTGCAGGCCCTGGTAGGTTGGCATAAGGTCCAGTGGCGCAAGCCCACGCTGCAACTGCGCGCCGGAATGGAAATTGACCTGGGTGGCATCGGCAAGGAATATGCCGTGGACCGGGCTGCCGCGCTGCTGGCGCAATCCGGGTGTTTGGCCTCGCTGGTCAATTTTGGTGGCGACTTGCGGGCGAATGGCCCCCGGCGCAACGGGGCGCCCTGGATGATTGGCATCGACGATCCCAGGGCGACCGGAGAGCAGTGCCTGAGCGGTCGTCCGCTGGCCCTGGGTGCCATGGCCACCAGTGGTGACGCCAGGCGATTCATCCTGGCCCGAGGCCGCCGCTACGGGCACATTCTGGACCCGCGCACGGGGTGGCCAGTTGTGGACGCACCGCATTCGGTCACGGTCCAGGCACCCACCTGCCTTGAAGCGGGCATGTTGGCCACCTTCGGCATTCTGCAAGGCCACCAGGCCGAGGCGTTTCTTCAATCACAACAGGTGCTCCACCTGGTCGTTAGGTAAAAAATGAAAATTGTCTGGATGTTGTTCGTGCTGTGGGGCCTGGCCGGGGCAGACGGTGCGCGGGCGGAAGAGGCCCTGTTGGACCCGGAAGTGGCCTTTCAGGTCGAGGCCAATGCGGGACCGGCGGGTGCCATCGATCTGCGCTGGAAGGTGGTGGACGGCTACTACCTGTATCGCAAAAAGTTGGCGTTCAAGCTGTCCCCCCCCTCCTGCGTGGTGGACCGCGTCAACCTGCCTGCCGGAACAATCAAGAACGATGAGTTCTTTGGCAAGATGGAGGTGTACCGCAGTGACTTTGCCGCGCAGGTGCACGCGTCCGGCTGCAGCCCCTCGCACCTGGAGGTGTCCTACCAGGGGTGCAGCGATCTGGGTGTGTGCTTTCCGCCTATCACCCACACACTTGCGCTTGCCGGTGCCACGCAAGCGCCCACAACGGCTGCGCAGCCCCAACCCGCCGACGAGGCGACCGCCAGCGGTGCAGACGTCGAACAGCTCTTGCAGCACGGCAGCATCGCCATGATCCTGGCGAGCTTCTTTGGCTTTGGTTTGGCGCTGGCGTTGACGCCCTGTGTGTTTCCCATGATTCCCATTCTGTCCGGCATCATCGTCAGACAAGGCTCCACGGTGTCACGCCCGCGTGCCGCACTGCTGTCGGGGGCCTATGTGCTGGGCATGGCGCTGACCTATTCCGCAGCGGGCGTGGCCGCAGGGTTGTCGGGCACCATGCTGTCTTCTGCCTTGCAGAACCCCTGGGTGCTGGGCGGCTTTGCCACGCTGTTTGTGGTGCTGGCGCTGTCCATGTTCGGCCTCTTCGAGTTGCAGCTTCCCGCTGCGCTGCAAAGCCGCCTGGCGTCGGCATCGGACCAGCGCAGCGGCTCCGTGGCGGGCATTGCCCTGATGGGCGCGTTGTCGGCGCTGATCATCGGGCCCTGCATCGCACCGCCCCTGGCCGGTGCCTTGCTGTACATCGCCAAGACCGGCAACGCGCAGTTGGGTGCTGCCGCCCTGTTTGTGATGGCGCTGGGCATGGGCGTGCCGCTGATGCTGGTGGGCATTTTTTCGCGTGAAATTCTGCCCAAGGCCGGCGGCTGGATGCATGCGGTTACCAAAGGGTTTGGCGTGGCCCTGCTGGCCACCGCACTGTGGATCGTCGCGCCAGTATTGCCGAGCTGGGTGGTGATGCTGTGTGCTGCGGCCTTGCTCATCGTCACCGCCATATTCCTGAACGCACTGGATGCACTGCCCCACGGAACCAGCGGCTGGATGCGCCTCTGGAAAGGTGTGGGGGTGGGGTGTTTTGTGGCCGGTTGCAGCCTGCTCGTGGGCCTGCTGAGCGGATCGCGCGACCTCCTGCAGCCGTTGTCGCACTTTCAATCCGCGTCGGTGCGTGCAACGGAGGGGCCGCGCTTTGAACGCATCCATTCCGTTGCGGAACTGGAGACCAGAATGGCCGCAGCCGATCGTCCGGTGCTGCTGGATTTCTATGCCGACTGGTGCGTCAGCTGCAAGGCGATGGAGCGGGAGACCTTTGCCGAACCGGCCGTGCGTACCAGCCTGTCCAAATTCACCCTGTTGCAGGCCGACGTGACCGCCAACAGCCCGCAGCACAAGGAGCTCATGCAGCGTTTCCGCCTCTTTGGTCCCCCCGCCATCGTTTTCCTGGACCGCCAGGGGGCGGAGCGGCTGGACAAGCGGGTCATCGGGTTTATGCCTGCCGACAAGTTCCGGCAGGTACTGGGGTCGTTCTAGCGGCCATCACACCACAGGAGTACTCATGCTGAGATTTGACCAAGCCCCACTGGGGTCTACCGTGGCGCGCTGGGAGGCCTTTGTGAATGGGCTGTGCTGCGCTGCAGCCTTGTGGGTGTCGCCCTGGATCATGGCGATTCCGGCGGTACAAGGGTTCATCCGTGGCTTTGTGGGGTATGCCCACTGCCCGCTGCACCGCTTCTGGCACGCCCGCTTTGAGGCCCGAGGCTGGGCCGGTCGCCCGGAGAACGCAGGCCCCAAGATGTTCGCCAACAAACTGCTGTTTCTTGCCAGCGCGGTGGCCCTGGGGCTGGCACTGGCGCAGCAGCCGCTGTGGCAGATGCCCTGCCTGGTGCTGCTGCTGTTCACCGCGCTGGAGTGGTCGCTGTCGTTTTGTGCGGCCTGCTGGGTGTATGGACTGTGGTACCGCAGCCGTTCGGCCTAGGCGCGCAGCGGCATGGACAAGTACCGAAAACTGGGTGACACCAATGTGGCAGGCATCGCCGCCCTGGCCAAGGGTTTTGAGCTGTTGCAACGCATTGGCATGGCCCACATCGAACAGCACGAACGCGAACTGCTGCGCTATGCGCTGGACCAACTGAAACCACTCAAGGGCGTGACCCTGTTTGGTGCCTACCCCGGCCATCCCGGCTTTGAGCGCAGGGCGGGCGTGCTGGCCTTTTCAGTGGCGGGCGTGCCGCACAACCGTGTGGCGCAATTGCTGGCACAGGACTGGGGCATTGGTGTGCGCAACGGCTGCTTTTGCGCGCACATGTTGCTCAAGCAATTGTTGGGGTATGGCAAGGGCGTGCGCAAGGTGCTTGACAGGATAGTTGGGCGCATGCCGATTGCATCCCGCCCGATGCTGCCCGGCCTGGTGCGTGCCAGCTTCGGGCTGGCAAACACCCGCGCCGATGTGGACCGGCTGGTGTGGGCGCTGGGTGCCATTGCCCAACAGGGTCGCCGGGCGGCGTGGCACCACCGGGCGCTGGCGGCCGTGCATCTGGCGGCACCGCGCCTGCCGCAAGCGCCAATTGACTGCGCCATGAAAGCGTACTACCAGGCTGCGGTGGCGGACGTGTATGCCTGGGTCGAACCCCATCCAGACCAGGCCGCCCAGGAGTTGGAGCGCGGCGTCCATGCCGCGTTGCGACGATATTCCAACGTTCACCGGGGACAAGGCCAGCACTCGCAGGTGTCCACGGAACTGTTTGACCAGGCACGCGAAATCGTGTTGCGGCATCTGCGCCTGGACGCTCGGGACTACACACTGGTGTTTGCCAACCCGCTGCGGGTCGAACAGCTGACGCGGCAACTGCCACCGGGCAGCTGGCTCGTCTGCGCCAGCAAGGAGTTGGGGTTGGCCACCGCAGTGGATGCAATCGCCATTCAGACTGCGGTATTTTCCCGATTGAAACCCATCCAGCCCGGAGGGGGTACGGTTTCGCTGGTGTCCGAAGACTTTGTGGTGTGGGCCGCGGGGCCGGACGTTCAAGAAGGGGGAACGCCTCCCATCCTGGGAGCCATTGCCCTGGCCAAAGCGCTGTTGGTGGCGACAGCAGTTGCTGCGCCCGCAGACCAGAAATGGCATGCACCCCTGGACGTGGAGGCGCTTTTTGCGGACCGGCTGAATGACGCACAGGGGCAGCCCTTGCGGGGCGAGGTGCTGCGCGCGGCGCTGGCCCGCCAGTGGGTGGGCATTGGGGAGATGGTGCCGACTTCCCAAGGGACAATGGACTACATCCAGTTTGACAACGGGGCCAGCACGCCCGCCTTGGCACCGATCTGGGACGTGGTGACCCGCGTGGTGCGACAACCGCCGTGCGTGCAGGCCCACGTGGTGGAGCACGCCCGGGCGGCGGCTGCGGCGTTTTTCAACGCCCCACTGCACGACTGGGAGCACATTTTTGTGGCCAATACCACCGAGGCCATCAACCTGGCGTCCTGGGATTTCGCCCAGCAGGCAGGAGACGCCAAGGCGTGTGACGGCTGTGACACTGTGGTGGTCAATACCATCCTGGAGCACAACTCCAACGAACTGCCGTGGCGGGCGTTGCCCGGCGTAGAGTTGCTGCGCTTGCAGACCGACCTGGCGGGGTTTGTCCAGCTGGATGCGCTGGAATCGCTCTTGTGCGCCTACAACACACAGCAGAGACACGGCGCGCGGCGCATCCGGCTGGTGGCCGTGAGTGGGGCCAGCAACGTGCTGGGCAGCATGAACGACCTGGCGGCGATCAGTGCGCTGGCCCACCGCCACGGTGCGCAGTGCTTGGTGGATGGGGCCCAGCTCACGGCGCACCGCGCGGTCAACCTCGCGCGCGATGGCATCGACTACTACGCCTATTCAGGCCACAAAATGTACGCTCCGTTTGGTGCGGGCGGCTTGATCCGCAAGCGGGGGCTGGCTTCTTTGGTTCAGAACGAAAAAGGCCTCTAGCCCGCGTAAAATAAGGACATGCAGCTATACAAATAATAGCAATACGTCCTGGTCGAAGTGTGTCTACTCAGCACTCGACAATATTCACGGCCAATCCCCCGCGCGCCGTTTCCTTGTACTTGGTCTTCATGTCCGCGCCCGTGTCGCGCATGGTCTTGATGACCTTGTCCAGGCTCACGAAGTGGCTGCCATCGCCGCGCAGCGCCATGCGCGCGGCGTTAATGGCTTTGACCGATGCGATGGCGTTGCGTTCGATGCACGGTATTTGCACCAGCCCACCCACCGGGTCGCAGGTCAGGCCCAGGTGGTGTTCCATGCCGATTTCGGCGGCGTTCTCCACCTGTTCGGGCGTGCCACCCAGCACCGCGCACAGGGCACCGGCCGCCATGGAACAGGCCACGCCCACTTCACCCTGGCAGCCCACTTCGGCCCCGCTGATGCTGGCGTTTTCCTTGTACAGGATGCCGATGGCCGCTGCGGTGAGCAGGAAGTCGTGCACGCCGTGCGCCGTCGCCTGGGGCACAAACTTGCTGTAGTAGTGCAGCACGGCAGGGATGATGCCGGCCGCACCGTTGGTGGGGGCCGTCACCACGCGGCCCCCGGCGGCGTTTTCCTCGTTCACGGCCAGGGCGTAGAGGTTGACCCAGTCCAGCACCTGCAGCGGGTCGCGCAGGGCTTCTTCGGGCTTGGCGGTGAGCGCATCGCGCAGGGCCTTGGCGCGGCGTTTGACCTTGAAGCCGCCCGGCAGTACCCCCTCAGAGGCGCAGCCACGGGCTACGCAGGCCTGCATCACCTGCCAGATGCGTTCCAGCCCGGCATCGATCTCGGCATCGCTGCGCCAATGCTGTTCGTTGCGGCGCATGACCTGGGCGATGGACAAGCGCCGGGCTCGGCACTGGGCCAACAACTGCTCGCCGGTGGTAAAGGGCATGGGCAGCACGGTGGCGTCGGGCGCAATCACCTTCTGGCGCGCGCCGTCCGCGGCTACCTCGTCGGTAACGATGAATCCGCCCCCCACCGAGTAGTAGGTGCGCTCGCACAGGGTGGCACCCGCCGCATCCAGCGCCACCAGGCGCATGCCGTTGGCGTGGAAGGGCAGGGCCGCACGCATGAACAGCAGGTCTTCCTTCTCGTTGAAGGCAATGGTGTGTCCACCGGGCAGCGTCAGGTGCTTGTGCGCACGCACATCGGCCAGGTAACCGGCAATGTGCTCCACCTCCACCGTGTCGGGCTCATGCCCCATCAGGCCCAACAGCACGGCCGTGTCGCTGCCGTGGCCCTTGCCGGTGGCCCCCAGCGAGCCGTGCAGCCAGCAGCGCACCGTGGCGGTTTGCGTCAGCACGCCTTCGGCTTCCAGGCGCAACGCAAACAGCCGCGCCGCCCGCATGGGGCCCACGGTGTGGGAGCTGCTGGGGCCAATGCCGATCTTGAAAAGGTCGAATACGGAAACTGCCATGGGGTTCCTTGGTGTGTTTATGTTGGTGGCACTGAGACTGAATCTATATCGACACCCGGTAGCCATTGCGTGGACGCCGCAAAGCCCCGGCGCACCACTCCGGGGGCCAGCGGATCGCTGCCGCCGCCTTGGTCGATGATGGTGGCGGTGGCGGCTCCCGTGTCGGCCATGATGGCGCGCAGGCCGCGTGCCAGGTAGGGCGAGGTGGCGCGGGCGGTTTTGAACTCCACCGCATGCAGCGCGCCACTGCGCTCCAGCAGCAAGTCCACCTCGGCACCACCGGCAGTGCGCCAGAAATGGGCTGCGCTGTGGGGGTGGGTGAGTGCTTCGCGGCGCAACAGGTCTTCCAGCACAAAAGTCTCCCAGCTGGCACCGCGGATGGGGTGGGAGTCCAGCACCGCCAGCGAGTCGATGTTGAGCAAGTGGTGCAACAGCCCGGTGTCGCGCAGGTACAGCTTGGGTGCTTTCACCAGGCGCTTGCCCACGTTGCGGAAGTAGGGTGGCAGGCGGCGCAGCAAGAAGCTTTGTTCCAGGATGTCCACATAGCGCCCCACCGTGGGCTGCGAACACCCCAGCGCCGCAGCCAGTTGGCTCAGGTTGGCCATGCCGCCTTGGGCATGGGCCAGCATGGTGAGCAGCTTGCGCATCAGCACGGGGTCGGCCCCGACACCCATGGTCGGCAGGTCGCGCTCGACATAGGTGCGCAGATAGGCTTCCCACCAGTCGCGGAAATGCCCGCCTCGTGCAGCCGCACCCAGCGCGTCGGGAAATCCGCCGCACAGCCACAGGCGCTGCAGGTCGGCGTTCAGCGTCGGGTCGGTGCTGATTTCCTGCAAGGTCAAGGGGGACAACTCCAGAATGCCCACCCGACCCGCCAGGCTTTCGGCCACTTGCCGTACTAAGGTGGGCTGGGCTGAACCCAGGATCACGAAGCGGCCCATGTGTTGGCGCTCGGCATCAATGGCACCGCGCAGTGTGTCAAATAGGGCGGGCAGGCGCTGCGCTTCGTCCAGCACCAGGCCTTGGCTGCGGCGCGCGTCCAGCTGAAAGCGCGGGTCCTCGGCAAACAGGGCGTGCGTGGCGGGGTCTTCCAGGTCAAGGTAGCTGTGGCTGGCAAAGGCCTGGCGCGCCAGCGTGGTCTTGCCGACTTGGCGCGCTCCCAGAATCAACACTGCCGGAAACTGCCGGGCCAGGGCGTGCAGGCGATTCAAGGCAAGGCGCGCATACATATCAAGTAATATCAAAGTGTTATTTTAAAAAATCATTGTATGTCGCGCGCCATGGCTTGCATAGCGGCTCAGACCTGCAGCGCCAGTGTGACTGCAGGGGCACGCTTTGCAAAGTGCTGTTGCACCTGACCTGCAATCTGGTGGGCGGTGACGGCCGACAACGTCCAGCCCAGGTGGCCGTGGCCGGTGTTGTAGAACACATTGGGCGAGCGGCCCTGGCCCACGCGCGGCATCATGGTTGGCAGCATGGGGCGCAGGCCGGCCCAGGGCTCGACGCGGCGGGTGGACACGCCGGGGAAGCACTGGTTGACCCACTGTGTGAGGGGGCGGATGCGGTCGGCGCGGATGTTTTGGTTCATGCCATTGAATTCGGCGGTGCCGGCCACGCGGAAACGATCGGCACCTAAACGGCTGGTGACCAGCTTGGTTTCGTCGTCCAGCAGGCTGACCCACGGGGCTGCGCGCTGGCTTGCTTCGTCTTGCAGATGCACGGTGATGGAATAGCCCTTGACCGGATAGATGTTGAGCCGGTCGCCCAACTGGGCGGCGAGGCTGCGGCCCCAGACACCCGCACAGACCACCACGGCGTCGAACTGCGCGGGCTGCTGCGTGCCTTCTTCGCCTTGCAGCAGCAGCGTGGTGGTGTGGCCATCGGCCTGGGCCTGCAGCACCTGCGTGCCGCGCAGAAAGCGCACGCCCAGGCGCTCGCAGGCTTGGGACAGGCCATGGGTGAAGAGGTGGATGTCGCCGGTGGAGTCGCTCTCGGTGTAGAAACCGCCGTAGTACTGCCCGGCCAGCGTGGGCTCAATGCTGCGCATCTCGGTGGGCGTGACGGCGCGGCGCTCCAGTCCGCCCTGGGCCAGCAGTTGGGTGACGTTGGCGGCGTGGTCGAAGCCTTTTTTGTCGCGGTAGATGTGCAGGATGCCGCGCTTCTCGTGCTTGAAGTCAATGCCTTCTGCCTGGGCCCAGGCGAACAGGTGCTGGCGCGCCTCGATGGCCAGCTTCGTGGTGGCGACGGTGTTGTCGCGGTATTTGGGCAGGGCGGCCACGAACTCGGCCATCCAGCTCAGCTTGTGCCAGGTGGGCAGCGGGTTCATCAAGAGCGGGGCATCGGGCGTGAACATCCATTTCAGGCCCTTGAGCAAGGTGCTGGGGTGGTTCCAGACTTCGGCGTTCGAGGCCGAAAGCTGCCCGCCGTTGGCGTAGGACGTTTCCATCCCGGCGTAGCGGTTCTTGTCGATCAGGGTGACCTGAAAACCCTGCTGGGCCAGGGCGTAGGCGGTGGTGACGCCGGTAATACCGGCACCGATGACGGCGATGTGTTGCATGGTGAACTCTCTATTGATGCGGTCCAAAACAAAAAGGTCGCCGCGCATGCGCCGTGCACACGCTGCGACCCCCTCTGTTTTGAGACCTGAGAGATTCACGTTGCCCGATGGGACAACGCTTGCTCCTGCGGTGAGCCGGGGAACCAATCCCGGCCGCTCTTCAGAGTGCAATGTCCGCAACGGTCCTTTTGCCTGAGAGTTTCCGGGGTGGTTGCTCCTTCGGCGCCGGGCGTTTCAGCCCGGTCTCTCCCGATGCGGTGCCGCACTTCAGGAGACGCGCTCCCTTTGCGGCGGGTAGGGCGGCATGCAAGGCCATGCCCCACCCATGAATCTTCACGTTCTCCTATGCCAGTTCGCTTACCGGCACGCAGCAGCAGAACAGGTTGCGGTCGCCGTAGACGTTGTCGACACGGCCCACGCTGGGCCAGTACTTGCCCGCCTTGAGGCTGGCCACCGGGAAGGCGGCCTGCTCGCGGCTGTAGGGGTGGGGCCATTCACCGGCCACCACGCTGGCGGCGGTGTGGGGTGCGTTCTTGAGCACATTGCCCTCCTGGGGCATGGCACCACTTTCCACCTGGGCGATTTCTTGGCGGATGGCGATCATGGCGTTGATGAAGCGGTCCAGCTCGTCCAGCGTTTCGCTC
>CAZDDK010000040.1:0-18739 GCA_964504185.1 uncultured Rhodoferax sp. | reverse complement strand
CGACCCAACGCGTGCAGCGATGTGGACCTGGCTGCGGAGCTGCTACGTATACCGCTTGCTGCGCAAATTGCCTTTCATGTCTTTCAGCAGCGGCAGCAGGGTGTCCCCGCCAATGCGCAGCGCCATGCAGGTGGCGAGGATGTCGATGATCATCAGGTGCAAGAGGCGTGACACCATGGGGCTGTACTTGTCAAAACTTTCCGGGTGGTCGGCGCTGAGGTGGATGTGGCCCGCACTGGCCAGGGGCGAGCCGCTGGCGGTGACCACGATGGTGGTGGCCCCGTTCTTGCGGGCGATGTCGCACGCATCCATCAGGTCGCGGGTGCGGCCCGAGTTGCTGATGACCACGACGCAGTCGCCAGGCTCCAGGGTGGAGGCGCTCATGACCTGCATGTGGCCATCGCTGTAGGACACGGTGTTGACGCCCAGGCGGAAGAACTTGTGGTGGGCGTCCTGGGCCACTACGCCCGAGTTGCCCACGCCGTAAAACAAAATGCGCCGTTTGTCGGCATAGGCCCCCATGAGCGCGGTCACGGCCCGGTCGATGGCAATGGTGCTGGCTTCGTTGCGGTATTTCAGGAAGGCGGCGACGGTGTTGTCCACAACCTTGACCATCACGTCGGAGGTTTTGTCGTCCGTGTCCACGCTGCGGTGGATGAAAGGCACTCCCTCGTTGATGGTGCCCGCCAGTTTGCGCTTGAAATCCGACAGGCCGTCATAGCCCACACTGCGGCAAAAACGCACCACAGTGGGTTTGCTCACGTGCGAGCGGTCGGCCAGTACGCTGACCGCGAGCTTGGCAAAGGCACGCGGGTCGGCCAGACACAGTCGGCCAACCCGCTGCTCGGCGGGGGCTAGGGAGGGCAAGGCGGCCTGGATTCGGTCAAGCATGGCAATCAATCCTGTCGTTGTGTCTGCGCGGGGCCGTGTTGTGCCACGGACGCCGCCGCAGAGTGTCCTTCATGGCCAGCGTAGCACATGCCATGGCCTGGCCGCTACTACGACTCTTCCGACCAGCAGAATCCGTCGCGTGCAATCATGGCACTGGAAGCGCTAGGCCCCCAGGTGCCCGCAGCGTAGGGGCGCGGACCCTGTGCGTCGCTGGCCCAATAGTCCAGCATGGGTTCCACCCAGCGCCAGGCTTCCTCTTGCTCGTCGCTGCGGACAAACAGGTTCAGGCGGTTGTCGATCACGTCCAGCAGCAGGCGTTCGTAGGCACCTACCCGCTCGGAGCCAAAACGTTTGTCAAAATCCAGATCAAGCTGCACCGGCACCAGGGCCTGCGTGGGCGACGAGCGGCTCTGGCGGTTGTTCTGGCCCTGCGCCAGCAGGTGCAGCTCCAGCCCGTCCTTGGGCTGCAGGTTGATGACCAGGCGGTTGGCGACGCCGATCTGGGAGTTGAAGATGGCGTGCGGCGTGGGGCGGAAATTGACCACGATGCGGGCGTCCCGCCCGGCCAGGCGCTTTCCGGTGCGGATGTAAAACGGCACGCCGGCCCAGCGCCAATTGGCGATTTCGGTGCGCAGGGCGACAAAGGTTTCGGTGTTGCTTTGCGGGCTGACGCCTGTCTCCTCGCGGTAGCCGGGTACTTTCGCGCCGTCGATGCTGCCGCTGGCGTATTGGCCACGCACCACGTCCTGAGACAGGCTCTCGGGCGTCCAGGGTTTGAGTGAGCGCAGCACCTTGAGCTTTTCGTCGCGAATGGCATCGGCGTGCGAATTGATGGGCGGCTCCATGCCGATCGCGCACAGCAGCTGCAGGGCGTGGTTCTGCACCATGTCGCGCAGGGCACCGGTGGTCTCGTAGAACGCGCCGCGTTTTTCCACGCCCAGGTCTTCGGCGATGGTGATCTGGATGTTGGCGATGTGCTCACGCCGCCACAATGGCTCGAACAAGGCGTTGCCAAAGCGCAGGGCAAACAGGTTTTGCACCGCTGGCTTGCCCAGGTAATGGTCGATGCGGAAAACCTGCTTTTCCTCAAAGAAGCGGCCCACCGTGTGATTGATGGCCCGGTTGGACGCCAGATCGTGCCCCAGAGGCTTCTCCAGCACGATGCGGGTGCGCGGCGTGTTCAGCCCGGCGGCCGCCAGCTGTTCGACCACGGTGGTGAACAGCGTGGGAGCGGTGGCGACGTACATCATCACGGTGTCGGCGTTGCGCGCCTGCAGGCAGGCCGCCAGCTGGGCGTAGTCTTCGGGCCGGGACAGGTCCATGCGCACAAAGTCGAGGATGGCCGCAAAGCGGGCAAACTCCTCGGCGCTGGGCCGCTTGGACAGGTCCACCTGGTCAAAGCGGGACTGGATCAGTGCGCGGTACTGGTCTGCGCCCAGGTCGTCACGTCCCACGCCAATAATGCGCCCGCCCTCGGGCAGGGTGCCGTGGCGAAACGCCTGGAACAACGCAGGCATCAACTTGCGCCACGCCAGGTCACCCGTGCCGCCAAACAAGACCAGATCAAAGCTCATGATGGATAGTTACATAAAAAAGACGGTGTAATGTAACTTTGTTTCACCGATAATTCAAGCCACCCCTTTTTTCCAACTGCAAAGCCTCTTATTCCATTTCTAAATCATCCGTGTCGTTGTTGCTTCGCCTTGCCGTGCTACAGCACTGTCTGCGGCTTCGCGCCTAGACACAAATGACTTGGAAACGGAATTTGTCCCAGCTGTACTGACTTCCATGAACCAACTGCAAGCCCTCAAACAGTGCACCACTGTCGTCGCAGATACCGGCGATTTCAAGCAAATTAGCGCATTTCAGCCGCAAGATGCCACCACCAACCCGTCCCTGATTCTGAAGGCCGTGCAAATGGCGGACTACGCACCGCTGCTGCAGGACACTGTGAACCAGTGTCGGGGCCGCCCACTGGATGAGACGGTGGACCGGCTGCTGGTGCGTTTTGGTTGTGAAATCCTGTCGCTGATCCCGGGGCGGGTTTCCACCGAAGTGGACGCCCGCCTCAGCTTTGACACCGCCGCCACGGTGGCGCGTGGTGAGCGCCTGGTCGCGCTGTACCGCGCCCAGGGCATCGCGCCGGAGCGCATCTTGATCAAGGTGGCCGCTACCTGGGAGGGCATTCAGGCTGCCCAGCAGCTCGAGCGTGCGGGCATTCACACCAACCTGACCCTGCTGTTTGCGTTCTGCCAGGCCGTGGCCTGTGGCCAGGCGCGGGTGCAGCTGATATCGCCCTTTGTGGGCCGTATTTACGACTGGCACAAGAAGGCAGCCGGTGCCACCTGGGTGGAGGCACAGCGCGCGGGCGTCAATGATCCCGGGGTGCAGTCGGTGACCCAGATCTACCACTATTACAAGAAGTTCGGCATTGCCACCGAGGTCATGGGTGCCAGCTTTCGCAACGTAGGCCAGATCACGGCCCTGGCTGGCTGCGATCTGCTCACCATCAGCCCCGACCTGCTGGCCACGCTGGCGGCCACCGATGCGCCGCTGGCGCGCGTGCTGGATGCCAGCGCCGCGCAGGCCATGGACATTGCTCCCGTGTCCTTCGATGAAGCAGGATTCCGGCTGGCGCTGAACCAGGACGCCATGGCCACTGAAAAGCTGGCAGAGGGCATTCGCGCGTTCTGCGCAGACGCCGTCAAGCTGGAAAACCTGTTGTTGGCGGCATGAGCACCATGGCATACCCCCGCTGCGACCAGACCCCCGTTTGGACCCCACTCCAGTCCCACTACCAGTCTTTCGGCCGCCAGTTCGACCTGCGTGCGGCCTTTGCGGGCGACCCCGCGCGCTTTGCACGCCTCAGCCAGCAAGCCCCCCACGTGTTTGCCGACCTGTCCAAAAATCTGCTGGACCCCGCCACCGAGGCGCTCTTGCGGGATCTGGCCCACGCCTGCGGCCTGCCTGCGCAACGCGACGCCCTGCTGTCGGGTGCCCTGGTGAACACCACCGAGCACCGGGCCGCGATGCATTGGTTGTTGCGATATCCACCATCAGCCCGCGCAAATGCTGAAAATTTAGCTATCAAAAACGTAGCAAACGAGTTTGCCGACGCGCAGTCCACCCTGGATGCCATGCTGGCCTTTGCAGAGTCGGTGCGCGCCGACACCGGCATCACCGATATCGTCAACATCGGCATTGGCGGCTCGGACCTGGGGCCGCAGATGGCGGTGCGGGCGCTGGACGCGTTTGTCGAACCGTCCAAGCGCT
Organism: uncultured Rhodoferax sp.; assembly: GCA_964504185.1. GTDB lineage: Bacteria > Pseudomonadota > Gammaproteobacteria > Burkholderiales > Burkholderiaceae_C > Allorhodoferax. The sequence continues at coordinate 14,575 of CAZDDK010000040.1, read as the reverse complement.
TCCACTTTGTCTCCAACGTCGATGGGCATGAGCTGGATGCCACCTTGCGCCGCCTCAAGCCCCAGAGCACGCTGTTCCTGGTGGCCAGCAAGACCTTCACCACGGTGGAGACCATGACCAATGCGCGGTCGGCCAAGGACTGGTTTGGCGCGCAGGGTGGCACCGACATCGACCGCCACTTTGTCGCCCTGACCACCAACGTGCAAGCCGCCCAGGCGTTTGGCATTCGCACCACCTTCGGCTTTTGGGACTGGGTGGGTGGGCGCTATTCGCTCTGGTCGGCTATCGGCCTTCCACTGGCCATCGCGATTGGGGCAGAGGGATTCCGGGCGTTCCTGGCCGGTGCGCACGCCATGGACGAGCATTTCCGCACGGCACCGCTGGAGGCCAATTTGCCGGTGCGCCTGGGGTTGCTGGATGTGTGGTACCGCAACTTCCATGGCTTTGCCAGCCGCAACATTGCGCCCTACCACAGTGCGCTGCAGCGCTGGCCGGCCTACCTGCAGCAACTGGAGATGGAGAGCAACGGCAAGCGGGTCGATGCCAGCGGCCAGGCCCTGCCGTACGCCACCGCGCCCGTGCTGTGGGGCGAGCCCGGTACCAATGGGCAGCATGCGTACTTCCAGGCCCTGCACCAGGGCACGGACGTGGTGCCGGTGGAGTTTGTGGCCGTTCGGCGCGCCCGCCACACGCTGGCGGGCCACCACACCCAGTTGCTGGCCAACGCACTGGCGCAGGCGCAAGCACTCATGATGGGCAAAGAAGAGGCGGGGGGACACCGCCACTTCCCCGGCAACCGGCCCAGCACCTTCTTGTTGCTGGACGACCTCACGCCCGAATCGCTGGGCGCACTGGTGGCCTTGCAGGAGCACCGGGTGTTTGTCAGCGGTGCGGTGTGGGGCATCAACAGCTTTGACCAGTGGGGCGTGGAATTGGGCAAGGTGCTGGCGCGCGACCTCGCCGAGCGACTGGACAGCGGCAACACCTGCGGACTGGATGGATCGACCGCGGGGCTGCTCCGTACATTGGGTTAGAGTGAAACTGGCCTCTAGCCCGCGTATTTATTAGCAATGTTGCTATAAAAAATATAGTGAATGTAATGCCTTGCTGACGCAGCCGCAGTGCGTTGCCAATGACCGAAGCCGAGCTGAAACTCATGGCAAGTGCCGCGATCAGCGGCGACAGCAGCCAGCCAGTCCAGGCAAACAGCACTCCCGCAGCCGCTCGGAATATCGAACGCTTTGTACAAGAAGGCAAACACCATGACCCTGGTGTTGCCCTTCTTCCTTCTTATTTGGTGGCGGGTGCCTGTATGCGATCCATCATCATCTGCATCATGGATTCCATCATATCCATGCGTTTTTCCATCATCTTGTGCTTGGCCATCATGCCCATGCCGCCTTTGTCAGCCATGCTGCCAGCACGCATTTGATCCATCATTGCCATGGATTCCTGCATGATCTTCATGTGCGCGGGCATCAAGGCCATGCGCTCGTCTGGCGTTTTAGACATCATGAGTTTCTCGCGCATCTCTTTCATGGCTTTCATCTTGGCGTCCATCTGCTCCATTTTTTCCATGCTGCCCTTGTCGGTGGCGGCAGGCTGGGCCTGGGCCGGTGTGGATGCTGTTTTGGCGGCAGTGGCCGTATCAGCAGGGTGGTGCGCCGTGTGGTCTTCGGCCTTGGTGTCCTGTGCCAAAACGTTGTCACCTGCGAGAGCGAGCAACAACGCCAGTGCCAAACGCGATGTGGCGAAACCAACAGTACGGGATTGCATGGTGAATTTCCTTTCGATGTCGCGTTGCCGCCCCGGAGCAACCAAGGTGAATGGGGCCATGGCCGCTGCTACGTCTTGCTTGGCACTGCAGTGCGGCGCAGCAGCAAACCACCCAGAACCATGAACAGCACGGAGCCAAAGCCCCAGACCCAGGCGTACCCGATCATGTCGCCCCAGGGGGCCAGTGCATACAGCACGCCCAGCACGGCCCAGACCACGGCCACCGGAACGACGAGCCAGAAATCTTCATTCATACGGATGCTCTCTTTCCTGAAATCAATGACCACCGCCGCCCGAGGCACTGAGGGGCAAGGACTGCATCAACTCAAACCCGATGGCGGAAAACACGTACATGGCAGCCACGATGACCAGAATGGACACCGGGCCCACCCATGCTTGCGTGCCCACTTTCACGGCCGACCCGCCCCAGGACACCGCCATCTCCGCCCCGGATGTGCCAGGGCGGCGTGCGGGCAGCAGGCTGGTGGCGATGCCTCCGGCGAATACCAGCAAGGCCGTCGCCATGATGCTGCCGCCCACGGCCACTGCCAGCATCAGGCTGTGCCAGATGGCCGGGGCCTGCTGCTGGTAGCCCACGTCCATGACCCGGCGCGGGACGCCCAGGTAGCCTGCGGCAATCCCCGCGGCGCCGAACACCAGCAGCCCCAACAAGGCCAGCCAGGGCATCCAGCGCAGCAGCCCTGGCTTGCTCAGCGCGCGGCCACCGATGGCGGGCAGCACCACGGCCAGCGCGGCCAGCAGGGTCAGGCTGACGGTGCCCACGGTGAAGAAGTGGAAGTAGCCGGGCACAAAGAAGGTGTCGGACAGCAGCGGCGCCAGCTGCCCCTGGATCAGCACAAAGGCGAACACCAGACCGAACGCCATGCTCAGCACCGCCGCGCCCATGGCGGCCATGGCCGGGTTGCGCCAGGGCAGCATGGCGATCCAGCCAAACAGGCCGCGCCCACCCTGGGAGCGGGCGTGCACCTCCAGCGAGGCCACGATGATCAGGAAGGCAGTGAGCGTAGGCACGCTGACGAACAGCGACAGCATGGAGCCCGCCACCTGCACCACCTTGGGCAGGTCCGGCTCCAGGAACATGTGGTACAGCGAAGTCGGCGGCACAAATACCAGATACATCGAAAACACGATCTTGGAGAAGCGTTCGCCGAACACCGATTTCACGCCGGTAAGTGCCTGCACCAGCACGTACCACAGGATGACCGTGGCCATCAGCGGCAGGTAGTGCATGTTGTGGAAAACGATGTGCCAGCGCGTGCCGTGGCTTAGCGGGAATGGCCCGGCACCGAGCGCCCACAGCACGCCGGGGACGAAGGTGTAGAGCGCGGCAAAGCCAGTGACGACCAGAAAGCCCGCCCAGGCGAACAGGGCAAACCCCACGGCACTGAGTTTGTCCTGCTGGCCCTGCCAGCGCGGGCGCAACAGGGTCACGATGGCGCTCAGGGGCAGTAGCAGCAGCCCCAGTCCCAGCAGGCTGTAGCCGGTGTTGAACAGCAGCAGCTCACGCGGGTTCTCGCGCACCAGTTCGGGCGAGCCGTTGTAGAGCAAAGGCGTGCCGGACACGGAGCCCGCCATGCTCAAGCCCAGCCCCAGCAGCATCAGGCCAAAGGCCGCCCAGGCCAGGGGGCGCCAGGCCAGGCCGTGGCCGTCCTCGCATGCCGCCAGCGCCAGCAGCAAGGCGGTCTGGGTGGTGAACAGCCAGTAGAAGAAGATGCCGACCCCGTGCACGGTGAGAAAGCGGTAGCCGTCGGCCATGGGCACGCTGAGCACGCCACCGCGCACCAGGGCGGTGGCCACACCGGCCAGCACGCCGATAAGCAATGCCAACAGAGCCACGGCGGCCATGGCCTTGAACAAGCTGCGGTCGGCTCCAGGCAAAGCCGCCAGGCGTTGGGGATAGGTAGGAGCGTGTGCCATGGTCATACCACCTCGATCGTGGCTTGCATCAGTTGATGGGCTTCACCGCAGTACACGCTGCAGAGCATCAGGTAGCGCCCCGGCTTCTGGAAAGTGAGCGCGGCTTCGGTGATGCGTCCGGGCTGCAGGCGCATCATGCGTCCGCCCTGGCCCAGCTGGATGGAGGCCCCATGGGCAATGTCCACCGCCATCATCTTGAAGCGGTAGGCCTGGCCTGCGTCCAGGCGCAAGGCATTGGGCAGGTAGTACCACTTGCCCGCCGTCATCAGCACGTCGATGGGTTGGTCCTTGTCCGCCGGTGCCGCGCTGGCTGCGGGGTCGCCCTGGGCCTGCGTGGCCGCTGGCGATGGGGCCGCTGGTGCGGCATGGCCGCCGTGGCTGCCATGCTCGCCGTGCGCGGGAGGCGCCGGGGGCGCAGCAGGGTCTGCCGCCATGGCATGCCCGGCGTGCGGGTCGCTTGCGGCCATGTTGGCGGGAGCCAGGTGGCGTGGGTAGACGCTGCCATCGGGCATGCGATAGCGCTCGGCAAAGGCTTCGGTCATGCGGCTGAACTCCTCCGCCGAGGGGCCTTCGGCGGCAGCACCGTGGCTGGCATGGCCTCCAGCACTGGCCGCCGGGGCCTGCGCCGTGGCTCCGTGCCCTTCGTGTCCGCCTGCGCTGGAAGGGGGGGATGGCGGATGTCCGTCCAGGCCCAGCAGGGCCAAGGGGCCTGGTGCTGCGCCATAGGCAGCCCACAGGCCGTACAGGCTGATGCCACCGAAGCCGCTGGCCGCGATGAAGCCACGTCGTGTCGTGAAATGGGGTTGGTGTTGCATACGCAGGTTCTCACACGTATTTTTCGTATACCGAGGTCTGCCCGTTGGGCAGCACCAGCAAGACCGAATAGGGGTCTTTGCGGCCCTTGTAGACCGGACCGTCCATGCCGGGTGAGCCGACGACCATGCCCGGCACCGTCAGTCCGATGGCCTGGGGCTTTTCGCGCAGCAGGCGCTGGATTTCGCGCACGGGCACATGCCCTTCGATCACGTAGCCGCCCACCGTGGCGGTATGGCAAGACCCCAGCTTGGCGGGCATGCCCAACTGGGCGCGTTTGGCGTTGTTGCCCACATCGAACACCCGCACGGGGAACCCGGCCTTTTCCACGATGGCCACCCAGTCCTTGCAGCAGCCGCAACTCGGGTCTTTCCAGACTTCGACCAAAGGCATCGCGGGCTGGCTGGCCCAGCCCACGAGCGGCACCAGAAGGGCACCGGTCACAAGGTGGCGCCGATTCATGGACACGGGGGTTTTCATCTTTGTACTCCTGCAAGGCGTGGTGGGGTTGTAGGCAGTGTATGGGTCGATCGCGCCCGCCAAGATGACGGCCAGATTACGTTCTTGTCAGCTTGCACACGGGGCCTGAATCCAAGTGCCACAAGAACCCACCACTGCGAGCAAGCGGCCAGTTGCGGGTAGCAGACTCAGTGCTTGTGGTCGGTATGGCCATCTGCGTTGCCCGCCATGGGTGTGAAGCGGGCCTGCGCGGTTGCTTTGCCCGGCAAGGTGATCGCGACGATGGCCTTCAGGGCCGGGTGGGACGCGTATTTGCCCACGCCCTTCATGCGGTTGTCGCCGTCGGGTGTGAGCGTCACGACGACCTTGTCCTTGCCGCTGAGCAACGTGGCCGTGCCGGTGGCACCGGCGCTCGGCAGCTTCTTGCCGTGGTCGTCGGTAACGAACACCGTTACCGGGTTGTCGCCGACTTCCTTGCTGTTTTTGACCACCACCAGCTCCAGGAAATTCACGCCCGCCCGCTGCACCTGCCCGCCGTTGGCGGCCTTCGGAACCTCGGCGTGCACCTCATCGCCATGTGCGTGGAGGGTTCCACTGCCCAGCAGAAGACCCACGGCCACTGCAGCCCCTACAGCCCACTTTTCCATAACCTACTCCTTCTTCAAAAAAATCAGAAACTCTCGGGTGAGTGCTCGTCGGCCTTGGCGCTCAACAGGCGCTCCAGCGGCGCGCGCCCCCAGCGCCAGAACATCAGGGGCGTCAACACGGTGTCGAGCAGGGTGGAGCTGACCAGCCCACCAAAAATGACCACGGCCACCGGGTGCAGCACCTCCTTGCCCGGGGCATCGGCCGACACCAGCAGCGGCACCAGGGCAAAGGCGGCGACCAGCGCCGTCATCAGCACGGGGGTCAAGCGCTCCAGCGAACCGCGCACGATCATCTTTTGGCTGAAGCTTTCGCCCTCAAAGACGCACAGGTTGATGTAGTGGCTGATCTTCAGGATGCCGTTGCGGGTGGAGATGCCCGTCAAGGTGATGAAGCCCACCAGGGCCGCCACCGACAAGGGCTGCCCCGAAATCCACAGCGCGATCACGCTGCCCACCAGCGCCAGCGGGATGTTGCCCATGATGATGAGGGTGAGCGCAGTGGAACGGTAGCGGCTGTACAGCACCAGGAAGATCAAGGTCAGTGAAATGGCTGCGAGCAAGGCAATCAGCCGGGCGGCCTGCTCCTGGGCCTGGAACTGGCCCTCCAGCGCCGTGAAGTAGCCTTCCGGCAAGGGCTTGGCGGCCAGTTCGGCGCGGATGTCGGCAATTACCCGCGCCATGTCGCTGCCGTCGGTATTGGCCGAGATCACGATGCGCCGGCGCGAATTCTCACGGCTGACCTGGTTGGGGCCGTCGCCGTCCTCGATGCGCGCCAGCTTGGACAGGGGCACCGAGCCAGTGGGGGTTTCGATCAACAGGTTGGCGAGTTCCTGCAGGCTGCGGCCCTGCTCGGGCAGCCGCACCAGCAGGTCAAAACGCCGGTTGCCCTCCACGATTTGCGTGACACGCTCGCCCTCGATCATCTGCTCCAGCGAGCGCAACAGCACACCGGGCGCTACGCCGTACTGGGCCGCCTGTTCGTAGTCCACATGGATCTTGATCTGCGGAATCAAGACCTGCTTTTCCACCGCCAGATCGGTGACGCCCGGTATCCTGGACAAGCGGTCGCGCAGGTCGCCCGCCAGGCTGCGCAGGGTGTCGAGGTCGTCGCCGTAGACCTTGAGCGCAATCTGCGCCCGCACCCCCGACAGCAGGTGGTCCAGCCGGTGCGAGATGGGTTGCCCCACGTTGCTGACCGCGGGCAGCACGCCAAGGCGGGTGCGCAGGTCGTTGATGATGGCTTCGCGGCTGCGCTCCGAGGCCTTCAGGTCCACGTCCATCTCGGTGTAGTGCACGCCTTCGGCGTGTTCGTCCAGTTCCGCCCGGCCCGTGCGCCGCCCTACCTGGGTGACTTCAGGCACGCTGGTCACGATCTGCTCGGCGAGGGTGCCGATGCGGTTGGATTCGGCCAGCGAGGTGCCCGGATTCAGCACCACGTTCACGGTCAGCGTCCCCTCATTGAAGGGCGGCAGGAAGGCCTTGGGGAAGAAGGGGATGGTGGCCGCAGCTGCCACCACCGCCACGACCGCGATGGCCAGCAAAGCGCGGGTGTGGGCGAACGACCAATGCAGCAAGGCAGCATCCCAGCGCTTGAGCCGGATCACCAGCGGACTGTCGCCATGCCCCATCTGCTTCATCTTGGGCAGCAGGTACAGCGCCATGACCGGGGTGATGGTGACCGAGACGATCATGCTGGCCAGGATGGAAACGATGTAGGCAATGCCCAGCGGCGTGAACAGGCGCCCTTCAATGCCCGGCAGCACGAACAGCGGCACGAACACCAGCACGATGATGACGGTGGCGTACACGATGGCCGAGCGCACTTCCAGCGTGGCGCTGGCAATGACTTCCTGCACCGGGCGGGGCTGGGCCAAGGCACTGTTGAGCTTGAGGCGGCGCAGCACGTTTTCCACCCCCACCACGGCGTCGTCCACCAGTTCGCCAATGGCTATGGCCAGACCGCCCAGCGTCATGGTGTTGATGGACAGGCCAAAGTAGTGGAACACCAACGCCGTGACCAGCAGGGACACCGGAATGGCCGTGAGGGAGATGAGCGTGGTGCGCACATTGAGCAGGAACAGGAACAGGATCACGGCCACCATGACCGCGCCGTCGCGCAGCGCCTCCTGCACATTGGTGACGGAGTGCTCGATGAAGTCGGCCTGTTTGAACAGAAATTGGGGGGCCTGGACCCCGGACGGCAGGCTCTTGCCCAGTTCGGTGATGGCCTTTTCCACTTCGCGTGTCACCACCACGCTGTCGGCGCTGGGTTGCTTCTGCACCGACAAAATCACCGCAGGTTTGCCGTTGTAGCCCGCGTCGCCGCGTTTGAGGGCGGCGGCCAACTGCACGTGGGCCACTTGTTTCAACAAAATGGCCTGCCCGTTCTGGACCGCCACGACCACGTTTTGCAGGTCTTCCAGGCGGCTGGTGCGCCCGATCTGGCGAATCAGGTACTCGCGCCCCTGGGATTCCAGAAAGCCCCCGCTGGTGTTGGCACCAAAGTCGCGCAAGGCCGCTTCCACCTTTTCACGCTCGATGCCCAGCGCTTGCAACTGGGCGGGCTTGATCTCCACGCGGTACTGCCGCACCTCGCCGCCAATGGGGGTGACCTGCGCCACGCCGGGGATGGTCAGCAGGCGCGGGCGCATGACCCAGTCGGCGTACTCGCGCACCTGCATGGGGCTGACCTGGGCCGGGTCGGCCGGCAGTGCCAGCAACAGGATTTCCCCCATGATGGAAGAAATGGGCCCCAGCTGGGGGACGACCCCCGGGGGCAACTGCTCGCGCACCAGGTTCAGCCGCTCGCTGATCTGCTGGCGGTTGCGGTAGATGTCCGAACCCCACTCGAACTCCACGTAGATGATGGACAGGCCAATGCCGGAAACCGAGCGCACCCGGGTCACGCCCGGCATGCCGTTCATGCTGGACTCGACCGGGAAGGTCACCAACTGCTCCACCTCTTCCGGGGCCATGCCCCCGGCTTCGGTCATCAGGGTGACGGTGGGCTTGTTCAGGTCGGGGAACACATCGACGGGCATCTTGCGCACCGTCATGGCCCCGTAGATCACCAGCAGCAGGGAGATGCCCAGCACGATCAGGCGCTGGCGCAGGCTGGTGTGGATGATGAAGTCAAACATGCGGCATCACCCTTGTCATTTCACCTGGGCCAGCAGGCCCGCACCTTCGACCACCACCCGTTCGCCCGCGGCCAGGCCCGAGGTCACCACCACCCGGCCCGCGTCCAGGGCCTGGGACTTGACCGGGCGCAGCACAAAGCGCTCGGGGGCGGTATGCACCCACACCGAGGCCTGGCTCGCGCTGCCTTTGACCAGTGCGGCCACCGCGACCGGCGCCCCCTTCACCTTCTCGGTCGTCTGCGCAATGACCTTGACGGGCTGCCCAATGGCGACCGGCGCTTTGGCATCCTTGACCCTGAACAGCAGCGGCAGGGCCTGTTCACGCAACTGCTGGCCACCACCGACATACTGCAAGTCCAGGGAACCGCCCGGAATGACGGCGCTGGCCGACGCCAGGCCCTTCAAGACCTGGGCGTCGTAGGCCAAGGCCTCCACCCCCAGCCGCCCGCTGTCCACGATTTCAAACAACACGTCCTTGGCATCCACCACCTGGCCGATGACGGCACGCACGGCACTGACTGTGCCGGTGACCGGGGCCACCAGCACCTCAGACGCCTGCAGCCCTGCGGCCAAGGCCTGGCGGCGTTGCTTCAGGGCCTCCCATTCGATGCGCGCCGCGTCGATGCTGGCCTGCGGCACCGAGCCTTCCAGCTGCGCGTAGCGCTGTACCTTGCGTTCGGCAATGTGCAGCTGGGCCTCCAGTTCGGCCAACTGCGCCAGATTGGCACTGCGCTCCAGGCTGCTGAGCTGGGGGCGCAGATACGCAAGCGGCTGGCCCTTGACCACTTTCTGGCCCAGGGTGGGCAGGCCTTTGGGGCCGGCCTCGATGCGTCCGGCCTGGCTGGCCTGCACGATTCCTCCCGCATTGGCGTCGGCCACGACTTTGCCGCTGAACTCGACGGTGGCGGAAGCCTCCTGCAAGGCGACCTGGGCCGTGCGCAGTCCCCACTGGTGCTGCACGCTCTTGGGAACAAACAAGCTGCCGTCGGCCAGGCGTTGCGTCGCCGCCACCTCCAGGCCTTTGGCGGCGGCTGGGGTTGCCGCAGTGGTCGGGGGCTTGCTGTCGTGGCTGTGGTCTTCGTCGCCATGGGCGAAGGCGGGTGCCGAAAGCGCCGCCGTGGCGAGCGCCACGACGCTCCATCGTGTGGTTTTCTTCATGGTGTTTGCAATTGGGGAGGTGGGAGGTGGTTTCATCGGGGTTGTTGGCGCGCCCTGCGGCGCCGACGCATCAGCACCAACGCCAGGCCCGTGGCGAGGAATGCCCCCGATAGTCCCCAGCTTGCCCATTCGCTGCGGCCGTGCGTGTGGGCCACGCCGGGCGTGGCGGCGGCAGTGTCCAGCGTGGCGGCGAGCAGGTCGGCGGTGTCATCGGTCTGGATGGAAAAGCTCAGGGCGTGCTGGCCAGGGGTGGCCAGCGCCTGGGCATGGACCGTGTACACGCCGGGTGCGGTCTGCTGCGCGGGGGCCTTGAATGCCGTGCCGCTTTCCACTTCGATCTGGGCGTTGGCCACGGGCTCGTTGGTGGCAAAACGGTCCAGGTGGATGCGCAGCTCGGTGCCCGAAAGCTGCGCCACCAGTTCAAAGTCTTCGGTTTGCGCGTAGGCCCGTGGTGCCACGGCAGTGCTGATGGCGGCGGGCGTTTCGCTGGCGTGGTCTTCGCCTTCGTGGGCTGTCGCGTACCAGGGGGCACTGGCGAGCGCCGCGAGCACCAGGATGGAGCGGCATACGCCGCGCGGCGGCGCGCTGGTCAGGAAGTGGGGCAAAGTCAAGGCAGGACTCCGAGGGATTGGTTGAAGCGGGACACGGCGGCGTGCACCTTGATCTGCTGGTGCTGCGCCTGGGCCTGGGCGTCGAAATGGGCGGTGCGCGCCTTGAGCAAGCTTGGAAGGTCGGACTCGCCCAGCGCAAAAGACTTCTCCACCAGGGTGAGGTTGTCCTGTGCCAGGGCTGCGCGGCGTTGGGCCAGCTCCAGTTGCCGTTGGCTGGATGCCAGCGCGCGCCGCCCCGTTTCCCCGGCGGTGTGGGTGCGGCGCAGCGTCTGCTGGTAGTCGGCCTCGGCTTGGGCGAGCAGTGCGCGGTTGCTGTCGATATCCTGGCGCACGCGGGCACCCCACGACAGCGGAATGGTGAGCTTCACGCCGATGGCGTCCGCGTAGGAGTCGGCAAAGTCGGCACGGTCTCGCACCACACGCAGCGCCAGGGTGGGGGCCTCGCGCGGGCTTTTTTCTGCCAGGGCCAGCTTGGTCTGGGCCGTGAGCGCACCCGCCGCAGCGGCTTTGACTTCGGGGTGGGCCTGGGCGGCAGACTCGGTGGAGGCCACGGGCTCGGGCGGCAGTTGCGCCGGCGGGGTTTCGCCGGTGAGCACAAGATAGCTTTGCTCGGCCTGCTGCAGGGTGGCCTGCGCACCGTCCAGTTCGGATTGGATGGAAAGCTGCTCGATCCGGGCCAAATTCAAATCCAACCGGGCCAGATCCCCCGCGCGCACGCGGCGTTCCACGTCCTGCACCAGGGCCAAGGAGGCCTGGATGCGGCCCGATAGCAGGGCAAGATTGCTGCGGGCTTCGGCCACTGCCCACCAGGCATCGCGCACGTCACCGGCCAGTTGCAGTCGCAAGGCCAGTTGCTGGGCCTCGAACTCGGTTTGTGCGGCTTGGGCCTGTGCCTGGGCGGCGCTGCGCTGGCCGGGTAGCCACAGAGGGGTTTCGACTTCCAGCTCCCATTCCCGCTTGCCGCGGTTGGCACCGAGCTGGTCGTCCACGGTGGACAGGGACAGCGATGCGGGTCCGGGGGTGAGGCCGTTGGCCATTTCCGCCTGGCTCTGGGCGGCTGTGCGGGCATGTACCGCAGAAGCGGCCCCCGGGTGGCGCGACCAGGCTTGCTCCAGCGCCTGGTTCAGGGTTTGCGCCTGCACAGGCCAGGCAATGAGCAGCAAGGCTCCAGCCCAGGGCGCGACAAGTTTTGCGAACATCAATGCCTTCATCGTTCTTGGTGAATGGCGGGCATGATGCAAGGGCGCGTCCGTCATTTGACTGACGGTGACATTACAGTTTTGTCATCTTGCCCGGGTGGCGCCGCGCGTCGGCACAATCGGGCGTTGACGACGTGTTGAACCGGAGGCCATTGATGAAGATCCTGATCGTCGAAGACGAGCAAAAGACGGGCGACTACCTCAAGCAAGGCCTGTCCGAGGCGGGCTTTGTGACGGAGCTGGCTTCCAATGGCGTGGACGGTCTGCACCTGGCCTTGACGGGGGACTTCGATCTGTTGGTGCTGGACGTGATGCTGCCGGGGCTCAACGGCTGGCAAGTGATGGAGCGGCTGCGCCAAAGCGGCAAGAGCCTGCCGGTGTTGTTCCTGACCGCCCGGGACCAGGTGGAGGACCGGGTCAAAGGGTTGGAATTGGGCGCGGACGACTATCTGGTCAAGCCCTTTGCATTTTCTGAATTGCTGGCGCGCGTGCGCACGGTGTTGCGCCGGGGAAAAAGCAGTCTTGAGCCCAGCACTTTGCAGGTTGCCAACCTGGAGCTGGACTTGCTGCGTCGGCGTGTGGTGCGGGCGGGCGATCGCATTGAACTCACGGCCAAGGAGTTCGCCTTGCTGGAACTGCTGATGCGTCGCCAGGGCGAAGTCTTGCCGCGCTCGATGATTGCGTCCCAGGTCTGGGACATGAATTTCGACAGCGATACCAATGTGATCGAGGTCGCCATCCGGCGGCTGCGCGCCAAGGTGGACGACCCCTACGAACCGAAGTTGATCCGCACGGCGCGCGGCATGGGCTACGTGCTGGAAGGGCCGCAAAGCTGATGATCCAGCGCCTTTCCCTGACGGCCAGGCTGACGCTGTTGTTCGCCCTCAGCGCCAGTGCGGTGCTGCTGGTGCTGGGCTGGCTGACCGGGCTTGCCGTTGGCCGCCATTTTGAGCAGCAAGACCTTGATGCGCTGCGCGGCAAGATGCAATTGGCCCAGCACGCCATTGAGCGGGTGACTTCAGCGGCGGACTTGGACGCCCTGCGCATTCAACTCAACGATGCGCTGGTGGGCCACCACGATATGGTGGTGCAGGTGCGCGGCCCGGACGGTGGCGTCTTGGTGGCAACGCAAGGCACGGAGTTTCCCGAAGAATGGTTGGCCGATGCACCCTCGACGCGCGTGGGCAAGCTGTTTCAGTGGGCGCAAGGGGCGCGCAGTTACCGTGGCCTGGTCCGGGCAATCCCCTCGCGCATGGCCGATGGTCGGCCCCTGGTTGTGGCGGTGGCGGTGGACATGGAGCACCACAACGTTTTCATGCGCAGCTTGATGCGCGCTTTGTGGGTGTTCGTGGCGTTGGCCGCTCTGGTGACGGGCTTTCTGGGTTGGGTGGTGGCCAGCCGCAGTTTGGCGCCCCTGCGGGCCATGCGCGAACGGGCTAGCGCAGTGACCGCACACAAACTGGACCAACGGCTCCCGGTGAATGCGGTGCCGCCAGAGCTGGCAGACTTGGCCAAATCGTTGAATGAGATGCTCTCGCGCCTGGAAGATTCCTTTCGCCGTCTGTCCGACTTCTCTTCCGACATCGCCCACGAACTGCGCACACCCGTGAGCAACCTGATGACCGAAACCCAGGTGGCTTTGTCGCGCGAACGCGATGCCGCCAGCTACCGCAGTACGCTGGAATCCAATGCGGAAGAGTACGAACGGCTGGCGCGCATGATTTCCGAAATGCTGTTCCTGGCCAAGACCGAATACGGCCAGATGGCGGACTGGATTGCCCAGCACGGTGAAACGGTTCGTTTGGCGCAGGAGGTACGCGACCTGTTTGAGTTTTACGAAGCCTATGCCGATGAAAAAGGGGTGCGCCTTGCGCTGGATGGAGATGGTGGGGTTTGGGGCGACCGCTTGATGCTGCGCCGTGCCATCAGCAACCTGCTGTCGAACGCGCTGCGCTACACACCGCAGGGCGGTACGGTGATGGTGTGCTTGTCGGTCGTGGACTGGCTCTGCCAACTTACGGTGGAAAACCCGGGGCCAGACATCGCCCCCCAGCATCTGGAGCGCTTGTTCGAGCGCTTTTACCGCGCCGACCCCTCGCGCCAGCAATCGACCGGGGAAGGCACCGGGCTGGGCCTGGCAATTACCCAGGCCATCGTGCGTGCCCACCAGGGGCAGATTGCGGTAACGTCGCAGGACGGTCATACCTGCTTCACCCTGCGCTTGCCGCAGGCGTCTGGCAGCAGGCCATGAAAAAAGCCTGCAATGCGCAAACCTTGCAGGCTTTTTGTATTTGCGGCGAGAGCCATGCGGCCCCCGGCAGCAGCGGGCCTATTACATGCCCATGCCGCCCATGCCACCCATACCGCCCATGCCACCCATGTCGCCACCGCCCATGGCGGGAGCGTCAGCCTTGGGGGACTCGGCCACCATGCACTCGGTGGTGAGCATCAGGGATGCCACAGACGCTGCGTTTTGCAGCGCGGTGCGGGTCACCTTGGTGGGGTCCAGAATACCCATTTCGATCATGTCGCCATAGGTGTCGTTGGCAGCGTTGAAGCCGTAGTTGCCGGTGCCGGCCAACACTGCGTTCACCACCACCGAGGCTTCGCCACCGGCGTTGTACACGATCTCGCGCAGGGGCGCTTCGATGGCTTTGAGCACCAAAGCGATACCGTGGTCCTGGTCCGAGTTGGCACCCTTGATGGTGCCAGCGGCTTGCTTGGCGCGCAGCAGGGCCACGCCACCACCGGCCACAATGCCTTCTTCCACCGCAGCGCGGGTGGCGTGCAGGGCGTCTTCCACGCGGGCCTTCTTTTCCTTCATCTCGACTTCG
>CAZDDK010000039.1:0-18813 GCA_964504185.1 uncultured Rhodoferax sp. | reverse complement strand
TCGACCGTGTCGCTGGCGGCGTTGCTGGTTTCCAGGCAGACGAACTGCTGCCAGGCTCCATCGGGCACGTCAGCCAGGGCCTGGGCCCCTGCGGGGCCGGGGTTCCACAGTACTACGGAGGCGCTGCCGATGGTCTGCAGCACAGTCTGCCGTGGGGTGAGCGGGTCTTGGAGGGTGTAGCGGTGGTGCGTGTCCCGGCCCACGCCCTGCAGATAGATGCGGTCGCACGGACCGTCGTAGCGCCATGCCGCAGGGGGGTAGGGGTCGGCGTGATCGCGCAGTTTGTCGAGGAAGGGCCGGTGTGCCAGTTCCGGGATGGCGATGGCGCGCACGTCCTCCACCGCCAAATAAGTGTGCAGGGCCTGGGTCAGGACAAAAGGGGCCGACCCCTGGTTGTGCGTGTGCAGTTCCAGGGTCAGCGCATCGTCCAGCGTGATGCGCAGGCGCAGCGCCAGCCCAGGGGCAAAGCGGTGCAGTGGGTCGTCGGTGCCGCCGGCGGCCTGGGGCTCCAGTTCCAGTGCAATGCGGGTGTCGGTGACGGCCGGTGCGCCCACCGGTTGCCAGGGTCGATTGCGCACCGGGCCGTGCTGCATGGCCCCCTCGGGCATGCCCTGCCGACCAAACCAGGGCCAGCAGATGGGCACGCCGCCGCGTGTGGCGGCGGGCGGTGGCAGGGCCTTTGGGGAGAGCCACAGCACCTCCTTGCCCCCCGTTGGCAGCCACGATAGCACCTGACCCCCGTGCTGGGCCACCAGCGCCGTTCCCTGCTGCACCGCGAGCAGCCAGCATGCCCGTCCGGCATGGATGACGGGGGACAGCCCGAATGGGCGGGGACGGGGCGGGGTCGTCATGGGCGCAGGCCCTGGGCGAATGCGCGGGAGAAGGCCAAGGCCGGGTGGGCGTTGAGGCTGCTGCAGGTGGGCGAAACGGCGGTGGCGCCGCCGGGGCAGGGCGTGTCGCGGTCCAAGGACCAGAAGTGCAGCCCGGCCAGTTGCTCCACGCGGGCGAAGCGGGCCAGGGCGACGGCGTCTTCCGGGGTGAAGACGTTTTCCACCACATCGTTGACGCCGATCATGGGCGTGAGCGCAATGTGGTGCATGGGCACGCCGTGCACGGTGTGCAGGTTGCGTGCCGCCTGGATGGCCGAGGCCGCCATGTCGCAGCGCCCGTCGCGGACCACGCAGGCGGCGGGGCTGGCTTTGCCGTAGTCCATCACCATCAGGTTGATGATGAAGGTGTCCAGCCCGGCGGCGCGAATGGCGGCCAGCGTTTGCAGGCCCAGGGGGTTCAGGCTGGCGCGGCTGGCATCGCTGGCGGCGAAGGTGGGCAGGGTGAAGCTCCAGCGCAGCGTGGGCCGCTTGGCCTGGGCGACCTTGATGCGTGCCACCAGGCTCTGGATGTTTTCCGGGGTCTGGGTGTGTTCAATGTCAAAGTCAAAACCCAAGAGGCCGGGGCCGTCGTAGCGGGCGATGAAGGCGTCCATGCCCGCGTCGCTGGCGCAGGTGAAGAGGTTGCCTTCGCCGCCCGTGGAGATGGTGTAGCGGTAGCCCGCTGCGTGCAGGTTGGCAAGGTTGGCCCGCACGACGGACGCGGCGTCCAGCGCCAGGGGCTCGACGGTACTGGAGCCGTCGGAGTGCAGCACGGTGGCGTCGCGTGCGGTCCAGCGCTCCTGCCCGCACTCGCCCGAGGCAAAGGCCAGCGTCACGTTGTTGCTGCCGGGCAGCAGCGCCGCCGGGGTGGCGTCGGCCAGGCGCTGCGGGGTGCCGGTGGTGCGAATGCGGGCCTGCGGGTCGCGTGGGTCCACATGGGTCAGCAGGTGCTTGTAGGGGCCAAATACCAGGCCAGTGGGTGGCACCTCGGTGGCGTGGCCGCCGGTGCTGGCCAAGGCACTCGCCAGCAGGCAGGTGTGCCACAGTGCCCTGGCGGGCCGTTGGAAAAAGACGGAGTGATGCATGGCGTGGTGTACGGGTGTGGGTGGATTCAATCACAAAAAAAATGGGCAGGAAAAATGACTTTTCCTGCCCATCAAAACAGACTGCGTTCGCCCCCGATTCAGGCAGCCCCCATCGTTTCTGGAGTGGCCAGGGCGCAGGGCACCGAGGCGAGTGGTAGTGACTAGAACTTCAGCTTGACACCGGCGTACACGGTCTTGCCGTTCTTGTACACACCGGCGATCTGGGTCTCGTCGTCCTTGTAGACGGTCAGCAGCGGGTCGAGCAGGTTCTGGGCTTCCAGGGTGAACTGCACGTACTTGTTCAAGGTGTAGTTGAACGAGGCATTCAGTGTGCCGTTGCCGCTTTGGAAGTAGTCGGCACCGCCGCGGTTGCCCAGCTTGTACTTGGTGCGGTAGCCGTAGGCCAGGCGTGCGCTGACGGTGTCGTTCTCGTAATAGACGCCCACGTTGTAGACGTTCTTGGAGGTACCGTACAGCGTGCATTCCTCGGTGGCGCTGCCGTTGCAGGTGGTGCCGACTGTGGTGTTGAGCTTGCCGTTGACCACGGTGTAGTTGGCCATCACGCCAAAGCCGCCGCCCAGGGCCGACTGCACCGACAGGTCCATTCCGGAGAGGCTGCCGCCGGTGTTGACGGGGGAGGACACATCGTAGTTGGCGACCACGCCGCCCTTGGAGTTGTCGGCATACGGCAGGATCTGGTGGCCGTAGGCGACCGCGCCATCGAGGTTGCTGTGGAACAGGCCCAGGGTCAGGGCGGACTTGGGTGCAAAGTACCACTCAAAGCTGGCATCCACGTTGTCGCTGCGGGTGGGCTTCAGGTAGGGGTTGCTGCCCACGCCGTTGTGCTGGGTGTCACGCAGGTCGTTGCCGGCCAGCATGCCGAAGTCGGGGCGCGACATGCCACGGTTCAGGGCAAAGCGGCCGACCACGTTCTTGGACAGGTCCGCGCGCAGGTTCAGGCTGGGCAGCACGTCGTCGTAGCTGGACTCGTAGTTGGGCTTGCCGCCGGGCAGGAACGCGGTAATGTTCATCTTGGTGTTAACCAGGCGTACACCCACGTTTCCGCTGATCTTGTCCGACAGCTGCAGGTTGGCCATTGCGTAGGCAGCAGCGGTGTCTTCCTTGATGTCAAAGTTCTGCTGCACGGCCGGTGTGGTGAAGGTGGCGTATTGCGCAACCCACGAGGCGACGTACTCGTTGCTGATCTTGAACGGCGAGAAGCCGGGTGTGGGGTTGACCGGCAGGTTGCCATACCAGTTGGCGGGGTAGTTGCCGATGGCGCTCTCGGGGATCTGGGCCTCGTTGTCGGCTCCCTTGGCCAAGGTCATGCCCAGGCGGTCCAGGCTGCGCTGGTGGCTGGCGGTGCGCGCACCGAACTGGATGGAGGGCACCTTGTCGGAGTCGAGCTTGTACTCGCCGTCGATCTGGCCGTAGGACTCCTTGTCGGTGGAACTGGTGCGACCGCCCCAGCCGCCGATGCCGCCACCGGCGCGCACGAACTTGTCGCCGCCGGGCACGTTGAGCACGAAGATGCCGTCGGAGGTAAGCGAGTAGCCAGCACCCTGGTTCCAGCCGCTCAGCACTTCAAAACCGACGTCGGTCGTGGCACCCGTGCCCTTGGTGGAGCCCAACTTGCCCTTGAGGGTCAGGGCGTCGTTGACGATCCACTTGGCATCCAGGTTGGTGAACTTGGAGGTCATTTGGGCATCGGGGCGTGCGGCCACGTCTTCCACCACCGACCAGGCACCGGCCGAGCTGTTGGGCGCAAACGCGTCCTTGCCGTAGAACACGGAGCTGACAGTGTTGCCATTGACCACCGCAGGGGTGGTGGGTTTGACGGCGACGCCGTTCCAGCCCGGGCCGTTCACCGCGTTGATGGTGTCGGCCATGTAGTTGGTGTTGAAGTTCTTGGCGTCCACCGTGGAGTCGAAGTTCGACAGGTTCAGGGTGAGGTTCTTGCTGGGCTTCCACTCGGCTTCGATGTAGGAGCCGCTGCGCTTGCGGGTCTGCTCGAACATGACCGCGCCACTCAGCAGGCTGATGTTTTTGCCTGCGATGGAGGCATCCGGGTAGGTCGCACCGGCCTTGTCCCACCACACGCCCTCGGAGCCGGAGCGCAGCAGTTTGCGGGTCTGCGAGAACACCTGGCCCAACAGGCCGAATGTGTTGTCGTCGTTTTTCCAGTTGAGCATGGCCGTCACGGCCGGGTCGGTGGACTGGGCGTTGGTGGAATAGGCGGCTTCCAGCGTAGCGGCCCCGGTGAGGCGCTCCTTGAAGGACAGGGGCGTGCGGGTCTGGATGTCCACGGTACCGGCGGCACCGCCTTCAATCAAATTGGCCTGGGCGGAGCGGTTGACCACGATGGTGCCCACCAGGTCAGAAGGCAGCAGGGTGTAGGACACGCTACGGCCCCCGTTGGCGATGTTGGGGCCATACCAGTCGCCGCTGGAGACGGTGTGGCCGTTCAGGGTGGTCAGCGTCATTTGGGACGACATGCCGCGCAGTTGCACGTGCTCGTTCTCGCCAAAGGACCCTTCAGCCGATCCGGCGCTGGTGGTGGTGACACCGGGCACGTGGGCCAGCGAGTCGGCCACGTTTTTGTCGGGCATCTTGCCAATGTCTTCGGCGGTGATGACTTCCACCAGCGATTCTGCGTTGCGCTTCTTGGTCAGGGACTGTTCCAGCGAGGCGCGGATACCGGTCACCTTGACGGTGCCCAGGGAGGCGTCGGAGGGTTTGTCCGCGGTCTGCGCATGGGCTGCGGCAGCCATGCCCAGCAAAGTCATCGCCACGGCGGCGGCGATCGGGGTGCGGTTGAGTTTCATGTCGTCCTTTTCTTCAGTTGGTCAGGGTGGGCCAGAGGGTTAATGCTTGCAAGTGCCGTCCCCGGTGGGGGTTGGCCACACGGGTGCGGGACGGCGTGGAATCCGAAATGGGTCAGATTAATTTAATACCACATCAAAATTCACAGATGCCACTATGTTACCAATTTGCAAATATTGCAAGAAGAATACAGCCCATCGGCTTAGGTAGAAACCCTTGGTTGTAGTCTTTTCCCAACCGATGCTGATGGTTTACGGGCGTTTACGGGGCTTAAAAGTCACAAGAACTGGTCAACACTGGGCCACTGTTAGTCACGCTGTCGAGGGCATGCGTGCCATTGGTACGCATGTGGTTGACCTGGGCTTCTATCTGGGTGGGATTCAGTGCCTGGCCCTGGGCGTGCAACACCCAGTCCACGTCTTGTTCGTAGATGCGGGGTGAGTAAGATACCGGTTGCAGACCACCAGGTGAAAACCACAGGTTGAAGTTCAGTGACATGCGAACCACCGGGTAGTTGCGCCCGCCGTGTTCGGCTACCTGCACACCATCGATCCAATGCCGGGTCCGTCCGTTCATGACCTGCACGACCAATGTGTGCCAACCGGCCAGGGAACGCATCTCCTGGTGGGACTGGTTGTGCGCCTGCCACGGTGCCAGGCGCACGGTTTGCCAGGTGATGGTATAGAGCCGGGTGCGGGCGTCGCCCCAGCCGCCGTTGGGCAGGTACTCCCAGTCCACTTCGCTGAATTCGGGGTCAAAGTCAAACCGCAGGGGACTGACCGCGTAGAAAGACTGGATGACGATGTCGCCATCCGCACCCTGGACCGGCACATCGGAGAAGCGGATGCGGGCCGCATAGGTGCCTTCCAGGTACTTGCGGGCGTGGCAAACCTGGGCCTGGAAGGTGCCCTCGGGGGTGCCGTCCGTGCGGGCACGCAGGCGCAGCAGGCGGTTGCCGGGTTGGTCGGGGTCGGGGACCAATTCCACGGTGCCCGGGCCCCACCGCGCGTGTTCAATGCCGGGGTGACCGACGGCGCTGCGAACCGTCCAGCCGTGGGCGGCCAGGCCGTCCAGGCTGGGGTGCTGGAAGTCGTCGAAAAACAGGCCCGTCTCAGAGGGACTTGCCTGGGTGGTCAATGCGGTCCCGGCGCACAGCGCGGCCAGGAAGAGGGTGCGCAGGGGGGACATAGCAGGGATATCCGTGTCAGTGGGGTGGGGTGGAGGGGGCGGGAAAACGCACAAAGGCCATCAGCACCAGGGCGGGGACACCGCAGGCAATGGTCCAGAGGAAAAAAGCCTCGTAGCCAAGGAAAAGCTGGATGTCACCGCTGATGGTTTTGGAGATGATGAATCCCAACTGCATCACCCCTGAGCCCAGCGCGTAGTGGGCGGTCTGATAGCGCCCCGGTGCCACTGCCTGCATGATGAACAGAATCATGCCCACAAAACCAAATCCGTAGCCCACCATTTCGAGCGCGATCGCAGCGCCGATGTGCACCATGCCGGTGGGCAGGGCACTGGCCAGGTAATAGAACACCGCATTGGGGACAGCCATGGCCACGATCAGCACGGGCATGGCGCGGCGCAGGCTCAGCCACGAGGTGAAGTACCCCCCCAAAATGCTGCCCACCAGAAAGGCACCCGTGCCTACCGTGCCATAGATACCCCCCACCTGCTCGGTGGTCAGGCCCAGGCCCCCGTTGGCGCGCGATTCGATCAGGAACAGCGGTCCAATCGTCTGCACCTGGCCTTCGGCAAAACGAAACAGCACGATGAACAGGATGGACAACCAGATCCCCGGTTTTTGCAAAAAATCCCGCACGACCTCGGCCAGGGTTTGCCAGACGCCCGCCACAGTCAGTGCGGCGTGCTCGGTGTTCAAGGTGCCGGGCAGTGCCCAGGCGTTGTAGCTGGCCAGGGCGGCCAGCACCACGGCCAGTAGCACGAAGATGGCGGACCAGGCGTTGAATACACCAAAGCGGGTTTCGAGCTGACCGGCCAGCACCAGCAGGCCGCCCAGCGTCAAAAACTTGGAGGCATTGAAAAACGCACCCTGCCAGCCTGCGTAGGCGGCCTGTTGCTTGTCGGACAGGCTGGCCATGTACAGGCCGTCGCAGGCAATGTCGTGGGTGGCGGACGCGTACGCCAGCAGGAACAACACCGCAATGGCTGCGGCAAAGAAGGCCGGCAGTTGCAGGGCAAACGCCATGGCGGCCAGACCGGCCGCGCTGGTGAACTGCATGGCCACCACGATCAGCTTCTTGCTGCGCGCCATCTCAAGAAAGGGGCTCCACACCGGTTTGAAGGCCCAGGCCAGCCCCAGCAGACCGGTCCAGCGGGCGATTTGGTCGTTGGCCACTCCCATGTTCTTGAACATCAGTCCCGCGATCAGCATGACCACAAAGAATTGCATGCCCTGCACGAAATACAGGCTGGGGACCCAGGTGATGGGGGAGCGTGGGTGTTCGGGGTGTTGGGGCATGGCGGGTGGTGGGGTCAGGTGGTGTCAGGGGTGGGTCAGCGCCACAGGGGCGTGGCCGGGTGCGGGTGCCGCGTCTTCCAGCCAGGCACGCAGTGCGGCCATGGCACCGTCGGCGTAGCCCCAGGTCACCAAGGCGGGCGCGCCAATGTCCAGGGCGTGAAACGGGTTCCAGATGGCCAGGTGCAGGTCAATGCGCCCTTCGGGTGCACGCAGGGCGTAGCGCGCATGGTGGTTGGAGACCAGCAGGTTGCAGCGCCCGTCGCGGGGCAGGCGGTCCCACTCCACATGGCGCAGGTCGGCCACGGGGACAAACTCCACGTCGTCAAAGTGGCGGAACAGGTCTTGCACCTGCGCGAACGGCAGGCCAGCCTCGCTCACTCCATCGCTGAGCACGCTGGCCTGCCCGATCACGCGCAGGCTCTGGTGGCGTGCGGGGGGGACTGCAGGGCCTACCGCAGTCAGGCCGCGTGCCCAGGCGCGCACCATGAGTGCCTGGTCGCCGGTGCGCTGGGCGTCGCTATACGCGCCGGTTTGCAGGGGGAAGCGTTGCGCCAGGCGGTCCACTCGCGCACAGGCCTTGGCCATGTCTGCAGGCGCGAGCACGCCGTTGGCTTGCGCCGCCGCAATGGCCTCTAGGGCAGCCAGCTGCTCGTGGCGTGCGCCCTGGGCCAGCACCAGATCGGCTCCGGCCTGCAGGGCCAGGACGGCTGCGCGGGCGTGGCCGTAGCGGGCATGCACGGCCTTCATCATCAAGGCGTCGGTGATGACCACGCCGTCAAACGCCATGCCCTCGCGCAAGATGCCGGTGAGCACCGTGCGCGACAGGGTTGCGGGGTGTTCGGGGTCAATCTGGGGGTAGACGATGTGGGCGGTCATGACCGCCGGCGCATGGGGTGCCAGTGCGCGAAACGGCACCAGCTCCAACTGCTCCAGTTCGGCCAGGGATTTGTCCACGGTGGGCAGCGCGTGGTGCGAGTCCATGTGGGTGTCGCCATGGCCGGGAAAGTGTTTGACGCAGCAGGCCACGCCTTCGGCCATGGCACCTTCCATCCAGGCTTGCGCCAGGCGGGCCACTTCCAGCGGGTCGGCGGAGAAGCTGCGCTCGGCAATCACCGGATTGGCGGGGTTGTTGTTCACGTCCAGTACCGGCGCGAAGTTCCAGTTGATGCCCAGGCTGCGCAGCCCGCGCGACACCGCAGCGCCCACGCGGGTGGCCATCTCGGCGTCGCCGCCAGCGCCCAGCGCCATGGCGGCCGGGGCCTGCGGCAGGGAGGTGGCGCGAATCACCGAGCCGCCTTCCTGGTCGATGCCAATCAGGGCCAGTGGTCCCATGGCGGCGTGCAGGTCGGTGGTGAGCTGGCGGATCTGGGCCTCGCTGCCCAGGTTTTTGCGGAACAGGCACACCGCGCGGATGTGGTGGGTGCGCAGGAAGGTGGCCGTCTCGGCGTCCAGCGATGTGCCTTCAATATCAACCATGACCAGCTGGCCAGGGTGGGGGGTGTGGGAGCTCATGGGACGGGTATGGTGGGTTTTTAATGGGTCTTGGTGACCTTGGCCAGGAAGCGGGGCTCGTCGGGGTTGCGCCCGCGTGCGCGTGCCAGCTGCTCCACCATGGGGTAAAAACTCTGGATCAGGGCAATGGGGTCCAGGTCAATGGCAGCGGTTTCCACAATCGGCAGGTTGGCACCGGGTGTACCCAGCGGGGCGGCCAGCAGCACCTTGGCACCGCGCTGGCGCATCTCACTGGCCAGCACCAGCAGTCCCGCCTGGGCCGGTCCGCGCGGGGCAAAAACCAGCAGCGGGTAGCCTTCCTCGATCAGGGCCATGGGACCGTGCTTGACCTCCGCACTGGAAAATGCCTCGGCCTGGATGCCGCAGGTTTCCTTGAACTTGAGCGCCGCCTCCAGCGCCACCGGCATGCCGGTACCACGGCCAATGACGAACAGGCGGTCCACGCCTTGCAATACCTCCACCGCCACCGACCAGTCCATTTGCACCGCGCGGGTCAGGGCGTCCGGCAGGGCCGCCAGAGCAGCCTGCAGGGCCAGGTCATGCTGCCAGGCCGCTGCCACGCGGGCACCGGCCACCAGCTGGGCGATGTAGCTCTTGGTGGCCGCCACACTGGCCTCTACGCCCGCGTGCAGCGGAAAAACCCACTGTGCGGCGTGGGCCAGCGGGGAGTCCGGCTGGTTGACAAACGCCGCCGTGATGGCACCGCCATCGGAGAAGAAGCGCGTGGGGGCGACCAGATCGGGGCTTTGGCCCGACTGCGAAAACGCCAGCGACACCAGGCCCTTGCAGGCGATTTGTGACTGGTACAGCGTGATCAGCGACATGGGCAGCGACGTGACCAGGCGCCCCATGCGGGCCATGACCAGGTAGGCCAAAAAATGGGCGGCGTGGTCCGAGCTGCCACGGGCCACGGTGAGCACGGCGCTGGGGTTGTGCAGGCGCAGCAGGGTGCCAAAGTCGGCATATTTGTCAGCGTTGTGCGCCAGTTGCAGCGCCACGGCCTGGGGCGCTTCCTGCGCTTCAGTCAGCATGCGGGTGTTCAATGGAATGTCCTTCTACAAAAACGGATTGCAAATTCAGATCCCGGTCCAGCACGACCACATCGGCCCAGGCCCCCGGGGCCAGGCGGCCGCGGTCCACCACGCCCAGGTAGTCGGCGGCGTGGGTGGAGACGCGCCGTGAGGCTTCCAGCACCGACAGCCCCAGCGTGTCCACCAGGTTGCGCAGGGCCTGGTTGAGCGTCAGGGTGGAGCCGGCCAGCGTGCCGTCGGCCAGGCGCACGCCGCCCAGGCACTTGTAGACCTGGTGGCTGCCCAGCCGGTATTCCCCATCGGGCATGCCGGTGGCGGCGGTGGAGTCGCTCACGCAGTACAGGCAGGGAATGGCGCGCAGCGCCACCCGGATCGCACCGGGGTGCACATGGATCAGGTCGGGAATGATCTCGGCGTATTGGGCATGGGCCAGGGCCGCACCCACCATGCCCGGTTCGCGGTGGTGCAGGGCGGTCATGGCGTTAAACAGGTGGGTGAAGCCGCGCGCGCCCCTGGCCAGGGCCTGCACGCCGTCGTCATAGGTGCCCAGGGTGTGGCCAATCTGCACCCGGTAACCGGCCTCACACAGGGACTCAATCAGATCCATATTGCCCGGCACTTCCGGGGCCATGGTGATGAGGCGAATGGGGGCCAGCTGGTGGAGTTGGCGCAGTTCGTCCACCTGCACGGGTCGGGCAAAGGCCGGCTGGGCCCCGAGTTTGCCGTCGTTGATGTAGGGCCCCTCCAGGTGCACGCCCAGCACGCGCGCACCGCCGGGGTGGCGCTCTTGGCAAATATCCGTCAAACCCCGCATGGCCGTGACCAGATCGTCCAGGGGAGCGGTCATGGTGGTTGCCAGCAGCGAAGTCGTGCCATGCTGGGCATGCACTTCGCTCACGCGCTGGGCGGCGGTGCCACCTTCCATGATGTCGCGCCCGCCCGCGCCATGTACGTGCAGGTCGATGAAGCCGGGCAACACCAGGGGCGCACCGGAGTCGCGCGCGGCGGCCTCCGAAATGGCCTCGCCCTGAATACCCGCGATGCGCCCATTGGAGCCGAACGTCACGCTGCCGCTGACGAATCCCGACGGCGTCAGGATGTTGCCGACCAAAGTGTTCATCGTTCGCGCCTCATTTCGGCCACGAAGTCGTAGTAGTCGCTGCGGCAGTAGGAGTGGGTCAGTTCCACGGCCTGGCCCGATTCAAGGTAGCCAATGCGGGTAATGAACAGCACGGCCTGCTGATCGGGAATGCCCAGCTGCTCGGCCAGGCGCGGCTGGGCGTTGAGGGCGCGGATGTGCTGCAGCGCCCGCACCGGTGCCTGCTGTACGCTGTGCAGGTATTCGTAGAGCGAGCTGCCCACGGCCATGGGGTCCGTGATAACGGATTGGGGCAATACGCTGACTTCATAAGCCATGACCACGTTGTCGGCCAGGCGCAGGCGCTCCAGTCGCACGACCTTGGCACCGGGCGACAGGCCCAGTGTCAGCTGTTCGTCCGTCATGGCCAGATCGACCTTGCGTTCCAGCCAGCGCGACGAGGGCGTGTAGCCACGGCGCTGCAACTCTTCCGAGAAGCTGGTGAGTTGTGACAGTGGCTGCTCCAGCAGGGGCGCAATGTAGTTGCCCGAGCCACGGCGGCGCACGATCAGCCCCTGCGATACCAGTTGGTCAATGGCCGAGCGGGCGGTCACGCGCGAGAGGTTGAGTGTTTCGGCCAGCAAGCGCTCGGAGGGCAGGGCCTCGTCAGGCTTGTAGTGGCCTTCCCGGATGAGGTCGGCCAGCTTGCGCGCCAGCTGCATGTAAATGGGCGAGCTGTCGCGCGCGTCGGGTTCAAAGCGGAGGGTTTCGCTTGTGGTCATGAGGTCGTTTCCAGGGTGCGTTGGATCAGGGTGAGCGCGCCGTGGGCGGCGTCGCAGTCCGAGCTTACACAGCGCGAACGCACGGTCGCGCTCAGGCGGGGCTGGAGTTCGCGCCCCACGCTGCCGCAAATGGCCAGCGCCAGATTGCCGCAGGGGTCCAGTGCCTGCGCCATCTGCTCGATGGCCTGTGCGGCACGCTCAACCAGGGCCAGGGCCACAGGGTCAGTGTCCGCACATTCAAATACCGTTCGGGCCAGGCTGGCGTACTCGTGCTGCGCCGCCTGGGCGCACCAGCGCTGCAGGTCGTCGCGGTGGGTGCCACATTGGCGGTGAATGCGTTGGGCCAGCACGCCGGGAGCTATGCGCCCATCCAGCGCGGCCTGGGCGTGGGCCATGGCGCGCAGGCCCAGCCAGGCACCGCTGCCCTCGTCCCCCACCGGAAAACCCCAGCCACCGACCTGCCGGCGCGTGCCATCGGCATAGAGCGCCTCGCCAATGCTGCCGGTGCCGGCGGCCACCATCGCACCCGGCTTGCCGCCGTGGGCGGCGAGCAAGGCGGTGTGGGCGTCGCTCTCCAGCGCAATGCGGGCAAATCCCGGATTCAGCGCCAGAAACTGGTCCCGCCAAGGCAGATGGTTGACGCCGGACAGGCCCGCACCCAGTGCGCAGACAGACCAGTCGGGGCAGGGCTTGCCCAGTGCATGGAATGCGGACGCAATGGCTCGCAGGATCTGTACCCAGGCAGCCTCCACACCCTGCCCCAGGGCCGAAGGCCCCGCTTCGCCCTGGCATAGGACCGTGCCCGCAGGGTCGGCCACCCGAACCCGGGTTCCGGTGCCACCGCCATCAACTCCAATGAGATACGCAAACATGAAGGCCACTATAACATACCAATTTAATACCAATGATATTAATTGGAAATTTTTTACCAAACATCGGTGGAGTTTTTGAAAGTGGTTTGCCACTTTGCAAACCGCAATCAGACCGGTGGTGCGTGGAGTCGCCTTCTCGGACCCACGTTGGCGCGGGCAGCCTGGCATGCCACACGTTGCGCCATGCGCAAAAGCAGCCTCCCGCTGCATGCACGGTGGACGGCTTCCTGCGTCTGCAGTGATTTGGTGGTCTGGCAATGCGTGGACGCACGCACCGCGGCGCGTGCTGGTGCGCCCTTTTTCACCACCCGGCTAGGGCAGGGCGGTTCTGGGTCTGGCAGGGAGCTATCGCAGCATCCGCCGCAGACGCTGCGCTCAGTAGGGTGCTGGGGTGGCGGGTACTGGCTGCCACCCCTCTGGGCACACGGGGGTGTAGGGGTAATACTGCCCAACGGACCGGCAGAAATACCAGGTTCCCACGGGTTGCGGTGGGGGCGCGGGCACGACGGCGGGTGGGGCAATGTAGGCGGGCGCTGGCGGCACGTAGGTGACCGGTGGCGGCACGTACTGGGGTTGCGGTGTGACGTAGGTGGGCTGTGGTGCGGTGTTGTGGCTGGCCGCTGCGCCGATGACCGCACCGGCCAGTCCCAAGAAGAGCAATGGAGCCACCCAACCGGTGTCGTGGTGCCGCGTTGGCGGGTGGTGGCGATGCCCGCCGTGTGGGTAGTACCCCCGGCGGCCATCCGCCAGGACGTTGCCAACCAGGGCGACCAACAACAACGTGGTGGTCAGGGTTTTGGTGATGGGTTTCATAAATGGCCTCCGCCACCCCGGCTAACGCAAAGCGCGCGGAACCGGTTGACGCACAACCAAAAAATGGGGCCGGGCAGCGACGACCGCCCTGCGCTACACGATTTTTGTGGGTGGCGTGGGGGGGCTGTCGGTGGGCCGGTTGGCCGGGGCACTGGAGCCTGTGCGCAGGGCAAGCCCGCCAGCCTGGCGCTTTTGCTCGCCCAGCGAGGCTTTGACGTTGTGCAGCCCGAACTTGGAACGCAGCTCTTGCAACTCGGTATTGAGCTCGTCGGCCTGGGTGATTTTTGCGCCGTGTTTGAGCAATACCTGGTGGGCGTTGTCAATCAGGCGGGCGTTAAGGGTTTGTTTTCCGTGCAGGATTAGGTTTTTGACCGCAGCCGTGGGATTGCCTGACAGGCTTAGCGCCATGGCCGTCTCGGCCATCTCCAGCACCTTGGCCTGGCAGCCCTTCATGGCTTCCGCATAGGGTGGGTGTGCGGCTGCACTGGCGGCCAGCAGCTCGGTTTGTGACCGGTTGCTGCAAAAGCGCATGCCAATGGATTCGATCACCGAGTCGATCTCGTCAAGCTGAATCGCCTTTTGGGTCAGCTGGGCCAGCAAGGCCAGCACGTTGCTGGCCGATTCGAAGTCGAACTCGCTGTTGGCTATGGTCTTGGCCAGAGCCCGAACGGACTCGACCGAACGCGCAAACTGGTGCTGCTGGATCAGGTTGAGGGCGACCACGATATTGGCCAGGCGCTGAACCCGGGCATTGTCGGGTGACTTCTCCAGCAGGCGGTTGAAGTCGTCGTGGCAGCGCTGCAGGCCTTTGCGGTCGCCATTCTCCAGGCGGGTGAAGGCCAGCAGCACCAGGCTCTGGCAGTCAAACATCTTGGACTCCAGCCCCATGCGCACGGTCTTGTCCAGCAGCTTTTCGGCCTCGGCGTGGTCGCCTGCGTAGTAGGTCATCATGGCCAGGTTTTGCAGGCGGCTGATGGAGGCCGGGGTGAGCGAGGCGGCCATTTTGTAGGTCTCCAGCGCCTTGTCGAACTTGCCTTGCTCGAACTGGGCGCGCCCCATCACGTCATAGGCATCGCTATAGGTGGGGTCGGCGCTGATCAGGTTCTCCAGCGTGCTGGTGGCCTGGGTGATCTGGCCGGCATCGAGCTGCGCGCGGGCCACGCCCAGCTTGGCCCAGGGCAGGGTTTTGGCCTCTACCACCGAACGGTAGAGTTTTTGGGCGTCACCCGGTCGGCCCACCCGCAGCAACAGCTCAGCACCCACCCGTGCGGCATACAGCCAGAACAGGCCCTTGCTCTCAAAGCGTTCCATGCACTGGCGCGCCGCACCTTCAAAATCTTCCTTCTCGATGGCGGTGAAGATGCCCTGCAGCGACAGTTTGCGAATGCGCGCCTGGCGCAGCCGCTCGCCCAAATGGGCGGCCTTGTGCGGTTTGAGCAGGTAGCCGTCCAAGGCCGATTCGGCGGCTTCGGCCACCTTGGCGTAGGTGGCCTCTCCGGTAATCATGATGAAGATAGTGGAAAACGGCAGCAACTGGTTGCGCCGCAGGTCATCCAGCAGGTCTTGCCCGGAGCTGGCCTCGTTGGAGAAGTGCAGTTCGCACAGCACAAAGTCGAAGGTCTTGAACTCCAGCTGGCGCCGGGCGTCGGCAGCCCGCGCCGCCTGGGCCACCGAGCCCACGCCAAAGTCGCGCAACTGGGACACCAAAATGGAGCGGGACGTGGGATTGCCGTCCACCACCAGGGCAGAGCAGGCTGAAAAATCGTCGTCCAGTGTGGCCATTGGGATGGGTGCAGTGTGCAGCGGATTAGGTCGAAATCAAGCGGCTTTTCGTGTTGGAACCCGTCTGTTATCAAAATGATAGCACTACATGGACAAAATACGCGGGCTAGATGCCTATTTGACCAATAGGTCGCACAGCACGCGGGCCACCACCTGGGTGGCGCGGCGCAGGTCTTGCAGGTCCAGGCGCTCATCGGCACGTTTGGCATGGGACTCCAGCACCGTGCGCGGTCCGGCACCGTACACCACGCCGGGGATGCCGGCCTCGCAGAACAGGCGCACGTCGGTGTACAGCGGGGTGCCGACTGCGGGAATGGGTTCGCCAAACACCTGTTCGCCGTGCTTTTGAATCGCCTCTACCAGCGGGCGGTTGCCCGCCAGCGGCTGCAGGGCACGCGCCAGCAGGATGCGATGGATTTCCACCGAGATGCCGGGCAGGGTGGCGGCGGTGTCTGCAATCACCGCGCGCAGTTGGGCCTCCACCTCGGTTGGGTTTTCCTCGGGGATCATGCGGCGGTCCAGTTTGAACGTGACGCGACCGGGCACCACATTGGTGTTGGTGCCGCCCGTGATGGTGCCGATGTTCAGGTAGGGGTGGGTGATGCCTTCGACGTGCGAGGTGATGTCCTTGTACAGCGTGTTCTGCTGGTACAACACGGCCAGAATGGAATGTGCTGCCTGCAAGGCATCGACGCCCGTCGCGGGGATTGCCGCGTGCGCCATTTTTCCGTGCACCGTGACTTCCATCTGCAGGCAGCCGTTGTGCGCGGTGACCACCTGGTAGCTAAAGCCTGCGGCCACCATGAGGTCGGGGTGCACGATGCCGTGTGCCAGCAACCAGGCGGGGCCGACCGTGCCACCAAACTCCTCGTCGTAGGTAAACAGCAGTTCCACGCTGCCGTGGGTCGGCCGCGCCACGGCTTCGAGGGCCCGCACAGCGAAGGTGTAGGTGGCGAAGTCGCACTTGCTCACGGCTGCGGCGCGGCCGTAGATCTTGCCGTCTTCAATGGCAGCACCGTAGGGGTCCTTGGTCCAGCCCTCACCAGGGGGCACCACATCGCCATGGGCGTTGAGCAGCACCGTTTTGCCGGGGCCGTAAACGCGGCGCACCACCAGGTTGGTGATGCTTTGCAGGCCCGCAGCGCGCACCTCGGCCTCGGGCACGGCGTGCTGCTCGGCGGTGAGGCCAAAGTCCCGCAGCAGTTCGGCGGTGCGCTCGGCGTGGGGTGCGTTGTTGCCCGGCGGGGTGTCGGTGGGAACGCGGATCAGTTCCTGCAAAAAGCGCACTTGTTCGTCAAAGTGGGCGTCGATCCAGGCGTCGAGTGGGGCGTAGGTGTTCATGTTGAGGGCAAGGAAAGTTGGTCCAGCAGGTGCAAAAAGGCGTCTACCGCCAGCTGCATGTCGTCGCTGGTGCTGGATTCCAGCGGGTTGTGGCTGATGCCGCCGTTTTGGCCGCGCACGAATAGCATGGCCTGCGGCAGGAGGGTGTGCAGCTTCATCGCGTCGTGTCCCGCACCGCTGGGCATGCGGTGCAGCGGCACGCCCAGCGCTGCCACGGCGGCTTCCCAGCGCGCCTGCCAGGCCGGGGCGCTGGGCGCGGCGCTGGCGCGCAGGGTTTCGGTCAGGTTCAGTTGCAGGCTGCGGCGTTCGCAGATGCCACGCGCCGCTAGCAGCACATCATTGGCCAGCCGGTCACGTTGGGCATCGGTCGGTGCACGCAGGTCCAGCGAGAACTGGCAGCGTCCCGGCACGACGTTGATGGAGCCGTTGGGCACCTGCAACTGGCCCACGGTGCCGACCGATTCGCCATCCTGCGCCGCGCGCTGCTCCACGAACAGCATCAGCTCCGCCACGGCTGCGGCCGCATCGCGGCGGCGGTCCATGGGCGTGGTGCCGGCGTGGCTGGCCGTGCCCAGCACCTCGCCCACATAGCGCACCGAGGCATTGATGGAGGTCACGATGCCCAGCGGGATGTCCAGCTCATTGAGCACCGGACCTTGTTCAATGTGCACCTCGACAAAGCCTTGGTAGTCCTGCGGATCGCGTTTCAGAGCGGGGATGTCGTCCACGCACAGACCCGCGTGCTGCATGGCTGCGCGCATGGGAATACCGTCGGCATCCACCTGGTCCAGCCAGGCCGGGTCGAAGTCGCCGGTGAGCGCGCTCGACCCCAGGAATGTGGCCTTGTAGCGCTGGCCTTCTTCTTCGGCAAAGGCCACGACCTCGATGTCAAACGGGAGGCGGCGGCCCGTGCGGGCGAGTGCCTGCACACAGGCCAGGGGCACGTAGATGCCCAGCCTTCCGTCGTACTTGCCACCATTGCGCACCGTGTCGAAATGGCTGCCGGTCAACAAAGTTCTATGAAAAACTGGGCTGTAGCCCGCGTATTTATTGGCTATATAGCTCTGTTTTTTATAGCACCCCACGATATTCCCGACAGCGTCTTGGTGCACCGTGTCGCAGCCGGCGGCGCGCATGTCGGCGCTGATCTGGGCGGCGCAGGCGCGGTGGGCCTCGGTCAGGTAGGTCACGGTCAACTGGCCCTGTTCGGCGCAGCCGGGGTCACTGTGGCGGGCCAGCGCTTCCTGCCAGTCCCAGACCTGGTTGCCCTGTTCCGGCGTGTAGGCCAGCAGGTCGTTCAGGCGAATCTCGGCAATGCGGTGGATGGCGCGGATGCACTCCTGGCGCTCCACGTCGGGGTGGCCCTGGAGGCGGCGCTCAAAGGTGGCAATGATGTCGGCCTTGTCCAGGCCCGTGCCGCGCGGTCCGCGCACGGCCAGGATGAAGGGCCAGCCAAAGCGGGCGTTGTAGGCTGAATTCAGCGCCTGGATTGTTGCAAACTCTTCTGGTGTGCAGTGCGTCAGCCCGGCCTTGCTTTGCTCAACGGTGGATTCGGCGGTCAGGCGCTTGTCCACCATGGCCTTGCCGGCCAGCTCGGGGTGTGCACGGATCAGGGCGAGCTGCGGTTCGATTCCCGCTGCGGCCAGCGCGCGCACCAGGGCGTGCTTGAGCTGGGCCAGGCTGGTGAAGGGGCGCTCCGTCAGCGCGGCGCGGGCAATCCACGGTGAATGCTCGTATAGCCCGGCCAGCATCTGCGTGGCGTCCTCCAGCGGTGCCTGGTTCAGTTGGTCCAGTGTCAGTGCCATGGCGGTGTCCGGCAAGGGCTAAGCGGAGAAAGGATGCACGGCCTTCCAGTGCCGGGCAATGTCCACACGGCGGCACACCCAGACCCCGTCGTGGCGGGCGATGTGGTCCAGAAAGCGCAGCAGCGCGGTCATGCGCCCCGGGCGGCCCAGCAGGCGGCAGTGCATGCCAATGCTCATCATCTTGGGGGCATTCACGCCATCGGGATCGCCCTCGGCATACAGCACGTCAAACGTGTCCCGCATGTACTGGTAGAACGGGTCGGCGTGCGAGTAGCCCTGCGGCAGCGCGAAGCGCATGTCGTTGCAGTCCAGCGTGTAGGGCACGATCAGTTGCGGCACCACGCTGCCATCCGTCTTTTGCACCTGCATCCAGAACGGCAGGTCGTCGCCGTAGTAGTCGCTGTCGTATTCAAAGCCGCCGTAGTCAGCCACCAGGCGGCGCGTGCGGGGGCTGTCACGGCCGGTGTACCAGCCCACGCCGTGCACGGCGTCTGGACTGTCTCGACCTTGGCCGGTGAGTTGCGCAATCGCCGCCATG
>CAZDDK010000038.1:15645-19077 GCA_964504185.1 uncultured Rhodoferax sp. | reverse complement strand
GAGCCAGCGGTGCACATGCTTGTCGTCCGGGAACAGTTCCTTGATCTTGGCGTCGGTCTTGTAGATGTCCTCGGGGTCACCCGACAGCGCCGCCCAGCGGAACGGCCCCTTGCCTTCGCAGAACAGCGGCCTGATGTACGCGGGCACGAAGCCCGGGAAGTCGAAGGCGTTCTTCACCCCCATGTCGAAGGCGACCTGGCGAATGTTGTTGCCGTAGTCGACGGTCGCGATGCCCATGGCCTGGAAGTTGAGCATCGCCTGCACATGCACCGCACAGGACTTGGCGGCGGCGTCGGTCAACTTGGCATGCTGCGCGGGGTCGCGCTGCGCCGCCTTCCACTGCGCCACGCTCCAGCCCGACGGCAGATAGCCGTTGACCAGATCGTGCGCCGAGGTCTGGTCGGTCACCAGGTCGGGCTTGATGCCACCGGCCCTGGCGCGCTTGACGAGTTCCGGCAGGATGTCCGCCGCGTTGCCGAGCAGGCCGATCGACACCGCCTTCTTCTCGGCGGTGTACTTCTTGATGCGCGCCAGCGCATCGTCGATGTCGGAAGCCTGCTCGTCCAGGTAGCGCGAGCGCAACCGGAAATCGATGCTGCTTTGCTGGCACTCGATGTTCAACGACACCGCGCCGGCGAATGTGGCCGCCAGCGGCTGCGCGCCGCCCATGCCGCCCAGGCCGGCGGTCAGGATCCAGCGGCCGGCCAGGTCGCCGGTGAAGTGCTGGCGGCCGGCTTCGACAAAGGTCTCGTAGGTGCCCTGCACGATGCCCTGGCTGCCGATGTAGATCCAGCTGCCAGCGGTCATCTGGCCGTACATCATCAGGCCCTTGCGGTCCAATTCATTGAAGTGCTCCCAGGTGGCCCACTTGGGCACCAGGTTGGAGTTGGCAAGCAGCACGCGGGGTGCGTCGGTGTGGGTGCGAAACACCCCCACCGGCTTGCCGCTTTGCACCAGCAGGGTCTCGTTGGCTTGCAGCTGGCGCAGGCTGTCCAGAATGGCGTCAAAACACGCCCAGTTGCGTGCGGCCTTGCCAATGCCGCCGTACACCACCAGCTCATCCGGGTTCTCTGCCACCTCGGGGTCCAGGTTGTTCTGGATCATGCGGTAGGCGGCTTCGACCTGCCAGTTGGCGCAGTGCAATTCTGGGCCGCGTGGTGCGCGCACCGTTCTGGCCTGGCTGGGGCGGGTGGGGGAGGAATCGGACATGGTGGGGCTCCTGGCAGGGTTCGGTCGTCGGGTGGCGTGCATCGTAACTTGTCTATACAACTTGTGTCAACACCACTACAATGCCAGCATTGCGACTCCGCTACGGTTCCTACCCACCATGAAACCCGCCTACAGCCAGGTCAAAGACTTCATCCAGCAGCACATCAAGAGCGGGGCCTGGAGGCCGGGCGACCCGGTGCCCAGCGAGTCAGCGCTGATGCAGCAGTTCGGCATCAGCCGCATGACGGTCAACCGGGCGCTGCGCGAACTTATGGCCGAAGGCATGGTCACGCGGGTGCAGGGGTCGGGCACCTACGTGGCCGAGCTGCACCGCATTGCCTCCAACCTCACTATCCGCGACATCCACGAAGAAGTGCGGGAGCGCGGCCATGTGCACACAGCCAAGGTGCTGCTGGCGCAGGCCGAACGCG
This sequence comes from uncultured Rhodoferax sp., assembly GCA_964504185.1. Lineage (GTDB taxonomy): Bacteria > Pseudomonadota > Gammaproteobacteria > Burkholderiales > Burkholderiaceae_C > Allorhodoferax. The sequence goes on along the minus strand of CAZDDK010000038.1, from coordinate 17,437 downwards.
CCCCGGCCAGTTTGGCGCGCACACTGGGGCTGCGCGCCAATGCGCGGGTGTTCCACAGCATTCTGGTGCACCTGGAAAGCGGCCTGCCCATCCAATATGAAGACCGCTACGTCAACCCGGCGGCGGCACCCGATTACCTCAAGACCGATTTCACCCAGACCACGCCCACCCACCACCTGCTCATCCAGGCTCCGTTGACCGAAGCCAGCTATTCCATCGAAGCCTGCCTGCCCACGCCGGAGCAGGCCAAGCAGCTGGGCATCCCCAAAACCGAGCCTTGTCTGGTGCAGGTGCGCCGTACCGTCAGCGGCGCACACGTGGCCAGCGTGGTGCGCCTGGTGTATCCAGGGTCGCGTTACAGCTTTGCGGGGAGTTTTCAGGCATGAGAGCCACCCGTTGCAAAGGCGGGATGGCGCTGCGTTTTGCTCCGTACCCGGTTGCGCCCGGGCAGCGGGGGAGAGGCTGTGCGGCGTTGCGTTTTGCTCCGTGTCCTCCGCTTGCTGCGCAAGCTCCTCCTTTACCTGCGCAAAACGCAACACCACACAGCCTCTTGCGGGGTGCGTCATGAGCTGGCATGTCGTTCACTTGGCCGATGTAGCGGCCACCCCTTGGCGCAATGGCGGGGGTTTGACGCGCGAATTGGTGTCCGGCCCGGTAGGGGCCGACTGGCAATGGCGTCTGTCGGTGGCCGAGGTGGCGGCGGATGGCCCGTTTTCGCGCTTTGAAGGCGTCACGCGCTGGTTTGCGGTGCTACAGGGCGCGGGGGTGGTGCTGAACGTGGCCACGCCCTCGGACGCCGCGGGTTCCACCGAACACCGCCTGACCGCGCACGACGCACCGCTGTGCTTCGACGGTGCCGCCTCCACCGCCTGCTGCCTGATCGATGGTCCCACGCAGGACTTCAACCTCATGTTGCGCGACACTTGCCTGCCCGCGCGCATGGTGCGCATCCACGGCAGCCACCAGGAGCTGGCGCACGCTAGCAAAATGATAGCTATATATTCAATATCTACGCGGGCTAACATTGAATTTAATGGCCAAAACCTGTCGGTGCCGCCCGCCACCCTGGTGTGGCGCACCGTCACCAAAGCCGCAACGGTGCGCATCCAGTGCGAGCACGCGCTGTGGATGGAGTGGAGCCAGTGAGCGAGCGCGCCGCACGGCCGCCCGAAGGCGCGAAGGCCCCCACGGGGGGCCGCGACCCCTCGCTCCACATTTGGACCCACTGCCGCGCCGCCACGATGGCAGCGCACGCCCCAACACCCTATGGGTTGATCGACGATGCCGCCCTGGTGGTGCAGGGCGAAACCCTGGCCTGGGTCGGTCCGCGCGCTGAACTTCCTGCTGCATGGCGCACGCAGGCGAGCGCCCAGCATGACGCGGGCGGTGCCCTCATCACGCCGGGCCTGATCGACTGCCACACCCACCTGGTCTACGGCGGCAACCGCGCGCACGAGTTCGAACAGCGCCTGCACGGAGCCAGCTACGAGACACTAGCCCGCGCCGGTGGTGGCATCGCCTCCACCGTGCAGGCCACGCGCGCCGCCAGTGCCGCCGATCTGCAGGCCAGTGCGCACAAGCGCCTGCGGGCGCTGATGGCCGAGGGCGTGACCACGCTGGAAATCAAGTCCGGCTACGGCCTGGCACTGGAGCACGAACGCAAGTGCCTGCAGGTGGCGCGCACCTTGGGCCAGGCGCAGGCCGTGGACGTGCGCACCACCTTTTTGGGCGCGCATGCGGTGCCACCCGAATTCGCCGGGCAGACCGACGCTTACGTGGACGCCGTGCTGCA
>CAZDDK010000038.1:13884-15545 GCA_964504185.1 uncultured Rhodoferax sp. | reverse complement strand
ACCTTGTTTCGCCTCACCCCCGAAGAGGCCTTGGCCGGGGTCACCCGCCACGCCGCCCAGGCCCTGGGCGTGCGCGACCGTGGCGTCCTGGCAGCGGGCCTGCGCGCCGACTTTGTGCTGTGGGACGTGCAGCATCCGGCCGAACTGGCCTATGCCCTGGGTGCCAACCCCCGCCGTCAGACCGTTTTCAAGGGACAGATTCAATGAGCCCCACCCCCGTCTTTCACTTGCAGCAGGGCAGCGCGCCCTTGCTGGTGAGCATGCCGCATATCGGCACCGAGATTCCTGCCGACCTGCGCGACGGCTATGTGCCGCGCGCCTTGCAGGTAGAAGACACCGACTGGCACCTGGCGCGGCTGTACCACTTTCTGGACGAAGTCGGGGCCAGCGTGCTCATGCCACGTTACTCGCGCTACGTGATCGACCTGAACCGCCCAAGCGACGACGCACCCATGTACCCCGGTGCCTCCAATACCGAGCTGTGCCCCACACGGTTTTTCACGGGTGATGCCCTGTACCAGGACGGCTGTGCTCCCGACCCCGAAGAGCGCCAGCGCCGTCGCCGCCTGTACTGGCAGCCCTACCACGACGCGCTGGCGGGTGAGCTGGCGCGGCTGCGCCAGCTCCACGGCTACGCGCTGCTGTGGGACGCGCACAGCATCCGCTCGGAAATCCCCTGGCTGTTCGAGGGCCGCCTGCCGGATCTGTCCATCGGCACCGCCAATGGCACCAGCGCCAGCGCTGCGGTGGCGGACGCCGTGGTGCAGGCCTGCGCCGGACAATCGCGCTACAGCCATGTGCTCAATGGCCGCTTCAAGGGGGGCTACATCACCCGGCATTACGGCCAGCCGCAGCACCACATCCACGCGGTGCAACTGGAGATGTGCCAGAGCCTGTACATGCAGGAAACCACCCCCTTCGTCTACAACGAAGCGCTGGCCAGTCAGATCCAGCCATTGCTCAAGAAAATGGTGCTTAGCCCGCGTGAAACCTTGCGATCATGCTATGAAAAATGAAGTAACCTGGTATGTAGCCCCGCAGGCCTGGGTGCACGGAGCCTGGGCGCGCGAGGTGCTGCTGGGCGTGGGTGCGGATGGCCGCTGGACGCACATAGCGCCGCAGGCGACCGCAGCGCAGCAAACCCCCGCCGTGCGACTGAGCGGTCCGGTGTTGCCCGGCGTGGTCAACGCCCACAGCCACGCCTTTCAGCGCGCCATCGTGGGGCTGACCGAACGGCGCGACCCGCACGTCCCCTCGGACGACTTCTGGAGCTGGCGCGACCGCATGTACACCGCCGCCAACAGCATCACGCCCGAACAGCTCGAAGTCATTGCCACCCAGCTCTATGGCGAACTACTGGCCGGGGGCTACACCCAGGTCTGCGAATTCCATTACCTGCACAACGCGCTGGGCGGCGCGCCGTATGGCGAACCCGCCGAGATGGCGCTGGCCCTGGTGCGTGCAGCGCGGCGCACGGGCATTGGCCTCACGCTCTTGCCCACGCTGTACATGCGCGCGGGTTTTGCGCAAGGCGCGCTGCGTGAAGACCAGCGCCGCTTTGCGGGTACGCCCGAGGCGATTGCCCGCATCGTCGAGACGGTGCAGCGCCACACGCTGGCGGACCCGGCCATCAACGTCGGCGTGGCCATCCATTCGCTGCG
>CAZDDK010000038.1:0-13784 GCA_964504185.1 uncultured Rhodoferax sp. | reverse complement strand
CGCGGTGCCAGCATCGTGATCTGCCCGGCCACCGAGGCCAACCTGGGCGACGGTGTGTTCGACCTGCCGGGCTTTGGCGCGCTGCAGGGGCGTTGGTCCATTGGCTCGGACAGCCACGTCACCCGGCGCTGGAGCGAGGAGCTGCGCCTCTTGGAATACAGCCAGCGCCTGACCCAGCGCAAGCGCAACGTGGCCGCGCAGTGCCTGGGCGGCACCAGCACGGCAGCGGCCTTGCTGGAAGGGGCTTTGGGTGGCGGCGTGGCGGCCACCGGGCGGGCGCTGGGCGGCATTGCCGTGGGCCAGCGTGCCGATTTCTGTGTGGTGGATGCACAGTCGGGTGCACTATTGGGCGTTCCACGGGAGCAGGTGCTCGATGCCTGCGTGTTTTCCAGCCCGGATGCGGGGTTTGCGTCCGTGTACGTGGCCGGAAAGTTCGTGCGGGTTCAAAGCGACGTACGCTTTGCGGGGACGATGCATGCCCTTTGGGGCGGTTGACCCACATTCGAAGCTGCCTTGCGAGAGGTGCTCGTGATGCAAAATCCGAGCCGATTTGTTTTTTTGGCGTGACCGAGCACTTCTTCGCCATCGGCACCGGGAAGAAGGTCCAACACCGCTGGTTCAGTGTTTGTTGCAACCAGCGATGTAGTCACCAGCGTTTCGCCAGGCTGTGCGATCATCGGTTTTCCATGACACCCATTCCCTGGCGATCCATCCAACTGCGGGTGACCCTGTTCACCCTGGGAATCTTTTTGCTCAGCATCTGGTCCCTGTCGTTCTTTGCCAGCCGCATGCTGCGCGACGACATGCAGGCTATTCTGGGCGCGCAGCAGTTTTCAACGGTCTCCGTTGTTGCTGCCGAACTCAACCAGCAGATTGAAAACCGCCTGGAGGCACTGAAGCAAGTGGCCTCCAGCATGGACAGCGCCACGCTGGCAGACACTGCCGCCATGCAAGCGCTGCTGGAAAAGCAGGTGGTATTTCAGTACTTGTTCAACGCCGGGGCTTTCGTTACCCGGGCAGACGGTGTTCCCATTGCCGACGTGCCGGTTTCAGCGAACCGCCTGGGCCGCAATGTGGCCGAGCGGGACTATGTGATCGCGGCGCTGCAAGAGGGCCGCACCACCGTGGGCAAACCGGTTCTGGGCAAGAGCCTGGGTACGCCGGTCGTGTCTATGGCGACACCCATTCGCAACCAGCAGGGCCAAGCCATCGGCGTCCTGGTGGGCGTGACCAGCCTGAACGCCCCCAATTTTTTGGACAAGGTGACCGCGCACCGCTACGGCAAGTCGGGTGACTACTTCATCGCGTCGCTGCGGCACCGGCTCAATGTCACATCCAGCGACAAAACACGGGTGATGCAGGCCCTGCCCCCGGTGGGAAAAAGTCCCGAAGTGGATCGCTTTGTGGAGGGCTTTGAGGGCACGTCGCGCTACGTCGGACAGACAGGGGTGGAGATACTGGTGTCGGTCAAAGGCATCCCTGCGGCCGATTGGGCCATGGTCGCCACCTTGCCAACCGCCGAGGCGTTTGCGCCGATTCAGGCCCTGCAACAGCGGGTGCTGTGGGCCACTGTAGTGCTCACGTTGCTCGCTGGTGCGGTCACCTGGTGGTTGACGTGGCAGATGCTCCGACGCCAGTTTGCCCCGGTGATGGCCGCCACCCGCTCACTGACGGCGCAGGTGGACTCGGGCCAATTGGCGGACGCCCTGCCCGTTGCACGCAACGATGAAATTGGGGAGTTGATTGGCGGCTTCAACCGCATGCTGGCGGTCTTGGGGCAACGCAGCCGGGCCTTGCAGGAAAGCGAGACTTACAACAAAGTGCTGTTTGCCGGTTCGCATATTCCCCTGGCCGTGCTCGACCCCGCTACCGGTGCGCTGGTGGACTGCAACCAGGCGGCTCTGGACATCTACCAGATCGAGCGACGCGAAACACTGCTTGCCATGACGCCTGCAGACCTGTCTACGCCCGAGCAATACGACGGTCGCGACTCGGCACTGGCAGCCAAAGAACACATTGATGCCGCCGTGCGCGACGGCACCCGCTTGTTTGAATGGCGTCACCGGCACCCCGGTGGCGAAATCTGGGACGCCGAGGTGCACCTGATGGCGTTCCAGCACGCTGGCAAGACCCTGCTGCAGTTCAGCCTGCAAGACATCACTGCGCGCAAGCGTGCGGACGCGGACTTGCGGGTGGCAGCCACGGCGTTTGAGTCCCAGGAAGGCATGGTCATTACCGATGCCGAGATGCGGATACTGCGCATCAATGCCGCTTGCAGCGCCATTACCGGATTCGCCCCCGAGGAAGTGATTGGCAAGACCCCCCGCGTCTTCAGCTCGGGGCGACACGATACGGCCTTCTACCAGCAGTTATGGGGCAGTATCAACCGGACGGGGGCCTGGAAAGGCGAAATCTGGAACCGGCGCAAAGGAGGCGAGATCTACCCCCAATGGGCCCACATTTCGGCCGTCAAAGGTGCACAGGGCACGGTCACCCACTATGTGGCGTCTTTCATTGATATCTCGGCGCGCAAATCGGCTGAAGACGAAATCCGGCACCTGGCCTTCTACGATCCGTTAACCCGATTGCCCAATCGTCGCCTGTTGCTGGACCGCCTGCGCCATGCCGTGCTGACTGGCGCACGCAGTGACAGCGCGGGGGCGTTGCTGTTCATTGATCTGGACAACTTTAAAACCTTGAACGACACGCAGGGCCACGACAAAGGCGATTTGCTGCTGGAGTCAGTGGCACGCCGGTTGACCGCATGTGTGCGCGAAGGTGACACGGTAGCGCGCCTGGGGGGGGACGAGTTCGTGATCATGATGGAGGGCTTGAGCGTGCAGGCCGGTGACACCGCCGACCACGCCCGCATGATTGCCCAAAAAATACTCGATGTGTTCCAGGAACCGCATGACCTGGGGGGGCTGCGCTATTCCTGTACCGCCAGCATCGGTGTGAGCCTGTTTACGCGGGAAAACGATAGCGTGGACGAGTTGCTCAAACGCGCGGACCTGGCCATGTACCAGGCCAAGGCGGCTGGGCGCAATGCCCTGCGGTTTTTCGATCCCCAGATGCAAGCCATGGTCATGTCCCGTGCCTCGCTGGAGGCCGACCTGCGCGACGGGCTGCAGCACAACCAACTGGTGCTGCACTACCAACCCCAGGTCAACGCCGACAACCGCATCACCGGAGCAGAAGCGCTGGTGCGCTGGCAGCATCCCAGCCGGGGACTCATTTCTCCGGCCGAGTTCATCCCGCTGGCAGAGGAAACCGGGTTGATTCTGGCTTTGGGCCACAGCGTGTTGGAGAGTGCTTGCCAGCAACTGGTGGCATGGTCCACGGACCCTGCCACCGCGCATTTCACGCTGGCCGTGAACGTGAGTGCGCGCCAGTTCCACCAGGATGACTTTGTCGAACAGGTGCTGGCGGTGCTGCAAGTCACCGGTGCCCGTGCACAGCGGCTCAAGCTGGAACTGACCGAGAGTCTGCTGGTGTCCAACTTCGAGGAAGTGATCGCCAAAATGCAGGCCCTTCGCGCCAAAGGCGTGGCCTTTTCGCTCGATGACTTCGGTACCGGCTACTCGTCGCTGGCTTACCTCAAGCGCATGCCGCTGGAGCAGCTCAAAATTGACCAGTCGTTTGTGCGGGACGTGCTGACTGACACCAACGATGCCACCATCGCCAAAACCATCATCACCCTGGCGCAGAGCCTGGGCTTGGGGGTGATCGCGGAGGGCGTGGAGACAAAGGAGCAGCGCGAGTTTTTGGCGAGCTCGGGCTGCCTGGCCTACCAGGGCTATTTCATCAGTCGCCCGTTGCCAATTGGCACATTTGCCCAGTTTGTGCGGGACCAGGCTGCCGCCGGCCCCGCTGCGTAGCCACCAATCCCAGCCGGCGGTTAGGCGGCACCCACCCCGCTTTGCGGCACGCGCAGATACATATGCGGGCGATGTCGATGCGAGGGAGCACTATGCGAGTTGCCGGTACAAGCTGTCGTAGTAGAACGCTTCTTCCTCAATACGGGGGGGCATTGCGGTCTCCAGGCCCAGAACGGCGGATCGTTGAAAGCCCGCCAACCAGTTTTCCAGGCCCTGAATCCAGGCACCAATGCCACCGGCTCCCGGTTTCGCCAGGAAAATGCAGGGGAGTCCTAAGGCTGCGCACTCGTGTTCAACCAGTAAAAACGCTCCTTGTTGTGTGTGCGGCACGAACACGGCGTCGATTGCTGTGGGCGCTGCCAATAGGCTGACCAGCGGCTTTGGCGAATGCACCAAATGGACCTTGTGGGCGTGCGCCAGGCTGTGCAGAACCTGAAGTTCCTCCTCTGCGCCGGTTGAATCGCTTGGAATCAGCACTGTTGGTGAGTGGGGGCATTCGTTGCTGTTGTGGTCGGCACGCTGGCGCAACAGGGCCAGCAAGTCCACTCCATGGGGCAGAATCTTGAAGGGTTTTGCGGGGTAGACGGCCGCCCAAAGCGCCTGTGCGCTCGCGTTTGGCACCACGCATAGTTTGGCAGTGGACAGCCACTGCGGCTGGAGACGGACATCCTGTGCCGGGAGAGCGGTGAGCGTGGCCAGCATTGGTGCCCCCATAGCCGGCCACTCGGCAAGGGGCAGATCTGCTGGCTGCGCCAACACACAGTGCACCACGTCGGTGGCTTGCGCTGCCAACCAGGTGGTGAGCGCGGTCAGTTGGGAGTCGGTCGGCGCGATGGGCACACGGGTCACCGCCACGCCGCGGATCCATTCGGGTTGGGTGGTGGCAGGGTGCACGCCGGTTGTGGTTTCGCCGCTGTGTGCCTGTGCGAGGTCGGCAACGCAGACAGTATGGCCATCGCGCTGGCCCAGCCGGGTGAGTGCGTGGGCGACATGGCCGGTCAGGGATGCGAGCGCGCCCTGTGCGTAGCCGGTGGTGAGATACAGAATGCGCATCAGACTCCCGCTGTCAGTTGTTGGGCTACGCGGTCCAGCCATTGGCGCTCGTCCGAGGACTTGGCAAGCCCGCTGCGGTCCAGATGCAGGTCGGCCAGGAGCGCGCCCAGGGAGGCTGCAAACACCTTGCCCACGGCGCTGCGCCACTCGGTCATGACATGTGCGTCGTTGCCGCCATACACATCGCGCGCATAGTGGTTGAAAAAATCCAGGCGCGCCAGAAAGTCTTGGATAAATGCACGGGCGCTGGCGGCGAAATCAGCGGGCTCTGCGCGTGCCACGACCTGGCTGTCGCGGACCAAATCGCGCAGCAGGGTTTCGGTGCGCGGGTCATTGAGCACACGGTTTTCAGAAAGTTGAATTTCCTCGAACGCCCGGGTTCGCAGCGTTGAGAGCCAGTCATTGCACAACGCGAACGCGGACCCCGCAGGCGGGGCATCTTCCATCGCGGACGCCAACTGCGGGATGGCGTTGGCCACCCAGACCGCGCCGGCGACCAGCCCGACCGAGCACGGGTGCCTGGGGCGTGTGAAATCGGCGAAAGCACCTTTGAGAAAGACAATGTCCACAAACGAACGCTTGAGATAGTAGTAGGCAGCCCGGTAGTGGGAGTGGATGACCTTGACGGAAGCCAGCATCGCTACGCGGTGCCCGTCTTGGATCAGGCGCACGCCCAGGTCGATGTCCTCGGCAAAACTGCCCCGATAGCGGTATTGCTGGAATCGGACCCGTGGGATCAAGCAGGCGATGTCGCTGAGTTGCCCCATGGTGCGCAGGCTCTCATGGTTGGCACCCTGAAAGCCGGCAATGCGATCGACGTCCTTGCAGCCCAGAAAACGGTAGTAGGTGGCAATGTTGCACTCGTACATGAGATCGCTGTCATCTCGGCAATACTCAGTGCAAGACAGGGCCACCAGGCCTTCGTCGGCGTGATCCAGGTGGTAGCGGAGCAAGCCATGCAGCCAGTGGTCGCCTATGGGGTAGGCGTCCTGCACCATGAAAAGCAGGTAGTCGCCTGTCGCGTGGTCGGCACCCAAATTGCGGGTGCCACTGTGGCTGAAATCTCCCGGGACCACGGGTATCACCCGGGCACCTGCGGCTTGCGCCAGGGCTATGGTGGCATCGCTGGAGCCGGAGTCCAGGACCAAGATCTCGATAGCGCGCACGGCGCGTTGGGTGCGGAGCTTGCGCAACAGAAAGGCAAACTCGGGGCCTGCATTCAGGGTGGGAATGATCACCGAAACGGTGATGTCAATGCGAGGGAGCTGCGCAACATCGTCGCACAGATCGGGGTGCAATCGCAACGGAACTGGCGTGAATACAGCTGCGCCGGTGTTGGCGTGTTGACCGGGTTGGGAGGCGGCGCGAGCCATGGCAACTGCGCGCTGGGTGTAGTGAGGCAGTCGCCGCATGACACCGCGCCAGCCATATCGCTGCGTGGATGCCCGTGCTTTGGCCCAAAGTCTGTGCAGCAGCGACGGCAGCGGACCTTTGAGCCAGCGCAGCCCACGCACCAGACCTCGCAGGGGTGCCGTGATGCGCCACGAGGTCGATCCACGCAAAGCCTGCAATTCGGACTCGAGGCCCGCAGCCCGGCGCTCCAGGTCCTTTAACTGCATTTGCAGGGCCGGGATGTCGTCGGCGGACGGCTTCACCGCACCATCTCCCGTACTGAACGGGCAAACGCGTCGGCGCTGCAATCGCGCGCCACTGCCGCCAGGCCCGCTTCGCGCTTTTCCTGCCAAAGCGCCTGTGTTTCATGCAATTTGATGCATGCCTCGGCAAACGACGGCGCATCCGGACCTACCAGCAATTCCTTGTCCCAGCCAAGCTGGCTGGCAATGAGGGGGGTCACGACCATGGGCAGCCCGCGCGACGCCGCTTCATGTGCCTTGTGTGGCACGCCTGCCGCAAACCGGGTTGGCACCACAAAGACGCGACGTGCTTCAAAAAACGGAGCCAGATCGTCGACACGCCCCAGCAGGCGCACCGTTGCGCTCTGGCGGGCTCGGACCATGGGCGATTCGCACACGCCCACGATGTCCAGTTCTATTGCGGCACCCAAGCGCTGCTGAATCAGGGGCCAGACATGGTCCAGAAACCACAGCATGCTGTCTCCGTTGGGGCAGTCGTCTTGGGTGATGGCCCCCACGAATAGAAACCCATTGCGCGGGGCAAACTGCGTGCGCGAGGCCTGCAGCAAATCCAGTGCGTGTCCCAACACGACGACTTGGCTGCAACCGGCGCGCCGGTACTGTTGGGCCTCGGCTTGGGAGACGGCGACGATCCGACTGGCTGTTTTTGCCAAAGCCAACTCGTCGTCAATCAATGCCTGCGCAGCGTTTTCAGATAGCGGGGATCCCATTACCTTGGCGCGCTCAATGGTGCGCAGGCTGAACAGCGCCTCCGCGTCGTACACGATGGTCGCATGGGCAAACCATTCCGGGTTCTGCTCGCGAATGCGGGCAAACGGCTCCATGTTGTGGGGGCGGCTGATCACGATCAGGTCGAAGCTGGCGGCTCGTTCCGCCAGAAAGCGCTTCAAGCCTGGAAGGCCTTCGTTCAGGATGACTTCGGTCTGCGCACGCAATACCGTATGCACGGTAGACCAATCTCCCTCGGGAATTTGCAACGGGAAATAGGTCAAGGCACCAACGGACTCCCCGATCAGGTTGGCAATCATGCAGGCCCTGGGGTACCCCCGGCCTAGCGACGGAAACGGCACCCGGTCATCGATGATCAACACCCGCTTCGCATGGGGGGGCAGCACCTGGCTGGCGCGCAGCACGTGTTGGGGCGCAGATGGCAGCTTAGTCGCCAGAAAGTCGCTGTGCTTTTCGACGAACCGTTCCCGGTTGCGGGCTTGCAGGGCCATTGCCTGGCCGCTGTTGACGTCGCTGGCAAACTCAAAGTGCTTGATCCGCACGTTCGGGTCGTACACGATGCGCTGGCCAGCCTTCCACAAACGCACACAGAAGTCGCTTTCTTCGTAGTAGGCAGGTGCAAAGGCGTCGTCAAATCGACCTAGTTGGTCGAACAGCGCGCGCCGAACCATCAGAAAGGCACCGGAGCAATAGTCCACATCGCGCACGAAGTGGTAGGCCGGTGCATCGGGCGAATCTCCGCGCCCATAACCCAGACAACTGCCGTCTTGCCAGACGATGCTGCCGGCTTCCTGCAAACGTCCGTCCCACAAGAGGATGGGGCCACCGACGGCACCGACGCCCGGCTCCGTGGCGAGGCGCGCCATAGCGTTGGCAAGAGTGGTGGGCTCCACCATGGCATCGTTGTTCAGAAGCAATATGTGTTCGCCCTGGGCGAAATCGGCCGCCAAATTCACTGCACGCAGAAAACCCAGGTTCTCCGATTGGCGCAGAATGGTGGCTCCGTCTATGCGCTCCAGCAATTGCGGCATGGCGTCCGAGGAGGCGTTGTCCACGATGATGGTTTCGAACGAGACGTTTGTGCTGTCGCTCAGCGCCTGCAGGCATTGCAGGGTCAGTCCGGCTTGGTTGTAGAGTACGACGATGACGCTGACCTGGGGGACGTCCACGGCGCGCCGCAGCTGTATGCGTGCCTTGGTGCCCAGAAAGGATTCCAGTTGCGCCTGTGCCTGCGCCCGGACAGCCTCCTTGTCGAACACAGGTGACACCGAAGGGGATGCCTGGGATGCCGGGACCTGCCCGTCGGGCACCAGCCAGCGAAGCACACCTGAGCCAAGGTCCTGTGAAGAAAGCCAATTCTTGACGCGCTGCCGCAGGGTGACGCTGACCGGAAGACGCCGCAGCAGGAAACGCACTCCCGTGCGCACAAATCCGCGTTGCGCCAGCGTGCGCACCACCCGCAATGGATGGGTGACGCGCCAGGACAGCGAATGCACCAACTGCAGGTGCAAGGTGTTGAGCGCCTCGTAGTGGGCCAGTGTTGCGCTGAGCCGCCCTTGCGCGTCGTCACGCTGGACGCGCAATTGGTTGGACTCTGCTAGCAGGGTGCGAATGTATTGAGCCGACTCATTCAACCGGCATTGAAACGCGTCAGAGGCGGCTCGCTGTGCGTCCAACGCAGCAAGTGTTGTGGCCAGTTCCTTTCGCAGCAGCTCTGTGGCGTGGACGTTGCTGGCATGGTGCTCAATCAAGTCGGCGACATCACTTCCACTCCAACGCTGAAGCTGAAGCTCGCCAAACACTGTCAGTTGTTCTCTGCGGAGTTGTCCGGTGACTTCGTGACCCGATCCCTCACTGTCGCTGATTTGGTAGATCGCGGATACCCCGGGGACGTGGACAAACGATCCTCGCGCCAGCAGCTGAACCCAAAAATCCCAATCCTCGAAGTAGTCGAGCCCGGGATTGAATTGCAGCGCGGGGGATTGGCGTGCAACGGCGGTTCGGAACAGGGTTGAGTGAATCGGAAGACAGTTGCGCAGTTGCATATCCACTGGTGAAACGGCTTCGTCAAATGTCCTGCTATGCGCCAGTGTTGCGCCTATGTGGTGCAGGCATTCCACATCCGCATGGGCGGCGGCGGCGCGTGGGTGGAAATTGAGTGCGTGGACCAGTCGTTCGATATGGTGGGGAAGCAGCCAATCGTCGTCGTCCAAGAACAATGCGAATCTGCCGGATGCCAGCGCCAGTGACTGGTTGGCCGCGGCCGAGCGGGACAGGGGCGTTGAACTCTGGAAAATCTGCACGCGGGCTTCGTCCGGAAGTACAACCGATTCGGCAATGGAAAGTCCGCTGGCAACCACGATCTGCACTTGCAGATAGGGCCAAGTCTGGTCCAGTGCGGATTGCACGGCCCTCACCAGGCTTGCACGGCCCATGGTGCGAATCAAGACTGTTACGGTGTCTGCTGGATCACGGGTTGTCGGACCGGGTAGAGGGCTGGAAGAACTCAACTCTGTATTCATGGCTGCTTGTGAATGGGGTGCCAGCGGGCTGCAAAGTGGCGTAGCTCCGCAATTTTGCTGTGTTGTTCCGGGACCATGAAATGGGCGGCGTGCTGCAGTCGAGTTGTCTCGCGCAGCACAGACCCAGGCCGTAGAGACAGTCACTGGTTGCCGATTGTAGGGACTTTCCGAATTCGAAATTGGCATGACATAGCGACTCTCGAGACTGTGCAGAGAAAACTCGCAATCCAGGACATGGCCTGAATCACCACCATAATTCCCGCTTATGAATCCGCCCCAACCCCGCAACCCCCTGCACGGCAAAACGCTGGAGGCCATCGTCACCGAACTGGCCGCGCACTACGGTTGGGAAGGCTTGGGGCAGAGAATCCCCGTGCGCTGCTTCACGCTGGACCCCAGCGTGGCCTCCAGCCTGAAGTTTTTGCGCAAGACGCCCTGGGCGCGCGACAAGGTGGAGGGGCTCTACCTCTTCATGCTGCGCGAAGCCCGCCGCCGGGGACAATAGGCCCATGCAAAACCCCAACCCCTTCGAGCAGCGCCTGACCGATCTGGAAATCAAGCTCAGCTACCAGGAAGACCTGCTGGACCAACTCAACCAGGTGGTTGTCCGCCAGCAGCGGGAGATTGACCTGCTGCTGCGCGAGGTGCGCCAACTGCGCCAGCAAGTGCCCGAGGGCAGCGGCCCCACCTTCAGCCGCGCCAGTGAAGAACTGCCACCGCATTACTGACCGCCGTGCACGCCCTGTTGAACGCCATCGCCACGATGGACCTGCCCACCGACGCCCGGCGCATTTTTCATGGGCGCGGCGGTCTGCATCCTGGTTGCGAGCACTGGGCGCTGGATGCCTACCCGCCGGTCTGGGTGCTGACCAGTTTTCAGGCTGTCACCGACGATGACCTGGCGGCCGTGCATGCGGCACTGTCCGCTCGCATGCAGCAACTGGCCCCCGACCAGCCGCTGAACTGGGTCTTCCAGTGCCGGTTGGAGGGGCGCAGTGAAACCCGTTTGATGGCCGGCAGCGTGCCCGAGCCGCATGTGGTGACCGAGAATGGCGCGCGTTTTCGGGTGCATGTGCACAAGGGGCAGAACCATGGCCTGTTTCTGGACATGGCGCAAGGCCGACGCTGGGTGCGCGAGCATGTGGCTGCCCATGCACCGCGCAAGGTGCTCAACCTGTTTGCCTACACCTGCGCTTTTTCGGTGGTGGCGCGCCAGGCCGGTGCCCGGCATGTGCTCAATGTGGACATGAGCCACGGTGCGCTGGCCACCGGGCAGCAAAACCACCAGCTCAATGGCATCACCACCGGGGCGGGCTTCATGCCGCACGACATCTTCTCCACCTGGGGCAAGATCACGCGTGGCGGCCCCTATGACCTGATCATTCTGGATCCGCCGAGCTATCAAAAGGGCAGCTTCGTCGCCACCAAGGACTATGCGCGCCTGATGCGCCGCCTGCCCGACCTGCTGGAAGCCGGTGGGTATGTGCTGTTGTGCCTGAACGCACCCGAGCTGGGTGTCGCCTTTTTGCAAGACCAGATGCAAGAGCTGGCCCCGGAGCTGGCCTTTGTGCAGCGCGTGGCCAACCCGGCGGTGTGTGCGGATGTGTCGGACGAGCGCGCGCTGAAGGTGCTGGTCTACAGAGGGCCCGAGGGGCCTGCCGGATAGAACCCGAGCACTGCTACTTGCGCACAATCGTGTTGCCTGAATTGCGCACCCAGTCGCCCACCTGCAAACCTGGGTCGGTGGTGAACTCGAAGCTGGTCTTGCTGTCGTTGGGGTAGTGCACGGTCACGGTCCAGACGGTGTGGGTCTTCATCTTTTCCTCGATGATTTTTCCGGCATAGGCACCGCCCGCTGCGCCGGCCAGGGTGGCCAGGTCTTTGCCAAAGCCGCCACCCACCTGGTTGCCCAGCACCGCGCCAATGGCACCACCGGCAATCACCCCCACCGCGCTGGCATCGCCCGCCTTTTGGGTGACTGCGACGGCCATCACCCGCCCGCAATCGGCGCAGGCGGTCGCTGCCGAGGCGGCAGCGCTTGGTGGGGTAGTTGGGGTAGTGGTGGTTGTTGCGGCGGGTGTGGCTGTGGCGGCCGCAGCAGCAGCCCGGCTCTTGGCGGCGGCCAGTGCCTCGTCGTACTCGGCCTTGGCGTCGCGCCGGCATTGCTGGCGGGCGGAAGAGGTGGTCTCGTCGTTGCAGAGCTTTCGGTCGGACTCGTAGGCGGTTTGTGCCGCCTTGGTGTCTGCAGCAAGCTGCGCCTTGGGGTTGGCCCAGGCGGTGGGGGCCAGCAACACCAGGGCGCTGGCCAGTGCCAGAACACGTTTGGAGGAATTCAGTGTGGGTAGGGTTGCCATAGCGAATGAATAGGTCAGAAGCGGATCGGGATTCCACTATAGGCCAGCCGCGCGAATGTGTCACCCACAGGGTGGCAAGCGGCGTAAGATGGGCTAAAGCACATTCACAACCACGGGCGAGGTCACTATGTTTTTACTCAAAAAGCCACAACCCAGCCAGCACCATGCCGCAGTTCGCACGGTTGCTGCTCTGCTGGCCTGTCTGCTGCTGGCAGTGCCCGTCACCACATCGGCCCAGGACAAAAAAATGGTGCGCGTCGGGGTGACCAAAATCGTCTCCCACGCCGCTCTGGATGCCGATGAAAAAGGCTTTGAAGCCGCTCTGGTCAGTGCTGGTTTCAAGGAGGGCGTCAACATCACCTATGACCGCCAGAATGCCCAGGGCGATCCGGCCCGGGCTGCTGCCATAGCGCAGAAGTTCAGTGAAGACAAGCTGGACCTGATCCACAGCATCGCCACCCCATCGACCCAGGCTGTGCTCAAGCTGGTTGGTCGCACACCTGTGGTGTTTTCCTCGATTACCGATCCGGTGGGCGCCGGCATTGTTGCCAAGGACAGTGCACCCGGCAAGAAAACAGGCAGCAATGTTACCGGCGTCAGTGATCTTTGGCCGGTTCACCTGCAGATGGAGACGTATGCCAAATTTGTCCCCAACGCCCGGAAATGGGGCACCATCTTTAACCCCGCCGAGGCCAATTCGGTGACCCATGTGCGCGCCATGCGCGAGGCGGCCAAGTCGCTGGGTCTGGAGTTGGTCGAGGTCACGGTGGACAACGGCAGCGAGGTGGAGCGCGCCGCCCAGTCCCTGGTTGGCAAGGTGCAGGCGATCACCATTACTTCGGACAACACCTCAGTGGCCAATTTCGATGCCATTGCTCGCGTTTGCGACAAGCACAAGATCGCCCTTTTTGCGGGGGATGTGGACAGCGTTCCACGCGGCGCCATTGCTGCCTATGGCATGGACTACTTTTTGGTCGGCTACTCGGCAGGCAAGAAGGCCGCGTTGATTCTTAAGGGCGTCAAGCCGGGCGATATTCCCTGGGGCCCGGTGGAAAAATTCAGCCTGGTCATTAACCTGAAGGCTGCCCGGGCGCAGGGTGTGACGGTTACGCCGGAGTTGCGCAAGCTTGCCGAAAAGGTGATTGAATGAAGCCAGTGGACCTGCACGGGCGATTGGGGAGTGCGCTGAATTGATGCAATCGGTGCGCAGCATCTACGTTGCCGTGGTGATCCTGATCCTGGCCACCGGGGTGGGTGGCTACGTGGACATCGAAAGCGATGCCTTACAGGACCGCCATCTGGAGGTGAGCAAGGGGCTTGAACACATGGTGCGGCTGAACCAGGAGCTGACCAATATGCTGGTTATTGCCGTGCTGGAGCGAAATACCCTGCGCACCGCCAGCTACGACACGCTCAACGCGGAATTGGAGGCCACCATCCAGACCGTGGCAGATTTGACGAGGGCGCAGAAGAGCCTGAGCGAAGACATTTCGGCCCTGCGGGAGGACCACCGCAGGCTTCATGTGGTGGAGGAAGCTGCGCGCAAACTGATGCACGCAGACCGTTGGCGCGAAGCACATGCCATGCTGTTCG
>CAZDDK010000037.1:0-19578 GCA_964504185.1 uncultured Rhodoferax sp. | reverse complement strand
AGCCGTGTGCCGGGGTTGAAGGTCGAAAACTGGCTTCAGCCCGCGTGAATGCTGCGTAATAAGCTATGAAATTGATAGTATTTGTCAGCGTCAAGGAGTCCTGTTTGTAGATAGCCCCAACGATGAAGTGGCGCCGCCGTACGCGGCGAAATGAAAAAAGCACTGACGCGCGGGGCATACTCGGTGCCTTCGATCCATTCAGAACCAATCTGCCGTTCCGCTTGGTTTTGACTTTGAAGTACCAAAAAGAGCACATCGAACATGGACGCAGCTCAATACTTGATTCCGGCCGCAGCAGGCCTACTGTCTGGAATTCTTGGCTCCTTGGTCGCCCCGTGGATACATTGGGGCATCGAAGCCCGTCGAGAACGCGCAAAGTCAAGACGGGCGCTCATCGCCGAAGCCCGCCTTCTGCTGGCAAAGCAACTCCCCATAGCCACATTCCGTAAACACCCCGTGTATTTTCAGATAAAACCGCATTTGAGCGAAGGGACAAACGCGTTAGTGATCGGAGAGTTCGACCAATACGGATACGAAGTTGTTGTACTTGTTTCTGACGGGCCATATGCGGGGGTCCAACCATATGCCCATCTCGTTCTTGATGAGCTTTCACGGATAGAAGCGCGTTGGGGCCTGGTGTGATCAACGCAACAATCCATACCAAAGTAGGCATTCCCGCTAGGAGCCACCTATGAATTACCTTGTCGGCGTGGGCGGCGTTGCGCTGCTGCAGGTTGGGTTCTCGTTTGCGATCATTTTGGCCACCAGTGGCGGCGGTTCGTTTGTCGGACTCGGTGCCATGCTGTTTGCCGTCATGGGCATACCGATCACGGCATTGGTCAACTTTTTGCTGATCCGCGCCAAACGCACGAATCCGGGGGTGCCTTATGCACTGCGCTTGATTGTGGTGTCGTTGCTGCTGCCTGCAGCGCAGTTGGCGCTGATGATTCTGGTGTCCGTCTTTCGGCTGTAAGGGACGCCGCCCAAGCTGCGCTGCCCTGCCCTAGCGCCGCCGCATCATGGCCGTCAACACATCATCCAGGTCCATGGCAAATTCGGGGTCGTAGGGCGCACGTTGCTTGTTCAGCCGCGCCTGCTGCTTGAGCCAGGCTTTCAGCATCTTGGCGTCCTGCACCTGCTCCAGTTCCTTCTGCACATGGGCCAGGTCGTCTTGCAGGCCGCTGCGTTCGGCATGCAGCACGGCCAGAAATGCGGCCTCGTTGAATCGAGGCGATGGCCGGTACCCAAACTCGAAGTGCAGGGCCTGGCACAGGTGCAAATTATCAGTTTCCAGGGCGCGCAGTTGTTCGGTGAGCAGATCGCACATGGCCTTAAGCTTGGCTTCGGACAGCTGCGCGGCCTTGCTGGCATCGACCATTTCGGCTTGCAGTTGGATGCGCAACAGGGCACTCAGGTCTTTGCGTTCATAGGCGGCGTTTACCTCGCTCATGAGGGTGGTTTTCTGCTTGCGCAAGGCTTCGTCAGGCTCACGGTCGGGGTGCAAGGCGCTGGCCAGTTGCCGGAACACGGTGCGCAGCGCGTTTTGCGCGTCCAGCTCTTTTTGCTGGGCGGCCTGTTCGCGTGCCGTGGGGCCTTTTTCGGCCTTGCGTGCGGCACGCTTGGCGTTGCGCTTTTCTTGCTGCGCCTGGTGCTTTTTCTGCTCGAATTCCATGGCGGCGCGCAGCACGTCTTCGGGTGAGTCAAATTCCCGGCCCTGTGCAAAATCTTCGCCCAGGTAGGACTCCAGCAGTTCCTGGGCCTCCAGCCGCGCTTGTTCGTCGTCTTCCTCTTCGTCGTCGACATCGGCATAGCGTTGGTAGACGGTTTGCACGTCGTCATCGGGCACATCAGCCAACTGGTCGCACAACCCCAGCACCATGCGGATGGCCTGCTGCTTCTGGTTGGCGGTAAGCCCCTGGGGTTTGCTGGGGGCCTGGATGCGCGCGTCCAGCAGTAGCAGCATGGATTTGCACAACTGCTGGCTGCGCTGCCCGATCTCGTGCATAGCCTGGCGATGCAGCGCGCCATGGGTCTCCATGGCGTGGCGCATGGTGCTTGCCTGGGATTGCTCGGCGTCGATGCGGGCCATGAGTGTGTTGAAGCGCTTTTGTGTGGCGCTGGGCTTGTTCATGGTGGCAACCACCTTGCCCGCCACGATTTCCAGGCGGTCGGGGACGGGGGCGAATGCAGGGCCTTGGTCGGCAAAAAGGTCGTCGGTTCGGTTCATGGGGAATAAATGTACCTTGGCCAGCAAGGGCGAGGCCAGCGCGGGGTCCACGCTGAAAACCGCCGTGGCTTAAACTACCGGCTTGCGTCTGCACCCGCACTTTCAGCAAAATACCCTTCTAGCCCGCGATAATACTGCATATTCAGCTATTATTTCGATAGCATTTTCCAATGACGCCCCTCTCTTTTGCCCCTGGTCTGGTTTTGCGCAACTTGTCTGCAGGCAAGAAGCTCTCCGATTTCAAGCTGATTGCCTTCGACATGGACTCCACCCTCATCAACATCGAGTGTGTGGACGAGATCGCCGACGCGGTGGGACGCAAAGAGGAGGTGGCCGCCATTACCGAGGCCGCCATGCGCGGCGAAATTCCCGACTTTAAACACAGCCTGCGTTTGCGCGTGGCCCTGCTCAAGGGCGTGACCGTGGCCGACATGGAGTGGGTCTACACCCAGCGCCTGCAGCTCAACCCCGGAGCCGAGCAACTGGTGGCGGCGTGCAAGAAGGCGGGGCTCAAGGTGCTGCTGGTGTCCGGCGGCTTCACTTTTTTCTCGGACCGTGTCAAGGAGCGGCTTGGAATCGACTTTGCCCGCGCCAACCTGCTGGAAATTCAAAGTGGCCCCAACTGCGGGCAGCTAACCGGGCGTGTGGTCGATCAGGCGTGGGGCGACATCTGCGACGGTGCCGAAAAGCGCCGCACCCTGTTGGAACTGGCCTCGCTGATGGGCATTGACATGGAACAAACCATCGCCGTGGGCGACGGTGCCAACGACCTGCCCATGATGCGCGCGGCCGGCCTGTCGGTGGCCTTTCACGCCAAGCCGGTGGTGCGGGAACAGGCCATGGTGTCGATTGAGTCGGGCGGGCTGGACCGCCTGCTGGAAGTACTACTCCCCTGCTGAAATCCCATTGCCGACGCTTCCAGCCGCGCGCCGGTTCAGGGGCGGACACCAAAATCAAAGATTCACAGAAAGTACACCTTTGTTATAAAATTTGCGCTTTGACTGAAACCTTTGAGGACCACCCCATGAACGCCAGACAGCCGCTTGCAGCCTCCACTTCGGAGCTCGCCGATCAATCCCTGGGAAGTATTGCCGTCGAGTTGCCTGGTGCCACGGCCGTATTTCGGGAGCTGAAACTGGACTTTTGCTGCAACGGCCATATGACACTGCGCCAAGCTGCGCAGGACAAGAATCTGGACCTGGCAAACGTGCTGGACCAACTGGCCGCACTGGGGCACAGCGATGAATTGCCCGATGAAATGACGGTGGAAGCCCTGATTGACCACATCCAGGAGCGCTACCACGCGGTGCACCGTGCCCAGTTTCCGGAACTGATCCGCATGGCCCGGCGCGTGGAAACCGTGCACAAGGCCAACCCCAACGTGCCGGCGGGACTGGCCGATCAGCTCGAGGCCATGGAACAGGACATGCTGCAGCACATGATGAAAGAGGAGCAGGTGCTGTTCCCCATGCTGCGCACGGGCGGCCACCCTTTTGTGAGCCAGCCAATTGGCGTGATGCGCGGCGAGCACACCAGCCACGGTGAAGCCCTGGCCAAGGTCAACGCCCTGACCAATGACGCCACTCCGCCCATGGGAGCCTGCAATACCTGGCGCGCGCTCTACACCGGCATTGCGCAACTGAATGAAGACCTGCTGAATCACATTCACCTGGAGAACAATGTGCTGTTCCCCGTGTTTGAGGCCGCACCCGCACCCAAATCCAGTGGCTGTGGCGGCGGCGGTGGCGGCTGCAGCTGTCAGTAAGGCGCTTCCTGCGCCGCAATCTGGCGCAGGGCCTGTTCATACAGTTCGGGCGGCTGTCCGCCCGAAATCACATGGCGGTTGTTGATGACCACCGCCGGCACGGCGTGGATACCCTGGCGCAAATAGAACTGCTCTTGTTCGCGCACGTCACGCGCAAATTCGTCACCGGCCAAAATCGCGCCAGCGCGCACTGAGTCCAGCCCAACCGCCTGGACCAGGCGCAAGAGCACGCCGTGGTTGCTGGGGTCTTCGCCATCGGTGAAGTAGGCCTTCAACAATGCCTGTTTCAGGTCCAACTGCGCTTGGGCACCTTGCAGGTGCGCCCAATGCAGCAGGCGGTGGGCATCGAAGGTGTTGTAAATCCGCGACCGCTTGCCGGGGGTAAAAACAAAGCCCAGTTCGGCACCACGGGCGCGGATGGTTTCGCGCACGGCGGCGGCCTGTTCCGGGGTGGAGCCGTATTTGCGGCTCAGGTGCTCGGCGATGTCTTCGCCCTCGGCCACCATCTGCGGGTTGAGCTCAAACGGCTGAAAGTGCAATTCCACCGGCACGTCAGGCCCCACGCGCCGCAAGGCCGTCTGCAGGGACGCCAGCCCTATGGCGCACCAGGGGCAGGACACGTCGGACACAAAGTCAATTATTAGGGGAGATGCGTTCATGCGGGCATTGTGGCGCAGGCCACCAATCGATGCCCGTCCACGGACATTGCACCACCACACCGTGCGTTGCAGCGATATCATGGTTGCGCCATGCCAGACATCGCAACCTTCTTGAAATCCGTCAAACTTCCCGTCATGCCGGAAGTAGCGCAAGCGCTGATTCAAACCCTGGGAAGCGACCGGGCCGATGTCCCCCTGATCACCGCAATCATTGCCAAAGACCCCGCCCTGACGGCAACCCTGTTGCGCATGGCCAATAGTGCCATGTTTGGTTTGTCCCGCTCGGTATCCACGCTGGACAGCGCGGTCAGCGTCGTGGGGACCGCCCAAATTCGTGCGCGGGCATTGTCGATTTGCATGTCCCAGGTCTTTGCGTTTCCGCCGGGCCTGAACCGGCTGGAATTCTGGGGCAACTGCATGGTCTGTGCCGGCTATGCACGGTGGTTGGCCACCCGGCTTGGCATGGATGAACAACAGGCCTGGCTGACCGGCATGATGCTGCGTCTGGGTGAACTGCTGATCGCGCAGCGCCTGCCGGAGTCCGTGCTGACAATCGAGACGCAGCCCTGCGCGCCTGCCGAACGCTGGCGGCGTGAACGCCACCAGGCCGGTTTCGATGAAGGCCAGCTCGCCGGCGAGATCGCCCAGCGGTGGGACTTCCCCGCCAGCATCGCCGACACACTGCGCGCCTGCTGCCAGCCCCCGCTGGACAACCTGGCCCGCCTGGCCATCACCGTGCATCTGGCGGCGCTCATGGCAGACCCGTCGGTACCACACCCCAAAAAGCTGGACCATCTGCCCTTGCTGCTGGTGGAGTGCATCGGACTGAATCTCGGCAACTTGCGCGGCCACGTACCCGATCCGGCGTCATTCAGCGACATTTCCATGCTGCACGGCTGATGCGTCGTGGACAATACTCCATGTCCTTTCATTCGCTCGGTCTTACTCCCCCCCTGGTCCAGGCCGCATCCGCGCTGGGATTTACCAGCCCCACGCCCATTCAGGTTCAAGCCATTCCCTTGATTTTGCAAGGCGGCGATCTGCTGGCCACGGCCCCAACCGGCTCTGGCAAGACGGCGGCCTTTGCCCTGCCCTTGTTGCAGCGTTTGCCCGCTTTGCCCCCCCCGGATGGCCAGGCGGCGGCGCGGGCGATTCGTTCGCTCATTGTGGTGCCTACGCGGGAGCTGGCGACGCAGGTGGCCGATGCCATTCGCGGCCTCGGCCAGGCCCTGGCCAAGCCGCCCAAGGTGGTTACCGCAGCCGGTGGGGTGTCAATCAATCCGCAGATGCTGGCCCTGCGCGGCGGGGCCGATGTGCTGGTGGCCACGCCGGGGCGCCTGTTGGACCTGGCTGGCCAAAATGCCATTCAGTTGTCCACCGTGCGCCTGTTGGTGCTGGACGAGGCCGATCGCCTGCTCGACCTGGGCTTTAGCGACGAACTCAGCAAAGTGCTCAGCCTACTGCCTCCGCGCCGACAGAATCTGTTTTTTTCCGCCACCTTCCCGCCCGAGGTTCAGGCATTGGCCCAGACCCTGCTGCGCGACCCAGCACACTTGGCACTGGCCCAGAGCTGCGAGGCTGCCGCCATCATCACCCAACGGGCCATTCTGGTGGACGCCCCACAGCGCACCCAGTTGCTGCGCCACCTGGTCAAAGACCAGGGCTGGAAGCGCGTGCTGGTGTTCGTCGCCACCAAATACGCGGCGGAATTGGTGGCCGAAAAGCTCTACAAGGCCGGGGTCTACGCGACAGCCTTCCACGGCGACCTGAGCCAGGGCGCGCGCAAGCAGGTGTTGACCGAGTTCAAGAACGAGCAGTGGGAGGTGGTCGTCACCACCGACTTGGCGGCGCGCGGCATCGACATCGTGAAACTTCCGGTAGTGGTGAATTACGATCTGCCACGCTCCGCAGTGGACTATGTACACCGCATCGGGCGCACGGGACGCGCCACAGAGCCCGGTCTGGCGGTGAGCTTTGTCAGCGCGGACACGCTGGCACACTTTCATCTGATCGAAAAGCGCCAGGGCATGCAGTTGCCACTGGAGCGAATGGTCGGCTTCGAGCCCACACACACCGTGGCCCCTGTGGCAGCCCTGGTCGGCCCCGGCAACGGCGGCATCAAGGGCAAGCGCCCCAGCAAAAAGGACAAACTGCGCGCTGCGGCAAGGTCCGAATCCGCCTGACTGTGTTTCCGTCCCCATGCACACCACCCACGCCACCCCCAGCAAGGAGCAGATCGCCCTGCTCCCCCCATTTGAGCGGTTGGGCTTGAACCGCATTGTTCTGGTGTCCACGGCCGAAGAGGCCGCCCGCGCCATGGACACGCTGTGCACCACCAGGCTTTGGGGCTTTGACACGGAGTCCAAACCGACCTTCCACAAGGATCAGGCCTCAGAGGGGCCCCACATCGTTCAACTCGCCACGCCCGAGCAGGCATGGGTGTTTCAGCTGCACGACATGGCCTGCCGCACCTTGGTGGCGGAATTGCTGGCCACCCGGAGCATTGTCAAAGCGGGCTTCGGACTGGGAGACGACCGCAAACGCATCATCGCCAAACTGGGGGTGGAACCCGCCAACGTGCTGGAACTCAACACGGTATTCCGAGAGCGTGGCTACCGCAAGGACATGGGGGTAAAGGCTGCCGTGGCCGTGCTGTTCAACCAGCGCTTCCTCAAGTCCAAGAAAGCGGCCACTTCCAACTGGGCCAACCCGCAGCTCACCGAAGCCCAGCTGCTCTATGCCGCCAATGACGCCTACGCGGCCCTGCGCGTGTGCGAGGCCCTGCAGCGCGACTGAGCCGCAACCGCGCTACCGCTTGCCGGGCAGGCGAAAGTTCAGCAGGCGCGTGGCAATGAAGGTTTCCACCAAAAAACACAGAAGAGCCAACAAAAAGCACACCACCCCGCCCATGAAGCCCCCGACGGCCCAGCGGCTGATCTGAAAGCCCGTGGTCTCGCCCACAAACAGCACGATGATGGTCAAACCAATCAGAAAGCTGCACAGGGTGAGCAGGGCAATGCCGCCGTTGGCCAGCCGGCCCCGCTGGCGCAACTCGGACAACTCCTGGTGGGCTTGCTGCAAGAATTCGGGGTCGGTTGACACGCGCGCCCGGTCTTCCACCAGGCGGGCCCGATCGATGATGCGGGCCAAACGCCCCGCGATGGCTCCAATCATGCCGGACACGGCCGTCAACAAAAACACGGGCGCTACGGCCAGCTGAATGCCGTGGGTCACGGCGTCCGGATTCAAAGTGATGGCCATCATCCCCCCGCTCGTTTCACCGCGTACCCCTGCGCCTTGAGCAACTGCAGCACGCGTTCACAATGGTCGCCCTGGACCTCGATCACACCGTCTTTCACGGTGCCGCCACTTCCACACGCGGTTTTCAGCTGTTTGCCCAATGCATCCAAGGCGGGGGCATCCAACAACGCGCCTTTGACCACCGTGACCGCCTTGCCGCCACGCCCCTTGGTCTCGCGCGACACCCGCACCACGCCATCGCCGCTGGGTGCGGGTTTCACATGGCACAGACACTGGGCCAGCGGCTGCCGGCAAGCCGGGCACATGCGCCCGGAATCGGTGGAATACACCAATCCCCCAAGAGAGGCCAGACCCGTCGCCTTTTTCTTCAATACGCTCATGCCTGCGAGGATAGCTGGATTTGATCCGCATCCGGGTTGGCACTGGCCGCAAAGCCTGCGGTAAATCGCGGCACATGTTGCAACAGCACCGCCACCAGATGGTTCAGGTCAAAGGGCTTGCCCACGTGGTCGTTCATGCCGGCCGCCAGGCAGGCTTGCCGGTCCGAGGCCATGGCGTTGGCGGTCATGGCGATAATCGGCAACTGCTGGGGACTCCACCGCTGGCGTATCAGGCGGGTGGCACCGTAGCCATCCAGCACCGGCATCTGGATGTCCATCAGCACCGCATCAAAGGGAGGCTGGGTGCTGGCAACGGCTTCTGCGCCCAATTGACCGTTGGCAGCCAGGGTCACCTGCGCCCCCTGGGAGGCCAACAGCTCCTGGGCCACCTGCTGGTTGATCGGGTTGTCTTCCACCACCAGCAGGCGCATGCCTGCCAGGCGTTGCGGGGCCACACCGGCTGCACCCTGGGATTGCACCGCATCGGGCGAGCCGCTTGCCCTCCGCACAGGTTCGGCCGCCAAGGGCAACGCCAGGGTGAAGTGAAAGGTGCTGCCTTGCCCGAGCACGCTGTCCAGTCGCAAGTCACCGCCCATCAATTCCACCAAACGCTGGCTGATGGTCAGCCCCAGCCCGGTGCCGCCAAAGCGCCGTGTGGTGGACGCCTCGGCCTGCGCAAACCCGGAGAAAATGTGGTCGCGGTTCTCCGGCGCAATGCCAATGCCGGAGTCTTGGACCGAGAACGCCACTTTGGCGGTGTGCCCCTCCAGCGCGAGCAGGCGCATCCCGATCACCACCCGGCCTTGCGAGGTGAACTTGAGCGCATTGCTGCCCAGATTGAGCAGCACCTGGCCCAACCGCATCGCGTCCCCCACCAGCACGGGGGGCAACGCCGGGTCTTGCTCAAACTCCAAGACCAAGGTCTTGGAACCCACGTTGGCCGACAGAATGTCCGACAGATCGCGCATCAAATGGTCCGGACGAAACGGTTGGGGGTCCAGTGACATCTTGCCGGCTTCGACCTTGGAGAAGTCCAGAATATCGTTGAGCAAGCCCAGCAGGGACTTGGCCGCCCCTTCGGCCTTGTTGGCGTAGTCCGCCTGGCGCGGGCTCAGCTCGGTCCCCTGCAGCAACCGCAGCATGCCCAAAATGGCATTCATGGGGGTCCGGATTTCGTGGCTCATATTGGCCAGGAACTGGCTCTTGGCCAGGCTGTTGGCCTCGGCCTGGTCTCTGGCCTGGGCCAACTCCATCTGCAGGCGCGAGCTGACCGTGAGCGTGACCATGATGGCCATCCACACATTGAACACAATGCCCCAAAAGTACGGGGCCACCAGCAAGGCACTGGTGGAGCTGAGGTAGGTCGTCGCGCTGGCACTCTGGGATGCAGGAACCAGCCGAACAACAAAAAGTACCACGCCCGACCAGTACACCAGCACCGTCAGCCGGTTTGCAACGCGCAAGGGACTGGGGCCCACCTCCAGGTCGTAACGCCAAAAGGCAACACCGGTGGCCAACAAAAGCGGAATCAGCACCAGTGAAACAATCAGAACCCGTGCAACCACGTTGGGTGCCACCAGGGTGAACCAGGTCAGCCCGACAAACGCAAACACCGCAAACAACCAAATGCCGCGCCCAGGCGGTGCCAGGCGCACCATGCCACGGGATCCTTGGTACATGAGGATAAAGGCCAGTGTCAAAAGCGTATTGGCGGCCACGGCCGACACCAGCTCGGGCAAGACCCCGCGCAAACCCACCAAAAAGGTACTCAGAGCTGCGGCACCGGAACCCAGGGCCCATTGGCGCAAGTGGCGCTCCTTGGGAACCAGCAGGGCCACCGTCAGCGACGCAAACGAAAACACCAGCGAACTCACGGCCGTCATGATCGAGAGAGTGCGGATGTCAAAGTTCACGGATCGATCGTCTTGGGTGGAATGCAGTGCAAGTGCGCGGTGGCGGTCTATTCTACGCAGCAGTTCACCCTTGCGCCACGCCCAGTTTTCATAATGAAAACAGCCTTCTAGCCCGCGTGATATATAGCTATATAGCTATGTTTTTTATAG
The DNA here is from genome assembly GCA_964504185.1 of uncultured Rhodoferax sp. Classification (GTDB taxonomy): domain Bacteria; phylum Pseudomonadota; class Gammaproteobacteria; order Burkholderiales; family Burkholderiaceae_C; genus Allorhodoferax. Next base: position 9,223 of record CAZDDK010000037.1, on the reverse strand, counting down.
CATTCATTCCCTGAATTCCACCACCCGCACCACCCGGCCCGGCGCACCGCAGGCCCACCGTGGCAGGCGTGGCACCGAACCGGTGTACAGTTTCGCCCACGTTCAACCACGAGCTTCTTTTTTTATGTCTACTATTCGCGTTCTGTCTTCTACCCTGGTGGCCCTGGCACTGCTGGCCCAGCCCGCCCTGGCGCAAAACAAGGCGGCCATCGGCAAATCCGTGGCAGAGTTTCATAAATTGTCCGAAGGACTGGCCACCAGCCTGGCCGATCTGTCCAAGCGGACCGGCACGGCCTCCCCCAACGACAAGGACATGCTCAACCGCGTAACCACCCAGCTCGGGTTGGTGGATGCCACAGCCGACGGGGTACTGGCCCTGGGCGTCGTCGCTGCCGAAGTGCGCGATGCGGGCGACCTGGCCATCGCCAAGAAGCACCTGGCTGCGCGCTGCACGGCGCTCAAGTTCCTGACAGACGCCACCGGGAAATACGTGGGCAGCCTGGCCACCAGCATTGCCGCCGTGGCCACGGTCGCCGAGGTCAACAAGTCCCGCGATCTGGTGGTGCAAATGGGCCAGCACGCCCTGTGCAACCCCGTCGCCGGCAAAAACTAACCCCGCCCATCCGCACCCATGAACACTGCAATCCCCCTGCGCACCCTCCGACTGGGCTCCCTGCTGGCTGGCCTGTTGGCATGCGGCCTGGCAGGCGCGCAAACCGCGCCCCCGCCTGCCGCTGCAGCATCCGCCCCGGCCGGGCCCACCCTGCGCGCCGAGCTGCGCACCATCCTGCTGGAGGCGCAAACCCTTCTGACCGACAAGAACCCCGCCGCTGCCAAGGAAAAGCTGCAGGCCGCCAATGCCATTGCCGACAAGACACCCTACGAAAGCTACATCACCGCCCGCATTGGCATGGCGCTGGCCATCACCCAGGACGATGCGGTCAACGCCGCCAGGCTGCTGGAGCAGGTACTGCAGCTCAACGCTTCCGGCGCGTGGATCAGCGCGGCGGAAACCCTGCCCATGATGCAGTCGGTGGGCATTGCCCACTACCGTGTCAAGGACTACGCCCAGGCAGCCGCCTGGATGGAGCGCAACATCAAGGCCGGTGGAACCGAGTCGGCCGTGCGGGACCTGCGCATGCAGTCCTACCTGCTGGCGGGCAATCTGGAGCGCGGCAGCGAGTTGCTGACCGAAGAAATCGCTGCGGCTGAAAAAGCCAACCGCCTGCCCGCCCAGGCGCACCTGGAGATGCTGGTCCAGGCCCGCACGGCCTTGAAGGACACTGCCGGATCGACCAAGGTCCTGGAAAAGCTGGTGCAGCTCTACCCCAGCAAAGACCACTGGCGCAGCCTCATGAACCGGCTGTGGAGCCGCTCTGACCTGGCCATTCGCCTGCAGCTGGATGTTTTTCGCCTGGTCTTTTTCGTGACCGCGCCCGACGAGGTCACCGACTTCAGCGAATACGTGGATTTCGCCCAGAAGGCCGGTTTTTCGTCGGAAGCCCTGCGCATTTATGACCAGGGCGCAGCACTGGGCTTGCTGGGCACCAGCGATGCGCACAAGAAGCTGCGTGCCAAGCTGGTGCAGGAGACGGAGCAAGACCGCAAGACCCTGGCCGCCGACACCGCCGCAGCCCTGAAAAAGCCCGACGGATTTGCACTGTTCAACATCGGCTTGAACCTGGTGGGCATGCAGCAATTCGACAAAGGCCTGGAACTGATGGAAAAAGCCCTTGCCAAGGGCATCGCCAAGCGCCCCGAAGACGCCCGGCTGCGCCTGGGCGTGGCCTATGCGCTGGCCGGCCAGGCCGACAAGGCCCGGCAGACCCTGGCATCCGTGTCCGGTCCCGAGGGACTGGACAGCCTGGTTCTTTATTGGACCTGGGCCATCAAAAAGCCGTAGGGATGGCACGCGCACCCGGGCGCTGGCTGGCCGCAGGGCTTGCCCTTTGGCTGGCGGGCTGCACCACGCTGGTGCCGCCCCCACAAGCGGCTGCACCGCTGGACGCTGTCAACCCCCGCCACGGCTACCGGTTCTCCAGCCTGCCTCCAGGCCCCGACAACACCGATGGCCTGTTCATGGTGGTGTCGTTTTCCGGCGGCGGCACCCGCTCCGCCGCCCTGGCCTATGGCGTGCTGCACAAACTGCGCACCACCACCATTGAGGAGGGGGCAAAACAGCGGCGACTGCTGGACGAGATCGACATCATCCACTCGGTCTCCGGCGGCAGCTACGCCGCAGCCTACTACGGCCTGCATGGCGACCACTTTTTCAACGAATTTCCGGACCGCTTTCTCAACGCCGACTTCCAGACCGAGTTGTGGGACCACTATGTCTCCGTCAACGGCATGGCCCAGGTACTGGGGTGGTCCAACAACGACCGGGTAGACCTGCTCAGCGCCATCATTGAACGGCGCCTGTTCGCGGGCAAGACCTACGCCGACCTGCTTGCCCGCCAACAACGGCCCCTGATCGTGGTGCACGCCACCGACCTGAACCGCGGTGCCGACTTCCAATTCACCCAGGACCAGTTCGACGCGCTGTGCACCGATCTGTCCACACTGCCGGTGTCGCGGGCGGTGGCGGCCTCCAGCGCCGTCCCTATTCTGTTCGGTCCGGTGGTGCTGAAGAACCACAGCGGGCGCTGCGGCTATCGCCAGCCGAACTGGGTACAACAAGCCGGCACCGGTCCGACCCACCAGTCCTGGTCGCTGCGTGCCGCACGCCGTGCAGCCGACTTCGACTCCTTTCTGGACTCCAGCGAGTCCACCGGACGCCCCTGGATTCACCTGATTGATGGTGGCATCTCCGACAACCTGGGGCTGCGCGGCCCCCTGGAGTCCAGCGTCGTTCGCGGTGGCTTTGGCCCCCTGCTCACGCGCATGGGCATCCGGGGTGTACGCAAGGTGGTGTTTGTCGTGGTCAGCGCCGAGGTGGTGCCCGACCTCGGCATCGACCGCAGCGGCGAGGCACCCAGCATCCGCCAGATGGCCTCGGCAGTGCTGGATGCGCTCATGAACAACACCTCGTTCGAGACCAAGACCTGGCTGCGTTCCAGTTTTCAATACTGGCGGGAAGAGGCCCTTGAATTGGCGGGCCGACCCGACAGTCCGTATGCCGGGGTTCCAGACTTTTACCTGATTGAAACCGGCCTGCAAGACATTGCCGACCCGCAGCAACGCAGCGCCATGATGGCGGTGCCCACCACGTTCAAGCTGGAGCCGCAGCAGGTGCAGGCATTGATCCAGGTGGGCGGCACCTTGTTGGACAAGGCCCCGGAATTTCAACGCCTACTCAAGGACTTGCAATGAACGCCCACCCGCCCCTGCGCACCCTGCTGGCCGCGTTGTTCGCCGTGGTGCTGGGCGGCTGCGAATCCATGTCGGTATCGCAATGCAAGGTAGCGGACTGGCACCGCGTCGGCTGGACCGACGGCAGCCGAGGCGACAGTGAGCAGCGCATTGCCGACTACGCAGAAGACTGTGGCAAGGCCGGCATCATCCCCAATGCCCAGGCCTACCGCCAAGGCTGGGACGCCGGTATCGTGCAGTTCTGTACTGCCGCCAACGGCTGGCGCGCGGGGCTACAGGGACATTCGGGCAAGGCAGCGGTGTGCCAGGGCCAGGCCGGTTATCCGGTCTTTGTGCGCTACCTGGAGGCCGGGCTGCAAGTGCACCGCATCCAAGAACGCATGCAAGGCAATGCCCAGGAGTCAAACCGCTTGCAGAACCGCCTGGAAGCATCCAAAAACGACGACGAGAAGAAGCGCCTGCGCGAGGAGCTGCGCCACCTCGACCGCGAACAGTTCCGGCTGCGCAGCCAACTGGCTCAACAGCAGATGCTGGCTCCGTAGGGAGTGCCAGCGCCCGCACTCACGCGCCGGTGTACTGGGCGAAACGCGCCTTGATCTCCCCCATGGACTGGGCGTTGAGGCGATTGCCGTACTGGCCGACCACCCGACCCGCTGCCTGGTTGGCCAGCCAGGCCGCCTGCGTGTGCCCGTGGCCATGCGTCACGGCATACAAAAAGGCCCCGGCGAACATGTCGCCCGCGCCATTGGTATCCAGCGCCTGCACGGCGGCGGCCGGCACTTCGGTGCGCTGGCCGTTTTCCAGCACCAGGCAGCCCTTGGCCCCCCGGGTCAGGCACACGGTGCGCGCCAGGCGGGCCATTTGGCTGCAGATGGCATCCAGGTCCTGGGTGCCGCACCAGACCTGGGATTCCTCTTCATTGCAGAACAGGTAGTCCAGTTCCTCACCGACCATGGCCTCCAGCCCGGCGCGGCAAAAGTTGATCATGCTCATGTCGCTGAGCGTGGTGGCCAGGGCCACACCGGCCTCCTTGGCGATGGCGCGGCCTTGCAGGGCGGCATCCAGCCCGGTGGGCGATGCTGCCAGATAGCCTTCCATGTAGTAGACCTTGGAGCGGGCGATGTCCTGGGGATGCAGGGCGGTGTGGTCGATGTCGGCCGTGGCACCCAGAAAGGTGCTCATGCTGCGCTCGGCGTCCGGCGTGACCATGACCATGCAACTGCCGGTTTGGCCCTGTGGCGGCTTGGTATGGTTCAGGTTGGTAGCCACACCGTTGGCGGCCAAATCCTCGCGATAGAAGGACCCCAGCTCGTCATCGGCCACGCGACAGGAGTAGAACGCGTTGCCGCCCAGTTGGGCCAACGCCACCACCGTGTTGCCGGCCGAGCCGCCACCGGTGCGCCGCGCGTGCAGGCCCTGCACATGGGCCAGCAGGTCGGCGCGGCGTGGCGCGTCAATCAGGGTCATGTGGCGCTTTTCCACACCCATGGCCTGCAGTTGGGCGTCGCTGACTTCGTATTCGGAATCGACCAGGGCGTTGCCGATGGCGTACAGGTGGTAGTGGTGCGTCATGGACGGTGGCCCGCTTACTGTTCGACGAAGGCGCGCTCGACGACGTAGTCACCCGGCGAGGTGGTACTGCCCTCGACAAAGCCGCGTGCGTCCAGCAGCTCGCGCATGTCCTTGTTGAGCGCCGGGCTGCCGCAGATCATGATGCGGTCGCGGGCAGGGTCCAGCTTGGGCAGACCCAGGTCGGACTCCAGCTTGCCACTGGCCAGCAGATCTGTGGCACGGCCACGGTTCTTGAACGGCTCGCGCGTCACACTGGGGTAATACAGCAGCTGCGCCTTGACGTATTCACCCAGGAATTCGTTGTTGGGCAGGTCCACGTTGATGAAGTCGCCGTAGGCCAGTTCATTCACCTCGCGCACGCCGTGAAACAGGATGACCTTTTCGTACTTCTCGTAGGTGGCCGGATCGCGGATCAGGCACAGGAACGGTGCCAGGCCGGTGCCCGTGCCGATCAGGTACAAGTTCTTGCCGGGCAGCAGGTAGTCGATCAGCAAGGTGCCGGTGGGCTTGCGGCCCACCACGATCTTGTCGCCCACCTTGATGTGCTGCAGGCGCGAGGTCAAGGGGCCGTCCTGCACCTTGATGCTGAAAAACTCCAGGTGCTCCTCGTAGTTGGCGCTGACGATGCTGTAGGCGCGCAACAGCGGCTTGCCGTTTTCCAGGCGCAGCCCAATCATGGTGAAGTGCCCGTTGGAGAAGCGCAGCGACTGGTCGCGGGTCGTGGTAAAGCTGAACAGCCGGTCGGTCCAATGGTGGACGCTCAATACGGTTTCATCCTGAAATGCACTCATGGAAGCCCTTGCAAAGAATCAATACAGACTTGGGGAAAACCCTTTAGTGTAAATCGTTCGCGGGGCAGGCTTTCCATGGAGCCCCGCCCATCCGATCCGGAGGGCCGCACACACACCGCCCAGGCGGGTGTCTGCCTCAATCACCCAGGCAAATACCCAGGTCGCGCGCGGTTTGCAAGGTGTCGCCATCCAACGGCACGCACTTCATGCGCCCAGCCACCTCTTCCAGGGCAATGTAGTTCACATTGGGGAAGGCCAACGCCACCATCACGCCCGAGAGCCCCTCGTCCAGGGCGCGCACGGCGGCGGCACCAAAGCGCATGGAGGCCAGCCGATCGAACGCCGTGGGGCTGCCGCCGCGCAGCAAATGCCCCAGCACCACGGCACGCGCCTCTTTGCCGGTGCGCTGCTGCAGTTCGCGCGCCACGCGCTCGCCCACGCCACCCAGCCGCTCGGCGTGGCCAATCTCGGCGGACTCCAGCACCTCGGCATGGCCATCGCGCGGAAGTGCGCCTTCGGCCACCACCACCAGGGAGTAGCTGCGCCCCTCGGCATCGCGGGTGCGAATGTGCTGGGCCACGGATTCCAGGTCAAAGGGGATTTCCGGCATGAGGATGGCATGGGCGTTGCCCGCAATGCCGGCATGCAGCGCAATCCAGCCTGCGTAGCGGCCCATCACTTCCACCACCATCACGCGCTGGTGGCTGTCGGCGGTGCTGTGCAGCCGGTCGATGCACTCGGTGGCAAAAGCCACGGCGGTGTCGAAGCCGAACGTGGTCATGGTCTTGTCCAGGTCGTTGTCGATGGTCTTGGGCACCCCCACCACGCGCAGCCCCTTTTGGTGCAAGGCGTGGGCAATGGTCAAGGAGCCGTCGCCGCCCACCGACACCAACGCGTCCAACCCATGCTGGGCAAAGAACGCCAAAATTTCGTCGGACCGGTCGGTATCCCGCACCGTGCCATCGGGCATGGGGGTGGGAAAGTGAAACGGATTGCCCCGGTTGGTGGTGCCAATCACCGTGCCGCCCAAATGCCCAATGTTGCGCACCTTGTCGCGGGTGAGGCGCACCACACCGCCATCGACGTAGCGCTCCGGAAACAGAATGCCATTGAAGCCATCGCGGATGCCATAGCACTCCCAACCGCGCCTCCCGCTGGCCAGCACCACCGCACGGATGACGGCATTCAGGCCCGGCGCATCGCCGCCTCCAGTTGAAATGGCAATGCGGCGGATGGGGGATGGGGACATGTGGACTCCTGCGGTCGTGGTCGCGCCATTATCGGCATCTGCGATCATCGGGGAATGAAAGATATGTTTGTTGCCTGCCTGTGCGCCCAGTGGTGCGGCACCTGTCGGGAGTACCAACCACTGTTCGAGCAACTGCAATCGCGCCTGCCGCAGGTGCGCTTTGTTTGGGTGGACGTGGAGGACCGCGCCGATCTGGTGGATCCGGTGGAGGTGGAGAACTTCCCCACCCTGCTCATCGTCCGGGGGGAGGCTCCCTTGTTCTTCGGCACCGTCACGCCCCACCTGCCCACGCTGGAGCGCTTGCTGCGCAGCCAGCTCGAACCGGGCGCTCCCACCTTGCCGCCCGACGCCGAGCGCGACGCACTGGCGCAGCGGCTGCGCCAGCACTTCTTAAACAAATAGGCGGTTAGCCCGCGTATATACTGCGTTTATTGCTATTGTTTAGATAGCAACATGGGCACAACTGGCCATTCGCCAACGGGCCCGGCTTCCAACCACCGGTGCCCGCGTCGCCAGCCCATCCGCTTCGCGGCGCGCTGCAGCAAATCTACAGCTTGGCGGCCACCCAGTCGTGTACGCTGGCCAGGGCCTGGGGCAGCTGCGCGGCGTTGGTGCCACCGGCCATGGCCATGTCGGGCTTGCCACCACCCTTGCCGCCCACCTGTCCGGCAATGAAGTTGACCAGTTCACCGGCCTTGACCTTGGCCGTGGTGTTGGCGGTCACGCCCACCGCGATCTGCACCTTGTCGCCCTCCACCACCGCCAGCACGATCACGGCCGTGCCCAGCTTGTCTTTGAGCTTGTCCATGGTTTCGCGCAGGGTCTTGGCGTCTGCACCATCGAGCTTGGCCACCAGCAGCTTCACGCCTTTGATGTCCAGCGCCTGGCTCAGCATGTCGTTGCCTTGTGCGCTGGCCAGCTTGCCTTTGAGGGCGGCCACTTCTTTCTCGAGCGCCTTGACGTGGTCCATGACGTGGCCCAGCTTGTCGGTCAGTTCAGCCACCGGGGCCTTGAGCGTGGCGGCAGCCGTGCCCACCGTGTCTTCCAGGTCTTGCAGGTAGGCCAGGCCACCACCTTGAACAGGCCGATATCGCCCGTGGCCCTGACGTGGGTGCCGCCGCAGAGTTCGCGGCTGCTGCCGATGTCGAGCACACGCACGGTTTCGCCGTACTTTTCGCCAAACAGCATCATGGCACCGGTCTTTTGGGCCGACTCGATGTCCATCACGCGCGCCTGCGCAGCAGCGTTGGCCAGCACCTCGGCATTGACCAGGGTTTCGATGTGGCGGATTTGTTCGTCGGTGACCGGGGCGTTGTGGGCAAAGTCAAAGCGCGTGCGCTCGGCATTGACCAGGCTGCCCTTTTGCTGCACATGCTCACCCAGCACCGCACGCAGGGCCTTGTGCATGAGGTGGGTGGCCGAGTGGTTGCGCACGGTCGCAGCGCGCACCGCAGCGTCCACATGGGCAGTGACGGCATCGCCCACAGCCAGGATGCCGCTTTGCAGCACACCGTGGTGGCCAAAAACGTCGGCCTTGATCTTTTGCGTGTCTTCCACCTGGAACAGGCCGCCGTCGCAGAAGATGGCACCCTGGTCGCCCACCTGGCCACCGCTCTCGGCGTAGAACGGCGTGGTCTCCAGCACCACCACACCGGGTTGACCTGCCTTGAGCGTGGCCACCGGCGTGCCGTCTGCGTACAGCGCGACGATTTTGGTCGCTTGGGTGAGGTGGTCGTAGCCTACAAAGGTGTTGGCAGCGCCGGTGTATTCCAGCGCCTTGTCCATCTTGAACTTGCCCGCCGCGCGGCCCTTGGCTTTTTGCTGCTCCATGGCGGCATGAAAGCCTGCGTCATCCACCGCCACGCCACGTTCGCGGCACACGTCAGCCGAGAGATCCAGCGGGAAGCCGTAGGTATCGTGCAGTTTGAATGCCACATCACCGGGCAGCATCTTGGCACCCTGGCCCAAGGCTCCGTCCAAAATTTCCATGCCCGTGGCCAGCGTTTCAAAAAAGCGCTCTTCTTCCTGGCGCAAAGCCTCGGTAATGCGGGTTTGTTGCGCGCGCAATTTGGGGTAGGCGTCGCCCATCACGGCGGCCAGATCGGCCACCAGCTTGTGGAAGAACGGCGTCTTCTGGCCCAGCTTGTAGCCGTGGCGGATGGCGCGGCGGATGATGCGCCGCTGCACATAGCCGCGGCCTTCGTTGCTGGGCACCACGCCGTCGCTCACCAGGAACGCGGTGGCGCGGATGTGGTCGGCAATCACGCGCAGGCTCTTGTTGTTCAGGTCGGTGCAACCA
>CAZDDK010000036.1:0-19879 GCA_964504185.1 uncultured Rhodoferax sp. | reverse complement strand
CGGATGCGCCGGTTGGTGCGCACCTCGCGGTGCACGGCCAGCCACATCGGCAGGGCGGGAATGGGCAGTGCGCCGGGCAGCACCGGCAGCACATCGGGGTCGGATGCGGCCATGTAGTCCGCCAGAAAGCCAATGCCCAGTCCGGCCCGCACCGCCTGCCACTGCACGATGAAGTCATCGGTGCGCAGCACAAAGGCTTCTTTCGTGACCGGATAGCCCAGGGCCTGGAAACCGCGCAGGATGGACGGGTCCGCATCGTTGCCAATCAGCTCGTGTTGCAGCAGATCGGTGGGCTGGACCAACGGACTGCTGCGCGCCAGATAGCGGCGGTGGGCGTAGGCCCCCACGCCCACGCTGCCTATTCTCTTGGCCACCAGCGTGCCCTGCTCTGGGCGCACCATGCGCACGGCAATGTCGGCCTCGCGGCGCAGCAGGTTGCTCACCTGGTTGCTGGAAACCAGTTCCACCTGTATGTCCGGCAAGGCCAGGCGCATGCGCACCAGGATGGGGGGCAGCAACTGCACCGCCACCGGCACACTGGCGGTGATGCGCACCGTGCCGGTGGATTGTGATTGCGTGCCGGCCACTGTGCGGCTGAGCTGCAGGGCACTGGCCTCCATGGCACGGGCCGATTCGGCCAGTTGCAGCGCAGTCGCTGTGGGCACCAGGCCGCGCCCGGTGCGCTCGAACAGCACCGCACCCCACTGGCTTTCCAGTTCGGCAATGTGGCGTCCCAGCGTGGGCTGGCTGGTGTTGAGCTGGCGCGCCGCGCCCAAAAGGCTGCCCTGGTCCAGCGCGGCCAGGAAGGAGCGGATCAGGCTCCAGTCGAACGGCGCAGTTGCAGTGGTATTCATTAATGCATAGCTCCTGTGTGCATCTATGCAATTGTGTTGTATTGCGCATGTTTTCACAATGGAGGCATCCACCACAAGGAAGCCTGCCATGACTACCAACACCGTACTGATTCTGGGAGCCCGGGGCCGCTTTGGCCTGGCCGCCGCCCGCGCGTTTGCCGCTGCCGGCTGGCGCGTGCTGGGCCATATCCGCCCCACCGGCTTGGCCCCCACGCCTGTCGCCTTGGGGCGGCCCGGCGGCGACGTGCCCGCGATCGAGTGGCTGCCCATTGACCTGGACGACACCGCCGCGCTGGCACGCGCCGCCCAGGGTGCCACGGTGGTGGTCCACGCGCTGAACCCGGCGTACACCAATGCCGCCTGGCAATCGCAAGGCCCAGCCATGATGGATGCCGCCATCGCCCTGTGCCGTGCACTGGGTGCCACCCTGATGCTGCCCGGCAATATTTACAACTTTGGTGCTGCTATGCCACCGGTGCTGCGTGAGGATACGCCCCAGATTGCGCACACGGTCAAGGGCCAGGTGCGCATCGCCGTGGAGGCGCAGTTGCAGGCCAGTGGCGTGCGCGGCATTGTCATTCGCGCTGGCGACTTCTTTGGCAGTGGCCAGGGCACCTGGTTCGACTTGGCCATCGCCAAAGATCTGCGCAAGGGCGTCCTGACCTACCACGGCCCCCGGGGCGTGTCCACCAGCTGGGCCTATTTGCCCGACCTGGCGCGCACCTTCGTTGCGGTGGCCGAGCGGCGCGCGCAGTTGCAGCCGTTTGAAGTGTTCCACTTTGCAGGCCATGTGATCACGGGCCAGCGCTGGCTGGACCTGCTCGACCCGATCGCCCGCCAGCAAGGCTGGGTGCGGCCCAACGGGCAACTGCGCTGGAAAGGCATGCCCTGGGGAGTGATCCGCCTGGGCGCGTGGTTCGTGCCCACCTGGGCGTCACTGTGGGAGATGCGTTACCTGTGGACCACCCCGCACGTTCTGGCCAACGACAAGCTGTGTGCCCTGATTGGCACGGAACCCCATACACCGTTGGCGCAGGCGGCGCAGCAGTCGCTGGCGGACCTGGGGCTGCTGGGCGTGCACCATGCCCCCGCTGCTCTGGCACTGGCCCCCTCCACACGATAAGGAGATCACCATGCCCCCATCTTTGCATCGCCGCGGCTTCTTGCGTCTGGTGGGTGCCGGGTCTTTGGCACCCATGGTTCCATTGGCATCCCTGTCGCTGGGCGGCTGCAGCGCCGCCATCCCGCCAGACGCCATCGAGGCCTGGCGCGGCCCGGACGCGGAGCTGGCCGCCCAGGGCGACCCGCGCCTGTGGATACTCAGCCACGCCATTCTGGCCCCCCACTCGCACAACCTGCAGTCGTGGATTGCCGATCTGGGCACGCCCAACCAGATCACGCTGTATTGCGACCGGACCCGCTTGCTGCCCCAGACCGATCCGCTGTCGCGCCAGATCATGATGAGCCATGGCACGTTTCTGGAGTTGCTGGACCTGGCCGCCCGCGAGCGTGGGCTGCGCGCCGACATCACGCTGTTCCCAGAGGGTGCCTTTGGCCCGGCTGCGCTGGATGCCCGCCCTGTGGCGTCGGTGCGCCTTACGCCCGACGCCACCGTGCAGAAAGACCCGTTGTTTGCGCAGATTCTGCAGCGCCATACCAACCGCAGTGTCTACGACATCACGCGTGCCGTGCCCTTCGCCGCTTGGCAAGCTATGCAGGCAGCCGCCGGCCCGGCCATCCGCGTCGGGCATGCCGGGCTGGAGCAGGGTGCGGCCTTGCAGCGGCACCGGCGCATTGCGCTGGATGCCTGGCGCACCGAGCTTACGGTGCCGCGCACCATCATGGAATCGTTCCAGGTGTTGCGCGTGGGGAGCCGCGAAATTGCCGCCCACCGTGACGGTCTCTCGTTGACCGACCCCGTGGTCGTGGCGCTGGACCGCCTGGGCCTGTTTGACCGCAGCCGCGCACCGGCCCCGGACGACTACGCCACCACCAGCCAGATCAAGGACTTTGACGCCAAGCTGGCCAGCACGCCGGGTTTTGTGTGGATGGTCAGTGCCGACAACTCCCGCGCCACCCAGGTCCATGCCGGGCGGGCCTATGCGCGCCTGCAACTGGCGGCCACCGCCCAGGGGCTGAGCATGCAGCCGCTGTCGCAGGCTTTGCAGGAATATGCGGAACAGAAGCAGCCCTATGCCGCCATCCACCAGCTGGCGGGGGCCACCGCACCGGGTGCCACCGTGCAGATGTGGGCGCGGGTGGGCTATGCGCCAGCAGTCGAACCCGCGCCACGGCGTCGGTTGCGGGATTTCGTGCGGGGCACGTCGCTATAGCATTCACCATTTGACACCAACTAAATTCGGTACTAAATTCAGGCTCAAAATCACCCGGAGATCACCGTGCTATCCGCCGTCAACATCAAGTCCATCTCTTACCTTAAAAGCCATGCTGCCCAGATTTCAGAAGACCTGGAGATGAACGGCAATCCGTTCTTCATTACCCAGAATGGCGAAGCCAGCATGGTGATTGAAAGCGTCAAACAGTTTCAAGAGAAGGAATCACTCATCGCGGCCTTGAAAATCATGGCCCTGGGTGAAAAAGATCGCATGCAGGGCAAAGGCCTATCCCTCGCGGAGTCACGGGCGCAACTGGCCGCCGCTCGCCAACGCCGCACGTAATGGCCGTTGTCATTCTTCCCGACGCGCAGGAGGACTTGCTCTCGCTTCAGGAGTACATGCTGGACACGTGGAGCGAGACCGACTGGCTCAATGCTGAAGAAGAAATTTTCGAAAAGCTGGCGCTGGTTGACACAGGACTATTGACTGGTGCACCTGTGCAGGAGCTTGCCGCTGTGGGCATCTTTGAGTACCGAAACATCTTTACCTCACACCACAAGCTGGTCTATCGGCGTGTCGATGATGACGTTGTGGTCTACGCCGTGGCGGGGCATCGACAAGACTACCCGACACTGTTGATGAAGCGGTTGTTGAAAGTGTGACCGGTAGGCGAACCGTGGCGGTGCGCTTTAGGGCGTTTCAGCCTGCAGCAAGCCCACCAACCGCCCCAGCGCATGGTGCACCGTGGCTTCTCGCACCTGGGCGCGGTGACCGGCAAAGTGCCGCACCTCGCTGACCACACCGCCGGGCGTGGCCCAGCCAAACCACACTGTGCCCACCGGCTTGGCGGGGCTGCCGCCGGTGGGCCCGGCCACACCGGTCACCGCCACGGCCACCTGGGCGTGCGAGTGCGCCAACGCACCCTGTGCCATGGCCCGCACCACCGATTCGCTGACCGCGCCATCGCGCGCAATCAGCGCCGCATCCACGCCCAGCATCTCGGTCTTGGCGGTGTTGGAATAGGTGACAAAGCCGCGCTCCAGCCAGGTGCTGGAGCCGGGCAGGTCGGTGCAGGTGGCGGCAATCAGCCCGCCGGTGCAGCTCTCGGCGGTGGCCAGCTGGAGCCCATGATCAATCAGGAAGTTGGCCAGTAGCCCGCGTAAATGCTCAGTATCATGCTCATAAACTTGTAGCGCATCGGAGTGGATGTTCACACCAGGAACCTCCACAGCGCCACCACCAGCACGGTGCAGGCGGCGGCTACCAGATCGTCCAGCATGATGCCAAAGCCCGCCTTGCGCCAGGCAGCGCGGTCGGTGGCGGGGTCCAGGCCGTGGTAGAGCCCATCGGCCCAGCCCACCGGGCCGGGCTTGGCCGCATCAAAAAAACGGAACAGGCCAAACGCCAGCGCTTGGCCCACCAGGCCGGTGGGCATGACCAGCCACAGCACCAGCCAGAAGGCCACCACCTCGTCCCAGACGATGCTGCCGGGGTCCAGCACGCCCATGTTGCGGGCGGTGACGCTGCAAGCCCACCAGCCCAGTGGCAGGGACACGGCAATCAGCAGGGCCCAGCGCGCATCGTTCATCCACGGGGACAGCGCCAGAAACGCGATCCAGGCCCACAGCGTGCCGGCCGTTCCCGGCGCAATGCGCGACAGGCCAGAACCAAACCCCCGCGCCAGCCAGTGCGCCGGGTGCGCCAGCATGAAGCGCACGCTGGGCCGCGCCAAGGGCGCAGGCTGGCCGGGGTCCTCGGGAAACACGGTGAGAGGTCCGGAAAACGGGTCGGAAGGCGATGGCATCACGGGCGGACTCAGGCAGAAAAATGGTTGAACGAGTGGTACGTGTTGGCCACCGGCTGACCCAGGGCATCCACCAGGCGCAGGCCCGGCTCGGCGTCGATCTGGCCTATTCGGGTGACCGGGGTGGCGCTGGCTGCGCTGGCGGCCTGCACGACGGCACGCTGGGCCGGGCGGGCGGTGAAGACCAGCTCGTAGTCGTCGCCGCCGGCGAGCACGCATTGCAGGGCCATTTGCGCCAAAGGCATGTGATCAAATTGGCCACTAGCCCGCGTGGAATAAGCATTTTCAGCTATTAAATTAGTAGCAATATCGGTGTGCACCGTAGCCCCCACACCCGAGCGTGCCAGGATGTGACCCAGGTCGCCCAGCAGCCCGTCGCTGATGTCGGCCGCCGCGCTGGCAATGCCGCGCAGCGCCAGGCCCAGGGCCACGCGCGGTGTCGGGCGTTCCAGCCGCTGGCGGGCACGGGCCAGCAGGTCGGCAGGCAGGTCGATGCGGCCTTGCAGGGCCTGCAAGGCCAGGTGGGCATCGCCCAGGGTGCCGCTGACCCATACGTCGTCACCGGCCTGGGCACCGCTGCGCAGCAAGGCCTGCGTGGGCCGCGCCCCGCCCCGCCCAACGCCGCCTGTCGGCACTTCCCCGAACACCGTGATGCAGATCGCCAGCGGCCCCTGGGTGGTGTCGCCGCCAATCAGTTCGCAGCCGTGGGCATCCGCCAGGGCCAGTAGCCCTTGGGAAAACGGCTCCAGCCAGGCCGGGTCGGCCTTCGGCAGGGCCAGTGCCAGGGTGAACGCCAGTGGGCGCGCGCCGCAGGCAGCCAGATCGCTCAGGTTCACGGCGAGCGCCTTGTGGCCCAGGCTGCGCGGGTCCACGTCCGCAAAGAAATGGCGTCCCTCCACCAGCAGGTCGGTGGAAATGGCCATCTGCATGCCCGGACCCGGTTGCAGCAGGGCGCAGTCGTCGCCCACGCCCAGCACGGCATTGGGCGTGGGGCGGGTGAAGTAGCGGGCAATCAGCTCGAATTCGCCCATCAGCGTGCGTCCGGCGCGGGCCACAGAAAGCTCAGAGGGGCCTGGCGCAGGCGTTGCCAAATGGCACGGCGAATGCGCACGCGCCCCAGGTCGGTCACGTTGTGGGCCCGCAAGGCCACCCGAAAGGCCAGATAAAAACTCACACCCAGGTTCAAAGTCCCAATCAACGGCAGGCAGGCCATGGCCCACCATAGGTGCGGGCTGCGCAGCACGTCCCAGCCCAGGCTGGCACAGGCCGCGCCCATCTGGCCGGTGGACAGTGTGACGTGGCGCACCTCCAGCCCCAGCCCTAAAAAGGCGAAGATGGCCGGCAGCAGCCCCAGCATGAAGCCAAGGGAAATATTGGAGGCAAAGCCCGAGATGTTGTGCCGCAAAAAGTGCGACCAGCGCGCCGCGCGCTCCACCCCCAGGTGGTGGGTGATGCGCGGGTTGTAGCGCAGTGCCGAGTCCAGCCGGTGCAGCACGAACCAGTTTTCCACCCAGCCGGCAATGATGCTGGAGGCAAACAGCAACACCCCTGTAAACGCGGCAAACAGCACCGATGGCCCCAGCAGCGTGAGGGAGTGGAAGACGTATTCGGCTTCCTTGGCGTTGATCATGGGCTGCCCGGTGAGCAGGGCGATCAGCATGGACAGCAGCACGGCCGCCGGAAACACCACCACCACATTGCCCAGCACCGCCGCCACCTGGGAGCGCACCAGGTGGGTGACCTCGTCAACAAATTCCGTGAGCGCGCTGGCGCTGGAAAAGTCGCGCAGCTTGGCCGCCATGGCGGGCGCGGTCATGGCCGGCTGCTTGGTGGCCAATGTGAAGTGCAGCAGCTGGATGAGCACAAAGCTGGCGGCATACACCACGCCCGACCAAAAACCGTACCAAAACGCCGACAGGCCCATGGCCAGAACGGCGAACTTGAGGAAAGTAGTGACGGCGGTCAGCGCGCCGCCACCGGCGGCCTGGCCCAGCATGGTGCGGTATTCGCTGCGGGTGCGGGTGATGTAATGCTCGCCGGTTTCCGAACTGCGCTCGGCCACCTTGGCCGCCAAGAGCGAGGTGCTGTTGTCAAACAAGGCCCGCACACTGCGCTGGTTCTGGCCCACGCTGGCCAGCTGCGCGCACAGCTGCGCGGTGTGCAGGTGGGTGGGCTGGCCCAGCAGGCAGTCCAGCAGGGCGTGGATGCGTTGCACCCGCTCGCGCAGCTGGCGCAGCCGAAACACCAGGTCCACCGAAATGCCGTGGGCATCCAGGTGGGTGTAGACCGATGCCGCCGCGCGGCTGCAGGCATCCAGGCGTGCACGAAAGTGCTGCACGCACGCAGCCATGTGGGCGGCGCGGTCGTCCGCACCCTGGTGCGCCAGCCAGGCATTGCGCACGGCGTCAAAATCGGATGCCAAGGCGTGGAAGGGGTTGACCTCCAGGGCCGTGGGGCTCATGCGCAGGCGGATTTCGGGTGAAAAACCGGCGGCGCGCACCTGGCTGGTGCAAAAGGTGATGGCATCGAGCAGGGTGTGCTGCCAGTGGGTCAGGGTGGGGCACGCAGGCGCGGCGTGGGGCGGTGCCGGTGCACTGAGCACACGGGCCAGGCGTTCCAGCGTCGCGTCGGACAGGGTGGCCAGCCAGCGGGCGTCCGACTCGTCGGGGAAAACCAGTGCGAACAACTCGGAGGCGTCGGTCGTGTCGGGCGAGGAGGGCAGCAGCTTGTAGTGCAAGCGCTCCATCAACTCGCTGACAAAGGCATTGCGGGAAGCAAAACCGTAGTCCGAGAGCAGCGTCGTGCCGTCCACCGAATCGATCAGCGTGCGCCACCAGACCTGCAGGTGCACGGTGGTTTCGGGGCTGGACTCGACAGCGTCCAGCAGCGCCTCCACCCGTGCGGGGGCGGTGTCTGCGGCAGGGCCCTCCCCGCGAATCCAGTCGAACAGGGCTATCAGCCACAGATGGCGGCGCACGGCGTCGGCATCCGGGTCCATGGCCAGCAGCAGGGCTGCCAGCGCGGGGTTGGGGGAGGTGGCCGTCATGTGCCCGTCAGTGCAGGGTGTGCGGACCACCCACGCCGGTGTCGCCGCTGAGGGCATCGAGCACGAACAGGGGGATGTCGGCATCGAATTTTTCACCGTCTTCGGCCACGCAAAACAGGCTGCCATGCATGGTGCCGGTGGGCGTACGCAGCCGTGTGCCGCTGGTGTACTCAAAGGCCTGTCCCGGCTTGAGCAGTGGCTGCTGGCCGACCACGCCCAATCCCTTGACCTTTTCGGTGAGGCCGTTGGCGTCGTT
This sequence comes from uncultured Rhodoferax sp., assembly GCA_964504185.1. Lineage (GTDB taxonomy): Bacteria > Pseudomonadota > Gammaproteobacteria > Burkholderiales > Burkholderiaceae_C > Allorhodoferax. The sequence continues at coordinate 11,583 of CAZDDK010000036.1, read as the reverse complement.
GATGTTCCAGGTGCGCGCGATCACCTGGGCGGGCACTTCACCGGTATTGGTGATGGTGATGGTGTAGGCAAACACGTACTGCCCCTCGTGCGGCGCGGATTGCTCGGGCAGAAACTGGGGGTGCACTTCAACGGAGAGGCGGTACTTGGTCATGGTGGGCAATGCTATCCGCAAACCCCTGGGGCCGCTAAACTCGGGTCATGACCTACCGAATCGCCCCCTCCATCCTCTCCGCAGACTTCGCCCGGCTGGGAGAAGAGGTCAAAAATGTCATCGCCGCCGGCTCTGACTGGATCCATTTCGACGTCATGGACAACCACTACGTGCCCAACCTGACGTTTGGCCCCATGGTGTGCCAGGCCTTGAAACCCCATGCCAAGACGCCCGCTGGGGTGGCGGTGCCCATTGATGTGCACCTGATGATTTCTCCGGTGGATGCACTGGCCGCCGCGTTTGCTGACGCGGGTGCCGACCTCATCAGTTTCCACCCGGACGCATCCGGCCATGTGCACCGTTCCATTCAGGCCATCAAGTCCAAGGGCGTGAAAGCCGGTCTGGTGTTCAATCCGGCCGAGCCGCTGGACGTGCTGGACTGGGTGATCGAGGACATCGACCTCGTCCTCATCATGAGCGTCAATCCGGGCTTTGGTGGCCAGAGCTTCATTGATTCGGCGCTGCGCAAGATCGAGGACGTGCGCCGCCGCATTGCCGCCAGTGGCAAGGACATTCGTCTCGAAGTGGACGGCGGCATCAAGGCCGACAACATCCGCCGCGTGGCCGATGCCGGGGCCGATACCTTCGTGGCGGGCAGTGCCATCTTCGGCAAGCCCGACTACAAGGGCGTGATTGACGCCATGCGGGTTGCGCTGGCGGCTTAAAACGTCTCCCAGTCGTCATCTCCGCCGGCCGGTGTGGGCTTGGCGCGGGCCGTGGCAACCGGTTTGGGCAGGGCGGCTGCCTTGGGCTTGCTCTGGGATGCCGGTGTGGCGGCACCCAGCCGCGGCTTGGTGGGGGCTGACCGGGGGATGGCGGCAGGTTTCGCCACGGGCCGGTGTGCCACGGGTGCCGGGGTGGACCGGCCCGCAGTGGCGACACCGTCCACTTTGAACGCCGACACCACCTGCACCAGATCGTGGGCCTGGCTCTTGAGGCTGCTGGCCGCAGCGGCCATCTGCTCCACCAGCGCCGCGTTTTGCTGGGTGGCCTGGTCCATCTGGGTCACGGCTTCGCCCACTTGGCTGACGCCGCTGGCCTGCTCGCCGCTGGCGGCGCTGATTTCGCCCATGATGTCGGTCACGCGGCGGATGCTGTCCACCACTTCCTTCATGGTGGTGCCGGCCTGGTCCACCAGCGTGGTGCCTTGTTCCACCCGCTCCACGCTGGCACCGATCAGGGATTTGATTTCCTTGGCGGCTTCCGCCGAGCGTCCCGCCAGGGAACGCACTTCGGAGGCCACCACGGCGAAGCCGCGGCCTTGCTCACCGGCGCGTGCCGCTTCCACCGCTGCGTTCAGTGCCAGGATGTTGGTCTGGAAGGCGATGCCGTCGATGACGCTGATGATGTCGGAAATCTTGCGCGAGGCGTCGTTGATGCCGCGCATGGTCTCCACCACCTGGTCCACCACCCGCCCGCCCTGCACGGCCACCGACGATGCATTCTGGGCCAACTGGTTGGCCTGTCGGGCCGAGTCGGCGTTTTGGGAGACGGTGGAGCCCAGCTCTTCCATGGAGGCGGCGGTTTCTTCCAGCGCGCTGGCTTGGCTCTCGGTGCGGGAAGACAGGTCGTTGTTGCCCTGGGCAATTTCGGCGCTGGCCGTGGCCACGCCTTCGGAGCCCTGGCGCACGTTGACCACCAGCTTGACCAGGTTGTCCTGCATGTCCTTGAGGGACTGCATCAGCATGCCCACTTCGTCCTTGCCCGAGACGGTGATGTGGTTGCTCAGATTGCCTTGGGCCACTTGGGCGGCCAGTTCCACCGCCTGGCCCAGGGGCACGACGATCTGGCGGCTAAGCCACACGCCCCCCGCCAGCCCGATGAGTACCACCACCACCATGACGGTCAGCGCCACCAGGGTGCTGTTGCTGGCGTCTGCCGTGGCGGCCTTGGAGGTCTCGCTCTCGGCCACGGAGAGCATTTCTTTCAGTTCCGCCATCAAGACACCCGACTCGCGGTCCTTGCCGCGTGCGGCCTTGTCGCCGGCGGCTGCGTCAAAGCCTGCGGCCTTGAACTCTTCGAACGCCTTTTTGTAGGCGTCGCCCACCACCGGGATGGCGCGGTCGAGCTTGCCCAGGGTGTCGCGGGCGGAGTTGTCGAGCCGCATCTTGTTCAGCTCGGCCAGCCCGTCCTGGACGGCTTTCATTTCCTTCAGATGGGAGTCCCAGTATTTGTCCAGGTCTTTGGGTTCTTTGCCGCGCAGCAGCACGTTTTTCCATTCCTGGATGGCGGTGGAAAACCGGGCATCGATCTGTGCCACTTTCTTGTGGGCCGCCACGGTGGCCAGCACCTGGTTTTCATAAACGCCCAGGGAGTGGTTGAGCCTGAAAATTCCAAAAAGGGCCCCCAGGAACATGAGGCCCAACGCGAGGGCAAAGGCCAGGGGAAGTTTCAGCTTGAGTTGCATTGCGACCTCTTTTCACTGATTGCCAATGGACACCAACGCGCCGACTGTATCGCTATTTCCGTAGGCTGTCTCGGGGAATTTCATGCACAAAATTTGGGCGAAAAAAAACCTGTATCGGGTGAAGGATGCAGGCGCGGGACAGGGATGCAGGGCGGTGCTACATATCACCGAGCAGGTTGTCCTTGAGTTTCCAGTAGGCGGGTTGCGGACCCAGCCAGATGCTCATCAGGGCCTTGAAGAACTCGGGCTCCTTGAACGGCTCGCCCTGCACCTTGCCTTTGACGGTGACCACCATGCCGGTGCCCGGAATCCAGTCGGTGTGGATCACGTCGCCGGGCAGCAACACCTTTTGCACGGTAAATATCTCGGCCATGCGAATCAGGCCTGGGACCAGCTTGGAAATTTCAGACTTGGGGTTGTTGTCTTCCATGCCGCGCGTGAGCAGCTTGCCAAACGGTCCAGCCTCCACCTCGCGGGACATGACCAGTGTCAGGCGTTTGGGGCCGGGCGCGGCGATCAGCTCCTCCAGCGAAACCACCTTCTTGGTCGTATACAACTCGGCCACGTACACCTTGAACGGTCCTTTGTACCGGATGCCCGCGCCGTTGAGCTGCAGCTTCGTGCCGCCCACGGTGGCGTTGTCTTCCACCTTGACGCCGGCAATGTCCACGGTGGCTGCGCCGACACCTGCGCAGAAGAAGAGGGTGGAGGCGAAAAGATACAGAGTAGGGAGCAGGCGCATGGTGTGGTTTTTCCCTCAATTGGCGATGGTTCAATGAATCGGTGTGGTCCATTCTCCGCTCTTGCCCCGGCCCCTGCAACTGCAAGGGATTGGGGCCAGGCCGGTGGTTTAGGACATGTCGCCCAGCAAGTTGTCCTTGAGTTTCCAGTAGGCGGGCTGGGGGCCTAGCCAGATGCCCATCAGGGCCTTGAAGAACTCGGGTTCTTTGAAGGGTTCGACGGAAATTTTCCCCTTGACCGTGATCACCAGTCCGGTGCCGGGCGTCCAGTCCATGTCAATGATGTCGCCGGGCACGAATCCCTTGTACTCGGTAAACAACGCGCTCATTTTCATCAGTCCGGGAATGAGCTTGGACATTTCGGATTTGGGGTTGTTGTCCTCCATACCCCGGGTCAGGAGCTTGCCAAAAGGGCCAGCCTCGATTTCGCGCGTCATGACCAGGCGCATGCGCTTGGGTCCAGGGGCTGCAATCAGTTCTTCCAGAGAGGCGACTTTTTTGGTCGTGTACAGCTCCCCCACATAGACCTTGAAGGGGCCCTTGTACCGGATGCCCGCTCCGTTGAGTTGCAGCTTGGTGCCCGCCACCGTGGTGCTGTCTTCCACCTTGACACCGGCGATGTCCACGGTGGCCGCCAGGGCTGCTGTGCCCAGCCCCAGGCTGATTGCAGCCGCCAAGAAGTAGTGTTTGAAAAGACCCATTTTCAATCCTGTTGTAAAAGTGAACACTCGTTCGTTTTTTGATGGGCCTATTTTCCGGCGTTACTGCCTGTTACAACGCAGGGTTTTTGCGGATTCCTTTGTGGTGATAAGGCGCATGCGTTCCGCCGTTGCAGAGGGTTTGCTACACTGGGCCTATGTTCATTCACCGCATGTTCATTACGGGTTGTAGCGACCGGGGAGCCTGGCCCTGGCGGTCGCAAACTGCCATGCCCGAATCCACCATCGCGCTGCACGCCTGATTTCCGGGCCGGGCGACGCGGTAGCCCAGGGTTCAGCGCGACCAAGCGGCACGGACCCCCCCCTCCGACATCCGGCGCGCACCCAGTCTCTCCCCGCACATTGCCGGGGAGCCGGTTTGAATGAAGCGCTGGCGGCACGCGGTGCCGCCTCGCAACGAGAGGTAATTGCCCGTGATTTCTGAACCCGAATTCCAGGCCCTGGCTGCGCAGGGCTACAACCGCATTCCGCTGACAGCCCAGGCCTTTGCCGATCTGGAAACGCCGCTGTCTCTGTATCTGAAGCTGGCCCATGCCCCCGGCGCGGTGGCCAGTGGGGACCCCGGCAGCGGGGCCTACAGTTTTTTGCTGGAATCGGTGGTGGGTGGTGAGCGTTTTGGCCGCTACAGCTTCATCGGCTTGCCAGCCCGTACGCTGCTGCGTGCCAGCGGTTTTGGGCCGGATGCCCGCACCGAGGTGGTCACCGACGGCGTGGTGGTGGAAACGTCCAGCGCCAATCCGCTGGACTTCATTGCCAGCTACCAGCGGCGCTTCAAGGTCGCCCTGCGGCCGGGCTTGCCGCGCTTTTGTGGCGGCCTGGCCGGCTACTTTGGCTACGACGCGGTGCGCTACATCGAGAAAAAACTGGAGTCCAGCTGCCCGCCCGATGAACTGGAATGCCCCGATATCCTGCTGCTGCAGTGTGAGGAGCTGGCCGTCATCGACAACCTGTCGGGCAAGCTCTATCTGATCGTCTATACCGACCCGGGGGAGCCCGAGGCCTACTTTCGCGGCAAACGCCGGTTGCGGGAGCTGAAAGACCGGTTGGCGCAGGCGGTCAGCATTCCAGCGGTCAAACCCACCACCAGCCACCCGGCCCAACGAGATTTCGCCAAGGCGGATTACCTGGCCGCCGTCGAACGCGCCAAGGAGCTGATCGCCGGGGGCGACTTCATGCAGGTGCAGGTGGGCCAGCGCATCAAGAAGCGCTATACCGAGTCCCCGCTGTCGCTGTACCGCGCGTTGCGCTCGCTCAACCCAAGCCCCTATATGTTCTTCTACCACTTCGGGGACTTCCATGTGGTGGGTGCATCGCCCGAGATTCTGGTGCGCCAGGAAACAATGCCCCCACGCTCCGCCGCTGCGCAGGAGCTTGTTGAAACACGCGTGACGATCCGGCCCCTTGCCGGCACCCGTCCGCGCGGCGCAACGGTCGAGGCCGACAAGGCCGCCGAAGCGGAACTGATCAACGACCCCAAGGAGCGCGCCGAGCACGTGATGCTGATCGACCTGGCGCGCAACGACATCGGACGCATTGCCAAGATCGGCAGCGTCAAGGTATCGGACGCGTTTTGCGTGGAACGCTACAGCCACGTCATGCACATCGTCAGCAATGTGGAGGGCACGCTGCTGGATGGCATGACCAATATGGACGTTTTGCGGGCCACGTTTCCCGCCGGCACACTCACCGGTGCACCCAAGGTGCATGCCATGGAGTTGATCGACCAGCTGGAGCCTGTCAAGCGCGGCATCTATGGCGGGGCCTGTGGCTACCTGAGCTACGCCGGTGACATGGACGTGGCCATCGCCATCCGCACCGGCATCATCAAGAACCAGACGCTGTACGTGCAGGCGGCCGCCGGTGTGGTGGCCGATAGCGTGCCGGAGCTGGAGTGGAAGGAAACAGAGGCCAAGGCGCGTGCGCTCTTGCGTGCGGCCGAGTTGGTGGAGGAGGGACTGGAATGAACAAACCGAACAACGAAAGTGCCAAGTCCATGGACCTGGTGCAACACTGCGCTTCCATGCCGGAAGTGCGCCGCTGCGTAGACGCGCTGGACGACCTGTTGGTGCCCCTGCTGGTGCAGCGCACCGCCTATATGACGCAGGCTGCCCGTATCAAACAGGACGTGAACCATGTGCGCGACGAGGACCGCATCGAGGCCATTGTGAAGCGGGTGCGCGCGCACGCCGTGGCGCAAGGCGGCGAGCCTGCCGTCATCGAGGCCATTTATCGCGACATGATGGAGGTGTGCATCGCCTACGAGCACCGCGAGTTTGCGCGCCTGCGAGAGGAGGTTGCAGCATGAAACTGCTCATGATCGACAACTACGACAGCTTCACCTACAACATCGTCCAGTACTTCGGTGAACTGGGTGCCCAGGTGGAGGTGTTCCGCAACGACGAGATCACGCTGGAGGGGATCGCCCAGCGCAACCCCGACCGCCTGGTCATTTCGCCCGGTCCCTGCTCCCCTGCAGAGGCGGGCATCTCGGTGGCGGCCATCCGGCACTTCATGGGCAAGCTGCCCATTTTGGGCGTGTGCCTGGGCCACCAGAGCATCGGTGCCGCGCTGGGTGGCACCATCATCCACGCCCAGCAGCTCATGCATGGCAAGACCAGCGTCATCACCACCACGCAAGAGGGGGTGTTCGCGGGCCTGCCGCGCCAGTTCACGGTCAACCGCTACCACTCCCTGGCCATTGAGCGCGCCACCTGCCCCCCGGAACTGGCCATTACCGCGTGGACGGACGACGGCGAGATCATGGGCGTGCGCCACCGGGGCTTGGCCGACGCGGTGCGCATGGAAGGCGTGCAGTTCCACCCGGAATCCATCCTGACCGAACACGGACATGCGATGCTGCAGAACTTCCTGCGCGCATAAACGCTATATAAATGATAGCTATAAATCCAATAAATACGCGGGCTAGGGGCTGAAATGACTCATGGTTTCCTGGAGAACCCCACCCGGATCGATCTGCGCAGCGACACGGTCACCCGCCCCACGGAGGCCATGCGCAATGCCATGATGGCCGCCCCGCTGGGCGACGATGTGTTCGGCGACGACCCCGCCGTCAACGCCCTGCAGGACAGCCTGGCCCAGCGCCTGGGCTTCGAGGCGGCGCTGTTCATGCCCAGCGGCACGCAGAGCAATCTGTGCGCCATCCTGGCCCACTGTGGGCGGGGGGACGAGTACCTTGTGGGCCAGTTGGCCCATACCTACCGTTTTGAAGCCGGGGGTGCCGCCGTGCTGGGCAGCGTTCAGCCGCAGCCCCTGGCGCAGGATGCGACGGGCCGGATGGACCTGGCCGAGGTGGCCGCTGCCATCAAACCCGACGACTGCCACTTTGCCCGCACCCGCCTGCTGTGCCTGGAAAACACCTGGAACGGCTTTCCCCTGCCCTGGGACTACTTGCAGGGCATGGCGTCCCTGGCGCGCGAGAAGGGCCTGGCCCTGCACCTGGATGGCGCGCGCCTGTTCAACGCTGCCGTGGCATCGAAAACCGGCGCTGAGTCGGCCTGGGATGCGGCCAAACGCATCACCGGCCTGTTCGACAGCGTGTCGGTCTGTTTCAGCAAGGGGCTGGGTGCGCCCGTGGGCTCGGCCCTGTGCGGCAGCCGTGAACTGATTGCGCGCGCCCGTCGGATTCGCAAGATGGCTGGTGGCGGCATGCGCCAGGTGGGCCTGCTGGCAGCGGCGGCGCACTACGCGCTGGACCACCATGTGGAACGCCTCGCCGACGACCACGCCCTGGCCCAGCGCCTGGCATTGGGCCTGCACGGCATCGAGGGACTTGCCGTGCGCTCGGCCCAGACCAATATCGTATTTCTGGATGTGGCCCATGCGCGCGGGCCGGCGCTGCTGGCCTTCCTGAAAGACCACGGCGTGCTGGCCACCGGCCTGATCGGCCTGCGCTTTGTCACCCACCTGGATGTGGACACGGCGGGCATTGACCACACCATCGCCTGCGTGCGCCAGTTCTTCGCCCAGTCCGACTCGGCAGAGCCCGCAGACAGCGCCACCGGCCCTTACTGAAAGCCGAAGGAAGAATGGCCATGAGTCTCGATTCCCTGCTGTGGTTCGTTGCCGCCGGTCTGCTGTTGAACCTGACGCCGGGGCCGGATGTGCTCTATATCGTCAGCAACGCGCTGCGCAGTGGCGCGCGCGCCGGTGTTGTGGCTGCGCTGGGCATCTCGGCTGGCTGCTTTGTGCACATCGTCGCTGCGGCAGTCGGCGTGAGTGCGCTGATGGCCGCGTCCGCCACCGCATTTGCCGTGCTCAAGTGGCTGGGAGCGGCCTACCTGGTGTACGTGGGCATTCGCATGCTCATGGCCCGGTCTGGCGTTGCTATTGAAATGGAAGCTAATGAGGCTTATTCCACGCGGGCTAGTGGCCAAATTGATCATAAGTCTGTTTTTCTGCGCGGCTTCTGGACCAATGCGCTGAACCCCAAGGTGGCGCTGTTCTTCCTGGCTTTTGTGCCGCAGTTCATTGCGCCCACGGTGGAGCACAAGCCTCTGGCCTTCTTGCTGCTGGGCCTGCTGTTCAACTTCAACGGCCTGGGGGTCAACATCGGCTGGGCGCTGGCGGCCGATCGGCTGACGCAGTCCGTGCGAAACGCCACGCGCCGCCGGGCCGCGACCGACGCAGCGGCGCAGCGGGGGAACGTGTTCCTCTGGCTGGACCGTGTGGCGGGTGCCCTGTTCGTTGGATTTGGAGTCAAACTCGCGCTGACGGAAGCGCCCACCGCTTAACGAAGAAGGAAGCACCATGCCTATGACTGACCAGGAAGCCTTGCAGCGCACTATCGAACACCGTGAAATCTTCCACGACGAGATGCTGCACATGATGCGCAGAATCATGTCCGGCGAGATGTCGCCGGTGATGATGGCGGCCATCACCACCGGCTTGCGCGTGAAGAAGGAAACCATTGGCGAGATCACCGCCGCCGCGCAGGTGATGCGCGAGTTTTCCACCAAGGTCGAGGTCGCCGACCGCACGCACCTGGTGGACATTGTCGGCACCGGGGGCGACGGTTCGCACACCTTCAATATTTCCACCTGCTCCATGTTCGTGGCCGCTGCGGCAGGAGCCAAGGTCAGCAAGCATGGTGGCCGCGGCGTCAGCAGCAAGAGCGGCAGCGCCGACGTGCTGGAGAGCCTGGGCCTGAACATCAATCTCTCGCCCGCAGCGATTGCCCAGTGCATCGCCGACGTGGGCGTGGGTTTCATGTTTGCGCCCAACCACCACCCTGCCATGAAAAACGTGGCCCCGGTGCGCCGCGAGATGGGCATCAAGACCATCTTCAACCTCCTGGGCCCCCTGACCAACCCGGCCGGTGCGCCCAATATCTTGATGGGAGTATTCCACCCCGACCTGGTCGGCATACAAGTGCGCGTAATGCAGCGCTTGGGTGCCGAGCATGCGGTGGTGGTGTATGGCCGTGACGGCATGGACGAGGTCTCGCTGGGGGCTGCCACACTGGTGGGCGAATTGAAGGACGGCCACATCACCGAATACGAGATCCACCCCGAAGACTTCGGCATGGCCATGGCCAGCAATCGCGCGCTCCGAGTTGAAACGCCGGACGACTCGCGTGCCATGCTGCTGGGCGTGCTGGACAACCAGGCCGGGGCGGCCAAGGACATCGTGGTGCTCAATGCCGGCGTGGCGCTGTATGCCGCCAACGTGGCACCGAGCATGGCCGAGGGCATTGCGCTGGCACGCGTTGCCATCGAATCCGGCGCGGCCAAGGCCAAGTTGCAGGCACTCATCGAGGTGTCGGGCCGTTTGGCCCAGAAGGCGGGCGTATGAGTGACATTCTCGACAAGATCGTTGCCGTCAAACACCAGGAGGTGGCCGCAGCCAAGAAGCGCATTTCACTGGAAGCTATGCGCGCCGACGCCGAAAGCCGGGTGCTGACGCGCGACTTCGTGGGTGCCCTGCGCGCCAAGATCGCTGTCGGCAAGCCCGCAGTGATCGCCGAGATCAAAAAGGCCAGCCCTAGCAAGGGCGTGCTGCGTGAGGATTTCATCCCGGCCGACATCGCCCAGAGCTACGCGGAGTCGGGCGCGGCCTGCTTGTCGGTGCTGACCGACCAGCAGTTTTTCCAGGGGCGCATCGACTACCTCAAGCAGGCCCGCGCCAGCTGCCAGTTGCCGGTGCTGCGCAAGGATTTCATGGTGGATCCCTACCAGATTTATGAATCCAGGGCCATGGGGGCCGACGCGGTGTTGTTGATCGCTGCGTGCCTGGATGACGCGCAAATGAAAGACTTGGAGGCCATCGCCCGCAGCCTGGATATGGCGGTGCTGGTGGAGGTGCACGACGGTGCCGAGCTGGCGCGCGCGCTCCAGCTCAAAACACCGCTGGTGGGCATCAACAATCGCAACCTCAAGACCTTCGAGGTGACGTTGGACACCACGCTGGCACTCAAGGACCTGGTTCCCGCCGATCGCCTGCTGGTGACCGAAAGCGGCATCCTGGCGCGAGACGACGTGCTGCGCATGGGTGCGGCAGGGGTCAATGCCTTTTTGGTGGGGGAGGCCTTCATGCGTGCGCCCGAGCCAGGCGAGGCCTTGGCGGCATTATTTGGCTGAGTGCGCGGCATGACTGCGGAACTGCCTCCCGAAACCGTTGCGACGGTCGCTGCCGCACCGTTCGACCAGTTGCAGACCGCCAACCCGATCGACTGGCCGGTGGCGAGTGGCTGGCAGCCCCTGGTGGATCATTTCTTCCAGTCGGACACCGGCCGGGGACTGTTGGCTTTTCTGGGAGAGCGCCTGGATGCCGGTGCCACCATCTTCCCGCCAAAGCCCTTGCGCGCCCTGCAACTCACCCCGCCCGAAGCGGTGCGCGTGGTCATCCTGGGGCAGGACCCCTACCATGGGCGTGGCCAGGCCGAGGGACTGGCTTTCTCCGTGGCACCGGGAGTGGGCCTGCCGCCGTCTCTGCGCAATATCTTCAAGGAACTGCAGCGCGACCTGGGCACACCGCCTCCACCCTTCCCGCAGCCCGGTGGCAGTCTGGTGAAATGGGCCCAGCAAGGCGTGCTGCTGCTCAACACCTGCCTGACGGTGGAAGAGGGGCAGCCCGCCAGCCATTCCAAGCGCGGCTGGGAGGCACTGACCGACGCCGTCATTTGCCAGGTATCCCGCGAGGCGCAACCCTGCGTGTTCATGCTCTGGGGCGCACATGCCCAGGGAAAACGGGCGCTGATTGATGCCCAACGCCATTTGGTGCTGGTGGCCAACCACCCGTCGCCGCTGTCGGCACTGCGCGCGCCGCTGCCATTCATCGGCTGCGGCCACTTTTCCAAGGCCCGGGCCTGGAAGCTGCGATAGCCCCGAGCTTTTTGGCCAGAATGGCGAGCGTCCGGCGCTGAAAGCAGAAATTCTTTTTCACCGGACATGACAATGCCCAAATTTCTTGGCATAATCCGGGGTTCACCTTGGAGAGGTGGCCGAGTGGTTAATGGCAGCAGACTGTAAATCTGCCCTCTTACGAG
>CAZDDK010000035.1:5478-19883 GCA_964504185.1 uncultured Rhodoferax sp. | reverse complement strand
CGCGACTGCGACGTCTACCGCGCCGAGGGCTTCAAGGCGCTGACCAAGGTGGAAGTGCGTACTAATGGCCGCGCCATCCTGGCCACGCTCAACGTAGTGGACGACGCCGCCATCGTGGCCTGCGGTGAGCTGGGCCTGTCCAAGGCCGCCTTTGCCCAGATGGGTGTGGAAGACGGCCACAGCGCCACGGTGGCGCAGGCCGAGCCCCCGGCCTCCATCGGTGCGCTGCACCGCAAGCTCGGCGGCGAGCGCCTGGGGCGCGAGGACTTTGGCTCCATCGTGCACGACATTGCCGAGCACCGCTATTCCAAAATTGAACTCACCGCCTTCGTGGTGGCCTGCAACCGCGACGAGCTGGACCGCGAAGAGGTCTACTTCCTGACCGAAGCCATGATCGCCGCAGGCAAGCGCCTGAACTGGCACGAAGGCCTGGTGGTGGACAAGCACTGCATTGGCGGCATCCCGGGCAACCGCACCTCCATGCTGATCGTGCCCATCGTCGCCGCGCACGGCCTGATCTGCCCCAAGACCTCGTCACGCGCCATCACCTCACCGGCGGGTACCGCCGACACCATGGAAGTGCTGGCCAAGGTGGAACTGCCCATTGCGCAGCTGCAAGGCATCGTGCGTGCCCACCACGGCTGCCTGGCCTGGGGTGGTACCGCCCACCTGTCCCCGGCGGACGATGTGCTGATCTCGGTGGAGCGCCCGCTCTCGCTGGATTCGCCGGGCCAGATGGTGGCGTCCATCCTGTCCAAAACGATTGCCGCCGGGTCAAGCCAGTTAGTGCTGGACATTCCCATCGGCCCCACGGCCAAGGTGCGTTCCATGCCCGAAGCACAGCGCTTGCGCCGCTTGTTTGAATACGTGGCGCGGCGCACGCACTTGTCGCTGGACGTGGTCATCACCGATGGCCGCCAGCCCATCGGCAACGGCATTGGCCCGGTGCTGGAAGCGCGCGACGTGATGCGCGTGCTGGAAAACGATCCGCGTGCGCCCAACGACTTGCGCCAAAAATCCCTGCGCCTGGCCGGACGCCTGATCGAATGCGACCCCGACGTGCGCGGTGGCGACGGCTTTGCCATTGCCCGCGACATTCTGGACAGTGGCCGTGCACTGGCACAGATGAACGCCATCATCACCGCCCAGGGCAGCAAGCACTTCGACCACAACCAGCCCCAACTGGGGGCGCTCAGCTTTGATGTGCTGGCCCCCGAGGACGGCCTGGTCACCAGCATCGACAACCTGCACATCGCCCGCATTGCCAGCCTGGCCGGTGCACCCAAGGTACAAAGCGCGGGCGTGGACCTGCTGCGCAAGATGGGCGACGCCGTGCGCGTGGGCGAGCCGCTGTACCGCGTGTACGCCGACTTCACCGCCGATCTGGAATTTGCGCGCCAGGCCTGCGCCAAATCCACCGGCTACGGCATCGGCACCCATGCGGCGGCCACCCATACCTTTGTGGAGTTCTGATGACTGCCCCCTCTACTTTGCTGCTGCATTTCGACGACGAACAGGCCATGGCCCAGCGCCTGGCGCACGCCGCGCACCTGGACTGCGCCGCCATCGCGCGCCACCACTTCCCCGACGGGGAGCTGAAACTGCGCCTGCCCGCCACGCTGCCCGCCCACGTGGTGCTACTGCGCAGCCTGGACCATCCCAACGAAAAACTGGTGGAACTGCTGTTGGCGGCACGCACCGCGCGCGCGCTGGGTGCCACGCATCTCACCCTGGTGGCACCCTACCTGGCCTACATGCGCCAGGACATCGCCTTCAACCCCGGCGAAGTGGTCAGCCAGCAGGTGGTAGGCGGCTTTCTGGCCGACTTGTTCGACGCCGTCATCACGGTGGACCCACACCTGCACCGCATCGAGCGCCTGGAACAGGCCATTGCCGTGCCGCAAGCGGTGGTGCTCAGCGGCGCGCCGCTGCTGGCCGAACTGCTGGCACGCGAACTGCAGCGCCCGGTGCTGATTGGGCCAGATGCCGAATCGGCCCAGTGGATCGCCCAGGCCGCCCGCGTGCACGGTTTTGACCACGGCGTATGCCACAAGGACCGCCATGGCGACCGCGACGTCACCATCCACTTGCCCGATCTGGATGTGCAAGGCCGTGCCGTAGTGGTGCTGGACGACGTGGCCAGCAGCGGGCGCACCCTGGCCGGTGCCACGCGTTTGCTGCTGGCTGCGGGTGCCACCAGCGTGGATGTGGCCGTGACCCACGCCCTGTTTGCGGGGGATGCGCTTGACGTCATCCAGGCCGCAGGGGTGCGCAACGTCTGGAGCACCGATTGCATCGCCCACGCCAGCAACGCCGTCAGCGTCGCGCCCGCCTTGGCCAACGCCCTGCGCACCGTGCATTCCTCCCTCCTCTAACGACAACACCATGGACTCTCCCCACACCCTGACCGAACGCACCCTGGCCGACGCCTGGGCCGACCTCAAGACCCATGCCGATGCGGGCCTGCCGCTGCAGGCCGACGCCTACCGCCTGGCCTTTGTGGACCCCGAATTCCTGCTGCGCCGCGAAACCCGGGGCATTCGCTTCCAGCTAGAAATGCTCAAACCCGATCTGGAGCAAATGGCCCAGGGCATTGACAACACCATCGTCGTCTTTGGCAGCGCCCGCTTTCTGGCACCCGAAGACGCGCAGGCCCAGCTGAACGCCGCCCGCGCCCGCCACGATGCCGCCGCCATAACCCTGGCCGAGCGCGACCTGCGCAATGCCCGCTACTACGATCTGGCGCGCCAATTTGGCCACCTGGTGGCCGCGCACAGCGCACAGCTGCCCGCAGCCGAGCGCTTTACCATTTGCACCGGGGGCGGTCCCGGCATCATGGAAGCGGCCAACCGCGGGGCCTTCGAGGCGGGCGAGCCCACCATCGGCCTGAACATTGCGCTGCCCCACGAACAGCACGCCAACCCGTATGTCACGCCGTCGCTGAGCTTCAAGTTCCACTACTTTGCGCTGCGCAAAATGCATTTCATGATGCGCGCCAAGGCCATGGTGGCCTTCCCCGGTGGCTTTGGCACGCTGGACGAGTTGTTCGAGGTGATGACCCTGGTGCAAACCAAGAAGGCCAGCCCGGTGCCCATCATCCTGTTCGGCACCGACTACTGGAAGCGCCTGATCAACTTTGAAGCGCTGGTCGAAGAAGGCGTGGTCTCGGCCCCGGACTTGAACCTGTTCTCTTACTGCGACGACCCGCAGGAAGCCTGGCAGATCATCCAGGCGTTTTACCGGGCCTGAGCCGCCACGCCCAGCGCGCACCCGCACCTACCGCAGTACCCACGGTCCAGAACACCACCGACACGCCCACGACCGCCCCCGCCGTGCCAAACAGCAGTGGCATAAGCACGCTGGAGAGGTTCAACGTGGCCAGGCGCAGCCCAATGGCCTGCCCGTGCAGGTGGTGCGGCGTGATCTGGTGCAGGGTGCTCATCAGCATGGGCTGCACCGTCCCCAAGGCCAAGCCCAGCAGCACCGAGCACAGCCCCATGGACCAGGGTGCCTGCAAGAACGGGTACACGCCAAACAACGCGGCGGTAGTGAGCATGGCCCCGGTCACCACCTGCCACTCGTGCACCTGGCGTGCCAGCAGCGGCAGCAACACCCGCACCAGCGCCGCCGCCAGCGCAAACGCACCCAGAATCGCGCCAATCACCGAGGCACTGAGCCCGCGCTCGTGCCCCAGCACCGGGACCACAAAGGTGTGCACATCCCAGCAGCTCGACAACAGCCAGTTCACCACCAATAGCCGCCGCAGCAAGGGGTCCTGCAGCAGATGCCACACCGTGCGCGGGGGATGGGTTCCACCGCCGCTGTCCGCTGGCAACTCCACCGTGCGGCGCACCCACCACCAGGCCGCCCAGGGCAGCAGCGCGGTGAACAGGAAGGCCGCGCGAAAACCGGTATCGTCCGCCTCCACACCACCCAGCCAGACGCCCGCGTGGTCGATCAGCAAGCCAGCCAGCACCGGCCCGAGAAAGTTGGAAACAGCTGGCCCGATGGCCAGCCAGCTGAACACGGTCTTGAGCTCGGACGGATCGCTGGCCGCGCGCCCCACGTGGCGCTGCAGGGCAATCACGGCCGACCCACTGGCCCCACCCATCAGCAGCGCACTGCCGCACAGCACCCAAAAGCTGGGCCAGAGGACGGCCAGCAAGGCCCCCAGCGATGCTGCCACCACCCCCAACCGGATGGGCCGTTTGAGCCCGTGCCGGTCGGCATAGCGCCCGGCAGGCAGCGCCAGGAACACCTGGGTGAGCGAAAACAAGGCCAGCAGCACGCCCACCGAGAAAGTGCTGTAGCCCTGCTTCAGCGCCAGCAGCGGCGCAGCCATGCGCAGCCCCGCCATGCTGCCGTGCAGGCACACCTGCGCGCAAATCAGGCGCAGCAGCTCACCACCCGGCACCCCGCGCCGCTCGGTGGCAATGGCTGCAGCGGGGTCGGGATCGGTCATGCGCCCTCGCCGTCCGCCAGGCCATCCAGCGGCAGCAGCTGGTTGGCCTGGCCTTCGGGCAGGGCTTCCACCTGCTTGAGGGCGCGGTTCATGGCGCGGCTGCGCACCTCGGCACTGTCCAGTGTGTTGAGCACGGTCTGGGTTTGGGACTTGACCTTGGCCAGCACGTCCCCGAATTTGGTGAATTCGGACTTGACCGCGCCCAGCACCTGCCAGACCTCGCTGGAGCGCTTTTCCAGCGCCAGGGTGCGAAAGCCCATTTGCAACGAACTGAGCATGGCCAAGAGCGTAGTCGGCCCGGCCAGGGTGATGCGGTGCTCGCGCTGCAGGGCTTCCATCAAGCCGGGGCGGCGCAGTACCTCGGCGTACAGGCCCTCGGTGGGCAGGAACAGGATGGCGAAATCCGTGGTGTGCGGCGGCTCCAGGTACTTGTCGGCGATGGAACGGGCCTCCAGGCGGATGCGCGCCTCCAGCGCCTTGCCCGCCGCATCGGCCCCGGCCACGTCGGCATTGGCCTGGGCGTCGAGCAGGCGCTCGTAGTCTTCGTTGGGGAACTTGGCATCGATAGGCAGCCACAGGGGCGCGCCGCTGTCGGCCCTGCCCGGCAGCCGAACAGCAAAGTCCACCACGTTCTTGCTGCCCGGGCGCGTGGCCACCTGCGCGGCGAACTGGTCGGGGGTGAACACTTGTTCCAGCAGGCTGGCCAATTGGGCCTCGCCAAAGATGCCGCGCGTTTTCACGTTGGTGAGCAGGTGCTTGAGGTCGCCCACGCCCTGCGCCAGCGTCTGCATCTCGCCCAGGCCCTTGTGCACCTGCTCCAACCGGTCGGCCACCTGCTTGAAGCTTTCGCCCAGGCGCGCTTGCAGCGTGGACTGGAGCTTTTCATCGACGGTGACGCGCATCTCTTCGAGCTTGGCGGTGTTGGAGGTCTGCATGGCCGCCAACTGGCGCTCCAGCGTTTCGCGCACCTCGGCCATGCGCCGGGCGTTGGTTTCGCTCAGGCCACCCAGCTGCGTGGCCAGGGTGTCGGAAAGCGACTTCTGCAGCAGCGCCAGTTGCTGGCCAAAGGCGTCGATCTGGGTGTTCTGGGTGCGCGTGGCTTCGGCGCCTTGCTGCGTCAGCGTCTGCTGGAAGGTGGCCAGGGTCTGGCCCAGTTCCTGGCGCACGCCCTGGCTGGACTGCTGCACTTCGTGGCGCAGTTCGCGCTCCAGGCGCTCGCTGCCCTGCTGCACCTGGGTGCGCAGGTCTTGCAGCTCTTTGAGCAGCAATTGGGCCTGCGCATCCCCACCGCGCACACGGCCCAGCACCACCAGCACCCAGGCCAGCAGCGCCACGTTCACCACCGCCAACACCAGCAGCACCCCGGTTGTCATTGCATCCACTTGTTCTTATCCTTGCAGTCAAATATTGGTATCAAATTGGGCATTAGCCCGCGTGGAATATGCGTAAGCAGCTATTGAAAATGTAGCAACTCCACGATCAAAGAAACCCCATGGATGGCTTGGCCTTGCGTGATTTATCGTCGGTGATGAGTTGCTTAATGGCCTCGAATACCTGCGAAAACTGCTCGTCGTAGCGGGCCTCCAGCGCATCGATGCGGCGAGCCAGGTCGCGGTTGGAGTCCATCAGGCGGCGCAACTGTACAAAGGTGCGCATGATGGCGATGTTGACCTCGACCGCCCGTTGGGAGCGCAGCACGCTGGAGAGCATGGCAACACCTTGCTCGGTGAAGGCGTAGGGTATTGCCGTGAGTTTGCGCCGGGATGCGGTCACAATTTGTGACTTCATCGGGCTGCTGTCTGGGTATGAGGTCACAAATTGTGACCTCATACCCTCCCACTCCTCCAGTGTTAGCTGGAACATAAAGTCTGCGGGAAAGCGATCCCGATTGCGCTTTACGGCCTGATTCAGCACCTTCGTTGCCACACCATATAGGTCGGCCAGGTCAGCGTCCAGCAACACTTTTTCGCCACGGATAAAAAAAACCAGCTTTGCCAAGCATTCGGGCTTTGGGACTACAGCGCTCATGGGGTCTATCCTTTGGCGACGTCATTCAACGGCGTCACCGCCTTCCCATGGACCAGGTAGCCGATCAGGTTGTCCACCGCCAACATCGCCATGGCGCGCCGGGTGGCGGTGGTGGCGCTGGCGATGTGGGGGGTGAGCACCACGTTGGAGCAGGCCAGCAGCGCGGGGTGGACGCTGGGCTCGCCCTCGAACACGTCCAGCCCGGCGGCGGCAATGCGCCCGGCACGCAACGCGGCGGCCAGGGCGGCATCGTCCACGATGCCGCCACGGGCGATGTTGATCAGCGTCGCGGTGGGCTGCATCAGCTCCAGCTCGGGCGCACCGATGGTGTGGTGCGATTCCTTGGAATACGGCACCACCAGCACGACATGGTCGGCGGTCTTGAGCAGTTCCTCCTTGCCCACATAGCGGGCGCGGCATTCGGTTTCCAGGGCGGCGTCCAGTCGGCTGCGGTTGTGGTAGACCACCTGCATGCCAAAACCATGCGCAGCCCGGCGGGCTATGGCCTGGCCGATACGGCCCATGCCGATGATGCCCAGGGTGCTGCCATGCACCTCGGCCCCGGCGAACATGTCGTAGCGCCAGCGCTGCCACTGGCCCGCGCGCAGATAGTGTTCGCTCTCGGTGACGCGCCGCGCCGTGGCCAGCAGCAGGGCAAAGCCAAAGTCGGCGGTGGTTTCGGTCAACACGTCGGGCGCGTTGGTGCCCAATACCCCGGCGGCCGTCATGGCGGCCAGGTCGAAGTTGTTGTAGCCCACCGTCATGTTGGCGCAAATGCGCAGTTGTGGGCATTGCGCCAGCAACTCGGTGTCGATGCGCTCCAGCCCGAAGGTGAGCGCACCGGTCATGCCTTGCAGCCGTTGCAGCAACTCGGCGCGGCTCCAGTCGGCATCGTCGGTATTGGTATGCACGTCGAAATGCGCGGACAGGCGCTGGGCTACTTCGGGGAAGATGGCGCGGGTGACGAGGATGCGCGGGCGTGACGCGGGAGACGGAGTGGGTTCAGTGCGCATGGTGGTATGGCTTAACTGGAAATGTCAAAGACTTGGCGCAGATAGGCCAGGTATTTTTCATCTTCGCACATGTTTTTGGCGGGGGTGTCCGAGAGTTTGGCCACCGGCTGGCCGTTGCAGTGCACCATCTTGATCACAATTTGCAGTGGCTCGTACCCCAGGTCGTTGGTGAGGTTGGTGCCGATGCCAAAGGCGAGCTGGCAGCGCCCGCGAAAGCGCTGGTAAAGCTCAATGGTGCGGGGCATGGTCAGACCGTCGCTGAAGATCAGTGTCTTGGTGCGCGGGTCGACCCGGTTGCGCGCGTAGTGGGCCAGCATGCGCTCGCCCCACTCAAACGGGTCGCCGCTGTCATGGCGGGCACCGTCAAACAGCTTGCAAAAGTACAGGTCAAAGTCGCGCAAAAAGGCCCCCATGCCGTAGACGTCGGAAAGCGCAATCCCCAGGTCGCCACGGTACTCGCGTGCCCAAGACTCAAACGCAAAGATCTGGCTGTCGCGCAGCCGTGGTCCCAGGGCCTGCGTGGCCTGCAGGTATTCGTGCGCCATGGTGCCCAGCGGCGTCAGCCCCAATCGCATGGCGGCCAGCGTATTGCTGGTGCCCGCCAGTTGCCCCGGCGCGCCTGCGGGGTGACCGGGGCTCTGGGTGGTGCCCAGGCGGGCCACGAGCACGCGCAGCACTTCGTCATGCCAGGCGCGCGAGAAACGCCGCCGCGTGCCATAGTCGGCGATCTTCAGCTCGGACAGTCCTTCGCTGCGCAGCAGGGCGATTTTTTCGTCCAGGCGTCGGCGACCCTCCAGAAAGTCGGGCACCGTCTGGGTGTTGCGGAAGTAGACCTCGTTGACGATGGCCAGCACCGGAATCTCGAACAAGATGGTGTACAGCCAGGGACCGACGATGCGGATGTCCAGGCCGCCGTTGGCCTGGGGTGTGACGGTAATGTATTTTTCGTTCAGCTGGAACAGGCCCAGGAAGTCCACAAAATCGCTCTTGATGAAGCGCAGCGCACGCAGGTAGGCCAGCTCGCTTTCCTGAAAGCGCAGACTGCACAGCGCGCGGATTTCCTCGCGAATGTCGGCCGCATGCGCGGCCAGATCCACGCCGGGGTTGCGGCACTTGAAGCGGTATTCCACCTGGGCACCGGGAAACTGGTGCAGCACCGCCTGCATCATGGTGAACTTGTAGAGATCGGTGTCGAGCAGGCTGGTAATGATCATGGGGTCCATTCATGGGGTGAGCGCGGTCTGCGCGCGCAGGGTGAGCACGCGGTCGGCCCGGTCTGCCAGAACGCCATTTTGCTCGGCCACCAACAGGGCCATTCCACCGCCCCGCAGCGCCAGCAGCGCATCGCGAATGGACTCCACCAACACCGGGGCGATGCCCTCACAGGGCTCGTCCAGCAGCAGCAGCGAGGGACGGGTCATCAAGGTGCGGGCAATGGCCAGCATTTGCTGCTCGCCCCCGCTCGTGTGCGCAGCGGGGCGGCCCAGCAGGGTCTTGAGCACGGGGAATAGTTCCAGCACTTCGTCAAGGTGCCGGTTCACGTCACGGCCACGCGCGGCGATCAAGAGGTTTTGCCGCACCGTCAGCGCGGTGAACAGGCGCCGGTCTTCGGGCACGTAGCCCAGCCCGCGCAGTGCCCTCTGGTGGCTGGGCAGCCCCAGAATGCTCTCATTTTTGTAGCTGACAATGCCCTCAACACGCGGGCCCATGCCCATTATGGCTTGCATCAGGGTGGACTTACCGGCCCCATTGAGGCCCTGTAGCACCAGCAACTCGCCCGCACCCACGGTCAGCGTCACACCAAACAGGGCTTGTGCCGCGCCGTGCCAGGCGCGCAGGTCCCGGACGTCAAGCATGGGCATCTCCGCGGCGCGATGGTTCCCACCCATGGCCCAGGTAGCGCTGGCGCACTAGCGGGTTGCGGGCAATCGCTTGGGGGTCACCTTGCGCGGCTATCTCACCGTCTATCAGCACCAACACCCGATCGGCCACACCAAACACGGCATCCATGTTGTGTTCGGTGTACAGCACAGAGAGGCTGGCCCGCCCGCCTTGCTCCTGCGTGAGCGACTTCACCAGCGCCATGAGCGCGGCGCGTTCGCTGGCGGCCAGGCCAGCGGCAGGCTCATCGAGCAGCAGCAGCCGTGCATCCGTCGGACGCAGGCTCGGCGCGCCCCGGGGAGCGCGGTGCAGCCCGGCCAGCGCCATGGCCAACTCCAGGCGTTTCTTGGCCCCATAGGGCAGGCTCTGTGCGGGGGCCTGCGCCAGCGACTCCAGTCCCACCTGCCGCAGCAACTCCATAGACTCCTCGACGGCCTCGTTGTCGAGAACGTTGTAGGCCGATAGCCCGCATGGATATTGAAGAAGTAGCTGCACATTTTGTAGCACGGTGAGTGCCTCGAACGTCTGCGCCACCTGAAAGGTGCGGGCCACGCCACGGCGCAGGCGTTGCTCAGGACGGAGCCGATCGATCCGGCTGCCGTTCCACCAGATTTCACCGTCCGTCAGCGCGTGTTGGCCGGCAATGCAGGCAAAGCTTGTGGATTTGCCGGCCCCGTTGGGCCCGATCAAAGCCACACAATTCCCCGGCGGCACCACAAAACTCACGCCACTGACAGCCTTCACGCCACCAAAGTGCTTGACCAGGTTGCGCACCACCAGGCCCCCGCAAGCCTCATCCCCCTGTGTTTCTGTGGTGCCCGGGATGCCGCGCTGGGTGGCACTCATGGCCGTCGCCTCCAGCGCAGGCCCAACAAGCCCGAGGGGGCCAGCACCATGATGGCCATCACCAACAGTCCCAGGGCACCTCGCCAGTAGTCAAACCCACGCCCCAACTCGGCACCGGCCCAGACCAGCACGGCCGCGCCGGCCACCGTGCCCCACAGCTGGTGCACGCCCCCCAGCAAAATGACCAGCAGTGCGTCCACCGAGGTGGAAACCGACGCCACGGACGGAAAGACCGCCCCCTGGTGCGCAGCAAATAGCCCACCCGCCAGGCCTGCCAGCGTGGCGCTTTCCACGTAGATACGGTATTTGATTCGCCACACCGGCAACCCACTGGCTGCCGCACGCTGGGGTGCATCGCGCACTGCCTGCAGCGCGGCACCCAGCGTGGAGCGGCTCAGGCGTGCCAGCGCACCGATGCTCAGCAATGCCAACCCCAGCAGCAGTGCAAAGAAGAGCCCCCGGGTCTCCGCCGACACCAGTTGCAGGCCGATCACTCCGTTGTCACCACCGGTCAGACCCACCCACTGGGTGGCTGCTGCCCACAGCACCTGCGCCAAAGCCAGCGACAACATCGCCAGGTAGACACCTGAGCGGCGGACCAGCAGACCGCCCAGCGCTGCGGCGACAACCAGTGCCGCCACACACCCCACCGCCAGGGCCGCGGGCAGGCTCCAACCCCACGCCGTGTGGGACAGTGCCGCGCCGTAGGCACCCAGTCCGAAGTAGGCCGCGTGGCCAAAGCTGACCAGCCCCCCCAGCGCCATCATGGACTGCAGGCTGACCCCCAGGATCACCAGAATCACCGCATCACTGGCCAGCGATTGCCAATAGCCACCCGCCCACCACGCCAGCACGGCCAACGCAGCAACCCCGCAGCACACCACGGCAAAGCCGGCGGGCATGCCTGGCTGGCGGTGAAAGGGGTGGGGTTCCTCCTGCGGACCGGCGTCCAGCGCCTGGCCCATCAGCCCCTGCGGGCGCAGCGCCAGCACCACTGCCATGGTCAGGAAGATCAGCACCAGTGTGGCCTGCGGCACGAGGCTGATGCCAAACGCGTGCACCAGTCCAATCAGCAAGGCCGCAAAGAACGCACCGCTGATGCTGCCCAAGCCGCCAGTGACCACTACCACGAAGGTCTCCACCACCACGTTGACATCCATCTGCAAGTGGGCCGGCTCACGCGGCAACTGCAAAGCGCCCCCCAATCCTGCAAGGGCGCAGCCCAGAGCCACCGTGGCAAGCATCAACGGTGCCGGATTCAGGCCCAAGGCACCCAGCATGGCACGGTCCTGCGTGGCAGCGCGTATGCGCGTGCCAAACGCCGTGCGGGTCAACAGCAAATGCAGGCCGAGCCAGACCAGCGGCCCCAGCAGAATGGTGAGCGCCTGGTATTGCGGGAAATATTCGCCGCCGATTTCAATGGCACCTTTGAGCCCCGCAAAGCGGGGGGCAAACACTTCGTCCGGACCAAAGGCCCAGCGCATGGCGTCGCGCAACGCCAGGCTCAGGCCAAAGGTAGCAACCAGTTGGTACAGCTCGGGCACACCGTAGAGCCGGCGCAGCAGAACAAACTCGGTGATAGCCCCCGTCAATGCTGCGCATGCCGCTCCCAAAAGCATAGCTAATGCATACAGCCACGGACTCTCGCCCCACGCCGGAAACCAGTGCACCAGCCAATGGGCGCTGAACAGTGCGCCCAGCATGAAGAAGCTGCCATGGGCAAAGTTGACGATGCGCGTGACGCCAAAAATCAGCGTCAACCCGGCGGCCATCAGGAACAACGTGGTGGCGTAGCTCAGGCCATTGAGCAGTTGAATGGCAACAAAACTCACGCGGCAGCCCCCGAGGAATTACTCCAGCCAGGTGGTGAATTCGGCAGCCGGGACGCGGGGCGTGTGGAAGGTGTTGACCAACGCATCCGGGTCGGCATAACCCATTGCCATGCCGCAGACCAGCATTTCGTTGTCCCCTGCCCCGATATGCGGCTTGATGACCTTCTGAAAATGGTTCCAGGCCTGCTGCGGGCAGGTATGCAGGCCGTGCCCGCGCGCTGCGATCATGATGCTTTGCAGGAAAGTGCCGTAGTCCAGCAGCGAACCCCTGCCCATGCCCACGTCCACCGTGAACATCAGGCCCACCGGCGCGTCAAAGAACCGGTAGTTGCGCTGCAACTGCTGGTGCATCTTGTCCTTGTCGCCCTTGGCAATGCCCAGCAGGCCGTACAGGCCCCAGCCGTTTTCGCGGCGGCGGTCGATGTAGGGGCTGAACCAGTTGGGGGGGTAGTAGTCGTATTCCTCGGCGTACTGGGCGGCCAGCGCCGCATCGGTGCGCATGGCGTCGTGCAAGGCACACACCTTCTCCACCAAAGCATCCCGGCTGGCCCCTTGCAGCACATACACCTTCCAGGGCTGGCAGTTGCTGCCCGAAGGGGCGCGGCTGGCCACTTCCAAAATTTGCTCCAGCACGGCGCGCAGCACCGGTTGCGACGTAAAGGCACGGGTCGCCATGCGCGAAGTGATGGCGGCATTGATGATGGCAGTGGTCATAGCAAGGTTTCCAGAACAGCCCGCAACGGGGCCGGAAGCGGTACGGGGCGGCGCGAGTGCCGGTTCACGTACACATGCACAAAATGGCCTTTGGCCGCGGTGGTGTCGCCGTCGCCGAAGATGCCCACCTCGTAGCGCACGCTGGAGCTGCCCAGCTTGGCTACGCGAATGCCAGCCTGCACGGTCTGCGGAAAGGCCAGCGAGGCAAAGTAGTTGCATTGGGTCTCAATCACCAGGCCAATGGTTTCACCGGCATGGATGTCCAGCACGCCCTGCTCGATCAGGTAGGCATTGACCGCCGTATCAAACCAGCTGTAGTACACGACGTTGTTGACATGCCCGTAGGCGTCGTTGTCCATCCAGCGGGTGGTGATGGGGCGCAGCACGCGGTAGGCACTGCGGGGTTCGGGCTGGGGTTTGGTGGGCGGCAGGGGTTCTTGCATAGCCCGATTTTGCCAGCACACGGCATCCCCCATCCCGTCCTGGATTGCCATCCGTCATGGATGTGACACGCCTGTGAAATCCACGCACTCTAGAGAATATGTACCAAATTGTTGCAACGCAGCAAAAAGTACTTGCATGTCCCGACAGCACCCCTATAATTCGTCCATGCTGCGCTGCAACATAATCAAGCCATCAGGCAGGTTTCGGGGCAGATAGTGATTTTTTACATCAACTCCTGGAGAAATGAACATGATGACCGTTGAACAAGTAGTCGCTTCCAACAAGGCCAATCTGGAGACCCTGTTTGGTCTGACCAACAAGGCCTTCGAAGGCGTGGAAAAAATCGTTGAACTGAACCTGACCGCCTCCAAGGCTGCCCTGTCCGAAGCCAACGCCCACACCCAGTCCTTGCTGAGCGTAAAAGACGCGCAAGAGCTGTTGGCTCTGCAATCCGGTCTGCTGCAACCCCTGGCTGAAAAGACCGCAGCCTACAGCCGTCACCTGTACGACATCGCAACCGCCACCTCTTCCGAATTCACCAAGAATTTCGAAGGCCAGGCTGCCGATGCCCAAAGGAAGTTCATGGGTCTGGTTGACAGCGCCGCCAAAAACGCACCAGCTGGATCCGAATCCGCCGTGGCGATCATGAAGAGTTCGGTTGCCGCCGCCAACAACGCACTGGAATCCGTTCAAAAGGCCGTCAAGCAAGCCACCGAAATGGCGGAAGCCAATTTCAATGCAGTTGCTGCTACGGCCACCAGCGCTACCAAGCAGGCTGCCAAGAAGCGCTAAGGCCGTGTCTGGCGCTCACGCGACAGCTTTTGGAGCGCCGACTCTAGCAGTCAAGGGAAAACCCTGACATAATCGCATTTACGAAAGCAGCAGTGCTTTCACCGTTTGTCTCCTCGGGTCCTTTCGAAACCATCAGGTTCAGGGATCCCTTCAAGGCCTCGTCTCTGACGGGGCCTTTTTTTTTGCTCTTCACGGACAGAGAATCAGCGCGTCTTGGATGCGATGGCCAACCGCAGCTGCGGCAGCACCTGCAACATGGCCTGACGCCCAGCCTCGATGGAGCGCTTGCGGGCACCAAAATCAGCACTGGACACACCAAGCAGGGCAGGCCGTACCACCACGTCGGCCTCCTTGAGCTCAAAGGAGTTGATGCTCTTGCCCATGATGGCGAAG
>CAZDDK010000035.1:1227-5468 GCA_964504185.1 uncultured Rhodoferax sp. | reverse complement strand
CTGCAACAGCACATCCAGCGTCCCACCGGCCGGGTTGGCCTCTGGGGGACTGGAAATGTCCACTGCAATCACCAACTCCGCCCCCATTTGCCGCGCTGCTCGCACGGGAACCGGCGAGACTAGTCCCCCATCCACATAGTCACGTCCCGAGATGCGCACTGGCTGAAAGACGGCAGGCACTGCACTGGAGGCGCGCACAGCCGTACCCGTGTTTCCTCGCTGAAAAAGCATGCTCTGACCACTGTTGAGGTCCGTGGCCACAATGCCCAGAGGCAAGGGCATGTCTTCTATCAACCGCGACCCCACCTGCCCATTGACGTAGCGTGCCAACGCATCGCCGCGCAGCATGCCCCGGTTGAACAGGGGCAAAGTCCAGTCGGTGATGGTGGCCTCCTCCATGGTTTCCGCGACATGCTGGAGTTGCTTGCCGCTTTTGCCGCTGGCAAAAATGGCCGCAACCAGACTGCCCGCCGAAGTGCCTGCGACCAGCGCAGGGCGAATGCCCGCCTCTTCCAGCACCTGGATAACCCCCACATGGGCAAAACCACGCGCTGCGCCGCCACCCAAAGCCAGTCCGATGCGCGGAGGTGTCTTGGGGCTTACAACGGGGGCCACTGGGGCGGGAAAGGGCTCAGGATCCAGGCTCTTGGGTGCAGTTACGCATCCCGTCAAGACCAGCAACACAACCGCCCACAGCACATGCTTCATAAAACTGAACCCTTACAGGAAAATACAATATTGAGAATGATTCGCGTTTGTTTTATGATCATGGCGTTTACAACATCCACACCCGTCAAAAACCATGATCAAAACCCGAATTGCCATCGCCAGCCTCTTGTGCATCGCTGGAACCGCCGTCCATGCACAGGACCAGGTGCTCAACATCTATTCTGCCCGGCACTACCCAACCGACGAGGCGCTCTACAGCAACTTCACCAATGCCACAGGCGTCAAGCTCAACCGGGTGGACGCAGATGATGCCGGGATTCTGGCCCGTCTAAAGGCCGAAGGCAGTGCCTCACCTGCCGACATTATCCTGTTGGTCGATGCCAGCCGTTTGTGGCGCGGCGAAGTCGAGGGACTGTTCCAGCCGATTCGCTCAAAGGCGCTCGAAGACGCCATCCCCGAGCAGTTGCGTGGCAAGCCAACACCAAGTGGTGAAACACCCTGGTTCGGCTTTTCCACCCGCGCCCGCGTCATCGTGTACGACAAGGCTCGCGTAAAAAAGGAAGACGTTGACACCTATGAAGAACTGGGCGAGGCCAAGAACAAAGGCAAACTGTGCATTCGTTCCGGTTCACACCCCTATAACCTGTCGCTTTTTGGCGCAGTCACCGAGCACTTGGGTGCCCCTGCTGCAGAACAATGGCTCAAGGGCATGGTAGAAAATATGGCCCGTGCCCCCAAGGGCGGCGACACCGACCAGATCAAGGCCGTGGCCTCCGGGGAGTGTGGCATTGCGGTAACCAACTCGTATTACCTCGCCCGCCTGATGCGCTCCAGCTCCCCTGCCGACACCGCCGTGGTGGAACGCGTTGGGGTGGTGTTCCCAAATCAGGCCAGCTGGGGCACCCATGTAAACATTGCCGGAGGTGCCGTGGCGAAAAATGCCAAGAATCCCGCAAACGCCATCAAGTTCCTGGAATATCTGGCCAGCGCCTCGGCTCAGGAACACTTTGCCAATGGCAACAATGAATGGCCTGTATCCAAGGGGGTCAAAATCAGCAACCCCGCGTTGCAAGCCATTTCGGGCGGCAGTTTCAAAAGCGAAACCATCCCAATCAGCGTAGTCGGAATGAACCAAGTCAAGGTCCAGCAGATGCTGGACCGTGTGGGTTTCAAATAGCGCGCGTCAACCGGCGGTAGCCTCCTCTGGCTTGGCCTTGCCCTTCTTTTCTGGCAGAGGCTGGATGTCAAGCAGGACCTCGGTCTTGCTTTCATCCTTGTCGTCCAAATCCACCGTCAGACGTCCGCCGTCGGTGAGGCGACCAAACAGCAGTTCATCTGCCAAGGCGCGGCGAATGGTGTCCTGAATCAGGCGTTGCATCGGGCGCGCACCCATGAGGGGATCAAATCCCTTCTTGGCCAAGTGCTTGCGCAGCTTGTCGGTGAAAGTGACTTCCACTTTTTTATCCGCCAACTGGGTCTCAAGCTGCAGCAGGAATTTGTCCACGACGCGCAGAATCACGTTTTCATCCAGTGCCTTGAAGCTCACCATGGCGTCCAGGCGATTGCGGAACTCCGGCGTGAACAGACGCTTGATATCAGCCGCCTCGTCCCCCGCTTCACGCGGATTGGTGAAGCCGATGGTGGCCTTGTTCATCGTCTCGGCACCCGCGTTGGTGGTCATGATGATGATCACATTGCGGAAGTCGGATTTGCGCCCATTGTTGTCCGTCAGCGTTCCATGGTCCATGACCTGCAACAGAACATTGAAGATGGCTGGATGCGCCTTTTCAATTTCGTCCAACAACAATACGCAATGTGGCTTTTTGGTGATGGCCTCGGTCAAAAGACCACCTTGGTCAAAACCCACGTAGCCCGGAGGTGCACCAATCAGGCGACTTACGGCATGCTGTTCCATGTACTCGCTCATGTCAAAGCGAATAAGGTCCACGCCCATGATGTCGGCCAGCTGCTTGGCAGCCTCGGTCTTGCCCACACCGGTGGGTCCACTGAACAGGAATGAACCTATGGGCTTGTCGATCTTGCCCAAACCCGCACGGGCCATCTTGACGGCCGATGACAGGACGTCCAGCGCCTTGTCCTGCCCAAACACCACGTTCTTCAGATCGCGCTCCAGCGTCTTGAGCTTGCCGCGATCATCATTGGACACGTTGGCCGGGGGAATCCGGGCAATCTTGGCCACGATTTCCTCCACCTCACCCTTGCCAACGGTCTTCTTGCGTTTGCTCGGTGGCAAGATTCGCTGGGCCGCGCCTGCCTCGTCGATGACGTCAATGGCCTTGTCAGGGAGATGGCGGTCATTGATGTACTTGGCGCTGAGTTCCGCTGCCGCTTGCAAGGCCGCCACCGCGTACTTCACGTTGTGGTGCTCTTCAAAACGGGACTTCAACCCCTTGAGAATCTCGACCGTTTGCTCGACGGTGGGCTCGACCACATCCACTTTTTGGAACCGACGGGACAAGGCGGCGTCCTTTTCGAAAATACCTCGGTACTCGGTAAAGGTGGTCGCTCCAATGCATTTGAGCTGGCCGGAACTCAAACCCGGCTTCAGCAAATTGGAGGCATCCAGCGTGCCGCCGGAGGCTGCACCGGCCCCAATCAGGGTATGAATCTCATCAATGAACAAGATCGCCTGGGGCTTGTCCTTCAGTGCCTTCAGCACACCCTTGAGGCGCTGTTCGAAGTCACCGCGGTACTTGGTGCCAGCCAGCAGAGCGCCCATGTCCAATGCGTACACGGTGGCCTCGGCCAGGATTTCGGGCACATCCGTCTGGGTAATGCGCCAGGCAAGTCCTTCCGCAATAGCGGTCTTTCCCACGCCTGCCTCACCCACCAGCAGCGGATTGTTCTTGCGCCGACGACACAGGATCTGGATCACACGTTCCACCTCATATTCGCGACCAATCAGCGGATCAATCTTGCCGTCTTTGGCCAACTGGTTGAGGTTGACCGTGAACTGCTCCAGAGGGGAGGCCTTTTCGCTTTTTTCGCCACCTGCCCCTTCCTCGGCCTCAGACGGACTCTCGCTGGACTTGGCGGATTCGGGAGGGTCACTTTTCTTGATGCCGTGGGCAATGAAATTCACGACATCCAGGCGCGTAACGCCTTGCTGGTGCAAGTAGTAAACGGCGTGCGAGTCCTTTTCGCCAAAAATCGCGACCAACACATTCGCTCCGGTCACTTCCTTCTTGCCACTGCCGGTGGATTGCACATGCATGATGGCGCGCTGAATCACCCGCTGAAATCCCAACGTGGGCTGCGTGTCCACGTCGTCCGTGCCCGCCACCTGGGGCGTATTGTCTTTGATGAAATTTGCCAACGACTTGCGCAAATCATCGATGTTGGCGGAGCACGCACGCAGAACCTCAGCGGCGCTGGGGTTGTCCAGCAACGCCAACAAGAGATGTTCCACGGTAATGAATTCGTGGCGCTGCTGGCGTGCCTCGACGAATGCCATGTGCAGGCTGACTTCCAATTCTTGGGCAATCATTTCAGTTCTCCTCCAATACACATGCCAGCGGGTGTTGATGCTGCCGGGCAAAAGCTCGAACTTG
>CAZDDK010000035.1:0-1217 GCA_964504185.1 uncultured Rhodoferax sp. | reverse complement strand
CTTCCAATTCTTGGGCAATCATGCGAATTCCTTTTGCCTTGCGTTGATATTTAACTGTAAACCGCTTACCGGTTCACCACTACTTCCATTTGCATTCGAATCACAACCCTACAGGCTCACAAATGCACTTGAGCGGATGACCCGCCTTGTGTGCCGCCTCTAACACCTGATCCACCTTGGTGACCGCCACATCACGGGAATAAACCCCACACACCCCTTTGCCATCCAGATGAATCTTCAACATGATCCGGGTCGCCGACTCCAAATCCTTGCCAAAAAATTCCTGAATGACCACCACCACAAACTCCATGGGGGTGTAGTCGTCATTGAGCATCACCACCTGGTACATCTGCGGTGGCTTGGTCTTTTGGGTCCGGCGCTCGAGCACAACTGAACCGCCCCCATCGCGCTCGGGACTAACCGAAGGAGGTTCGGGTGGTTGTGGCGGTGTATTTGTGGCCATGAAAACCATTCTATCGATCACCTCAAAGGACTGCATCGCACTACTGAATTGGAGCCATTCCGCTCTGATTCAAGCCGCACGGCAAAAAAAACGCCGCCATGACCCTTATGGTCCTGGCGGCTTGCTGGCCAACACAGCAACAAGGCCTCCAATCGGAAGGCCCGCGCTGCGTTTACATATTGTCGATCATGACTTGTCCGAATCCCGAGCAGCTGACCTGCGTAGCGCCGTCCATCAAACGGGCGAAGTCGTAGGTCACCTTCTTGCTCTTGATGGACTTTGACATGGAGGCAATGATCAAATCAGCCGCCTCAAACCACCCCATGTGGCGCAACATCATTTCCGCCGACAGAATTTCCGAACCAGGGTTCACATAATCCTTGCCGGCGTACTTGGGAGCCGTGCCATGCGTGGCTTCGAAGCACGCCACGGAGTCCGACAGGTTGGCACCAGGTGCAATACCGATACCACCCACCTGGGCGGCCAGGGCGTCGGAAACATAGTCACCGTTCAGATTCAATGTCGCAATGACGCTGTACTCTGCGGGACGCAACAGGATTTGTTGCAGGAAGGCGTCGGCGATGCTGTCCTTGACCACAATATCTTTGCCAGACTTGGGGTTCTTGAACTTGCACCAGGGTCCGCCGTCGATCAGTTCCGCGCCGAATTCCTTTTGGGCCAAGGAATACGCCCAATCACGGAACCCACCTTCGGTGTACTTCATGATGTTGCCCTTGTGAACAATGGTCACGCT
>CAZDDK010000034.1:700-19930 GCA_964504185.1 uncultured Rhodoferax sp. | reverse complement strand
TCGGCCTGGTAGGCCAGGACAGTGGCGTAGTGGCTGGGGAACTGGGTCGCCAACACCAGCCGCCCAATGTCATGCAACAAGGCGACTGTGTAGGCGTGGTCGGGGTTGCAGTCCGTGGTGTTGGCCAGCTCTCGCGCGCACACGGCAGCGGCAATGCCATGGCGCCAGAACGCCGTGGCATCCCACGCGGTGCCCGCGCCCTGGGGCACTGCCGCCATAAGCCCTGTGGTGGTGGCCAGGCACCGGATCGTACGGAAGCCCAGAATGGCGATCGCCTGCTGCACAGTGTTCACCTGTTGTGCCATCCCGTAAAACGAGGAGTTGGCCAGCCGCAGCGTTTTGGCCGTCAGCCCCTGGTCCTGGGAGATCTTGGCGGCCAGTTGCTCCACATTGGTGTCCTCCTGGCCCATGCTCGCCAGCAGGTCCGTGATGACCACCGGCAGCGAAGGAATCTTGTGGATGGTCTGTAGCACTTCGGACATGGGGAGGGGGTTCATGGCGTAGTCTCCAGTTGGGTGAACGTCAACAGCAGTCCCCTGGAGCGCGAGTGCTGGCCCATGGCTCTTCCGTGCACCTGGTAGCGACGGGCGTTGAGGGTGATGGTCGCATCGACCGGGTCATGGCCGGGGGACAACGCGGGCGCCAGTTCCGGCAATGCGGCTTGCACTGTCTCGCCCAGCATGGGCGTTTGCTCGCCAAAGGCATGCTCGGCTTCGTCGTTGACGAAGATGATGGTGTTCGCCTCATCTACACCAATCACCGGAATGGGCACGTACTGCAAGGCCTCTTGCACGATGGCCAGGTTGGCCGACTCGGCTTCGATTTGCTGACGCGTTGATTGGATGAGCGTGCCCAGGTGCCGGTTGGCCGCCATCAGTTCCTGGTTGGTTGTGCGAATCTTGATGTCGAGTTGCTGGTTTTCTTCCAGCAGCTCTTTGTACTGGAACGCTGTCTCGACTTGCTCGCGCAGTTGGGTGTCGTCCCACGGCTTGGTCAGAAAGCGGTAGACCGCGCCTTCGTTGATGGCGTCGGTGACTGACTGCAGCTCGGTGTAGCCCGACAACACCATGCGAATGGTGTCCGGGTGGCGGAGTTTGGCTTCGCGCAAAAATTCCACGCCGGTCATGCCCGGCATGCGCTGGTCGGAAATGATGACGTCCACCTTGTTTGCTTTCAACAGCTCCAAGCCTTCGCTGCCACTGCTGGCCGAGAGAATGGTGTGGCCATCGCGGCGCAGCAGCCGTTTGAGCGAGGACACCACGTTGGGCTCGTCGTCCACCAGCAACAGGGTTCTTTGCCGTTTGCGAAAGCGCAGCAAATGGGGGGGCAGCTCGCGCCCATCCACCAAGAGGCTTGTCATGGTGGGCGCATCCACCGGGCGCGAGAAGAAGTAGCCCTGAATCTCATCGCACACATTGCTGCGCATGATTTCGCACTGGGCCTCGGTTTCAACACCCTCGGCAATCACCGTCAACCCCAGACCGTGCGCCATGGAGATGATGACCTTCACAATGACGATGTCGGTCTGGTTGGTGCTGATGTCGCGGACAAAAGACCGGTCGATTTTGACCTTGTCAAATGGGTAACGCTTGAGGTAGCTCAGCGACGAGTACCCGGTTCCAAAATCATCCAGCGAGAGGCGGAATCCCAGCGCCTTGAGTCCACGCAACATGGCTTCGCAGCGGTCGGCGTCGTCCATCAACGCCGACTCGGTCACCTCCAGCTGAATCAGATTCGCACTCACCTGGTGGATTGCCAGCAAGGACTCGACCGCGGGCACAAAGTCCTTGTCCCACAACTGCAGGGGCGACACGTTCACTGCCACATGGGGTGGGGCAAGCCCCATGTCCTGCCAGTGGCGGATGTCCTTGCACACCTGACTCAAGACCCATGTGCCGATGCTGCGAATGAGCCCGGACTCTTCTGCTATGGGAATGAACACAGTCGGAGAAATCGTGCCGCGCTCCGGGTGGTGCCAGCGCAGCAGGGCCTCCATCCCGCTGATCTTGCCGGTTTGCAGGTCTCCCAAGGGCTGGTACAGCACCTGCAACTCACCGCACTCGGCCGCCACCCGCAGGGCCTTGGTCATGCTGTCGCGTTCCACCACTTCCTGGTACATACTGTCGCTGTAGAACTTGTAGTTGTCTCGGCCACTGCTTTGGGCACGGTGCAGGGCAATTTCGACCGACTTGTACAGCGTGCCAAAGTCGCCGCCGTTGTCCGGGAAGCTGGCCAGTCCGATGGACGCGGTCACGTCCAGCGCGTGTTCGCCAATGTGCATAGGTTGTGCCAGTGCCCACAGCAGCTCGGTGGCCAGGTGGGCGGCACCCTCGGGTGGTGTGCCGGGAAGAACCAATAAGAACTCTTTTCCGGACTGGCGGGCCACGGTGTCCTGGTCGCGCACCGATGCACTCAGGCGCTTGCCCGTCTCCACCAGCAAGGCATCGCCCACATGGTGGCCCAAGGTGTCGTTGATGTTCTTGAAATGGTCGATGCTGACCAGCATCATGCAAAGAGACTCCTTGTTGCGTTGCACCATGCTGATGGCATGGGCCGTGCGGTCGCGCGTCAGGGCGTAGTTGGGCAGGCCGGTCAGCGGGTCGAAGTGCGACAGGCGTTGGATGTGGGTCTCGTTGGCCCGAATCTTGGTCAGGTCAGTGAAACTGCCCAGGTAGTGGGTGACCGCGCCACTGCTGTCCCGGATGGCGGAAATGGTCAGCCACTCGGGGTACACGGTGCCATTCTTGTTGCGGTTCAGAATCTCGCCGGACCACACCCCGGAGGTCAGCACGCTGTGCCACATGGCTTGGTAGTAGGCTGGGCTTTGCACGCCCGATTGCAGGACCCGAGGGTTCTTGCCCCGCACTTCGTCCTCGGAGTAGCCGGTAATGGTGGTAAACGCCCGGTTGACCCGCAGGATGTTGGCCTGGGCGTCCGTCACGGTAATGCCATCGGTGCTCTGGCTGAACACCTGTTCGATGAGTTGCAATTGCTGTGCGTGCTGCTTTTGCGCCGTCACGTCGCTGTGCACGCCGACAAAGCAGCGCAGCTCTCCGCTGGTGCCCCAGACGGGGTTGATGGACAAGGCGTTCCAGAACACGCTGCCATCCTTGCGGTAGTTCAAAATCTCGCCGCTGTAGGGCTGCTGGTTTTCCAGCGCGTGGCGAATGGCTGCAATGGTGGCAGGGTCGCTTTGGGGGCCTTGCAGGAACGCACAGCTCTGTCCCACCACTTCGTCACGGGTGTAGCCGGTCATGGATTCAAACGCGGAGTTGACCGAGAGTGTTTTGCGCTCTGGGTCGGCAATCACCACGCCCTGCGCTATGGCGGCCAATGCGCGCTGGTCAATGCGGGCCTGCTCTTGGGCCTGGCGGGCCTCGGTAATGTCGATGAGCGAGTGCAGGTGGTGCAAGACGCCGTGCAGGGTGACCGATGCGCTGGACACCAGCAGCAAGCGCTGGCCACCGTCGCGACGCAATACATGCATTTCCATCGCGTCCACCCGGCCTTGCGTGCGCAGGGTGGACAGCAAGCGAGCACTCAAGTCGTCATTCACCCGTAGACCCAGGTCATCCACCTGCGTTCCCTCCAGTTCGGCGCGCGAATAACCCAATAGCGCCTCCAGAGCGGCATTCACGCTGACCACCGTGGAAAACGGCCGCTGTAGCAACTGTGCCACGGGGCTGTGGTGGAACAAGGTTTGCCAGCTGGCTTCGCTCTCGAGGGCCCGCGCCTCGGCGGCATAGCGTTGCATCCATGAACGACCCAGTATGCGAAACAGCCAGCCCATGACCAGCGCCACCACAATGCCCACTCCCGCAGTGATTCGCACGGTGGCGTACCATGGTTGTAGCAAAAGACCAGCCTCCATAAACACTGTCCGCATGTAGGCCAGCCCCGCACCGGCAACGACCAGCAGCATGAGCATCACCAGGCTCCACGCCAGAGCCAGCCGATAGAAAACGAGCTTGCGGGCGACCTGCGCAGTGGTCATGGGTGTGCGTTCCAGTTTGCACTGCCACTGACGGATTCCAGCAGGGGCAGCAGTTCAGTGACGAAATTGGCCTTATTGACGTAGCCCTCACCACTGGCTTGCTGCAGCACGGCGGTGAAATGGGCCTCGTCGTGCAAGGACACAAAAATAATCCGGGGGGGCTTCGCCCAGGTGCGCAGTTGCAGGCCGACCTCGATGCC
Source organism: uncultured Rhodoferax sp. (assembly GCA_964504185.1). Lineage (GTDB taxonomy): Bacteria > Pseudomonadota > Gammaproteobacteria > Burkholderiales > Burkholderiaceae_C > Allorhodoferax. Next base: position 15,736 of record CAZDDK010000034.1, on the reverse strand, counting down.
GCTGATGTCGGGCAATCCAACGTCCAGCAACACCATGTCGGGCTTGTGCAGCTCGATCTGCACCAACGCGTCGCGCCCGCAGACGGCGTGCCCGACCACCACCACGCCTTCCACGGTGGCCAGTGCGCCACACGCTGCCGACAGAAAGGTGCGGTTGTCGTCAACCAGGAAGACCGTGAGTGTCATGCGAACCACTGTAGGCTGCTGCGCCAGGCTATTCCATCGGGTTGACGCCCCGGGTCCCTGTCGGGTGTTTACCCGACAAGGGTGGGGCGGTCAGTGGTCTGAAATCAGCCCGGTGCGCAGCGCGTAGCGCACCAGCCCCGTGATTTCATGGATGTCGAGCTGCTGCATCAGCCGGGTGCGGTGGGTCTCCACTGTTTTGACCGAGAGGTCCAGGACCCGCGCGATATCCTTGGTGCTGTGCCCCAGGGCAATCAGCCGCAGCACTTCGCGCTGGCGCGGGCTCAAGCTGACTGCCGCCGGGCGCACGCCCTGCAATTGTTGGACGTAGGCCCCCAGCACCTGCTGGGAAATGGTGCGGCTGAGGTAGGTGCCGCCGGACACGACGGTGCGAATGGCAGCCTCCAGTTCATCGGGTGCGGCGTCTTTCAGGATGTAGCCCCTGGCACCGTTGGCCAGCGCCTGTGCCACGTACTCGTCGCTCTCGTACATGGACAAAATGAGCACCCGCACATTGGGCCAGGTCTTGTTCAACCGGGCAGTGACCTCCAGGCCGTTCTGCCCGGGCATGTTGATGTCCAGCAGCACCACATCGGGTTGCAGTGCGGCAACCCGCTCTGCGACGGCTGCGCCGTCGCCGGTCTCGCCAACCACCTCCACGTCGCTCATCAGTTCCAGCAGTTTTCGCACTCCGGCACGCACCAGCATGTGGTCATCGGCGACAAAGAGACGGATCATGGTCAATCACACTCCGGGTGAAGTTGCAGCGGGCAATGCAGGACCAAGGTGCAGCCTGCGCCGGGCGCTGAGTTCACCTCCAGGCGGCCACCCACCAGGCCTGCCCGCTCCAGCATGCCCAAAACCCCTGCGCTGGCACCGCTCTGTGCGGATGCCAGCACGGCGCTCCAGTCCAGACCCACGCCGTCGTCCGTGAGTGCCAGGGTCAGTCCGTCTGGCGCGAATTGCATGGACAGCCTGACGTGGCTGGCCTGGGCGTGCCGGGCGATATTGGTCAGCGCCTCTTGCACGATGCGAAAGCAGGTGGTTTCCTGCTCGGGTGCCAGCCGCTGTGCGGCAGTGGGTTGCACAAAATCGAACACAAAATCCGCGCGTTGCGCCACCTGCTTGCCCAGCCAGCTCAGCGCGGGCACAAGCCCCAGATTGTCCAGAATGGAAGGGCGCAGTGCCAGCGCCAGGCTGCGTACCTGTTGCAGGGCGTCTTCGACGATGCGAACGTTCTCCTGGTTGGTCTCTTCGGCTGTGCGGTTTTTGAAGCGCGCGCCAGACTGCAGGTTGATCTTGATGGCAGTCAGGGACTGGCCCAGCTCATCGTGCAACTCATGGGCCACACGCCTGCGCTCAGCCTCCTGGGTGTTGATGATGCGCCGGGACAGGGCCTGCAGTTTGAGCGCACTGTCCTGCAGCGCATTTTCAAAGCGGTGACGCTCGGTCGCGTCGCGCACGATGACGGTGGAGCGCTGCTCGCCGTTCTGGTCAGAAAACACCGAGGTAAACAGCTCGCCTTCAAACGTTTCGCCGTTCTTGCGCACAAAGCGCAACTCACCGCGAAACTGGCCCGTGCGGCTGCGCTCTTTCAAGGCGTGTTCCAGCCGGGTGTCGCTGGAGTCGAGCAGGCCCGCGCGGCCCATGGCCTGCATCTCGACCTCGGTCCAGCCAAACAGGGCCACGCTGGCCGGATTGGCAGCAATGATTTGGCCGTTGGGGGCTGTGGAGAGGATGGCGTCGGGCGCCACCTGGACCAGTGTCTGGTAGCGTTTGGCGTTCTCTAGCGCGTTGCCCTGCTCGCGGTTGAGCCGCCGCCAGGCGCGATCCAGAACGATGCCCAGCATGAGGATGATGGCTGACGCACTGCCCCAGACCCACAGAACCACCGTAACCCATTGCCGCCATGGGGCCAGCACGTGGGATTCTGCTCGCCCCAAAATGACGACCAGATCGGGGTGTGCGGCCAGCGTACTGTAGGCAAACAAGCGGTTGATGCCATCAATGGCGCTGCGGTCGTTGTAGTTGCCGTTGGGGCTGGCTGGCAGCAGGGTTGTGAAAACTGGCCGGTTGCCAAAGCTCTTGCCTATTGCGGATTCGGTAAACGGCACGCGAAACAGCATCGTTCCATCGCGACGCAAAAGCGCCAGCGAGCCGTCTTTGCCCAAATCAATCTGGGACCACAGACTATCAAAATGCCGCGCGTCCAATACGGCCACCACAAAGCCGGTGGTGGTGCTATCGCGAGCCAGCATAGGCCGGGCAGCCTGAAACAACCACTGGCCCGGTGTGTTGCCCGGCTGGGGCAGGCTGATGGCAAAACGGCGCTGCGGCGCATCGGCAAACAGCTTGGCATAGTTCTGCGCGGGTTTACGCGCGCTTGTGGCCAGGTTTGCAGTGCTTGCCGGGTCTGTGGCATGGACAGAATCTGCGGCAAACGCAAGGCTGCCTTGTGCGTCCAGCACCCACAGTGACAGAACAAACGGTAGTTGCGCAAGCTGGTGTTGCAGGAGTTGACCCACGGACTCGGGGTTGCGTTCACCCGGGCCGTCCATCAGCGTGAGGGACGTGGCGGTCAGTTCCAGCCGCTCGTCCACGGCCTGCAGCGTGCGGGTGGTCTGCTCCGCCACAATTTGCACCAATGCGGTGTTCAACTGCTCTGCGGTTTGCAAGGTCTGGGTTCGCAGATGGTCCAGCGCCAGGGCCAGCAGCGCCACCGACCCCAACACGATAACCGCCGCCAGCACCAGCCAGCGGCGCTGCAGCCAGAGGCTGCTTGACCGGTCAGACCCGTACAAAAATTTGCGCATCTTCATACAAGGCCCGGATATTGCCCAGGGATGTGATCACCGCGTCCAGGTCGCCGCCCAGCAGTTGGGAAACTCGGGGTGGCAAGGGCTCGACAAATCGGTTGCCACCAAAGCCCAGGCCCAGCTTCTTGCTGACCTGGTTGCCGGCAAACACGCAGGCGCCCATGCCGTTGATCAACGTCGCATCACTGCTCTGGCAGCGAATGGCATCGACCAATTGCGGTGCAAAGCGCCATTTTTCGACCAGCATGGCGCCCACCACCGCATGGTCCACTCCGATGACCTCGCGCAGGGCCAGGTGCAGCGAAGTTTCGTGCCATTGGCTCATTTCCAGCGCGCGGCCAAATTCCTGCGGCATGGATTTGACGAACACCACCTTGCCAAAGTCGTGCAACAGGCCGGCAATGAAGCAGTCCATGGGGTCGGCATCGCCCACGCGAACGGCCAGCTGTTTGGCAATGCCGGCGGTGGCCAGGGAGTGCAGCAGGTATTGTTGGCCGTCGAACCCCCCCATCTGAATCGTTGGCAATACGCCAATGGCGGCAATTCCCAGGGCAATGTTTTTGATGGTGTTCAAGCCCAGGTACACCACGGCGTGGCTGATCGAGGTGACCTGCTTGGGCAGGCCATAGTGTGCAGAGTTGACCACCCGCAGCACCTTGACCGTGACCAGCGGGTCTTGCTCGATGACCTGGATCAGCGCCTTGGGTGAGCAGTTCATGTCGCGCGTCAGCGCCAAGATCCGCTGAACGCTGTGCGGAAATCCCGGCATGCTGTCAACAGCCCGGGCAAGCCGTTCTGCCAGTTCGGGACTCAGGGGGGCATGGTCGGCCATATCTTTCGGCAAATGAGTGGAATGACGGGGGCAACCTTACACCAGTTTTGTGCGCTCCAGAAAGATCCAGGAAACGGGTTTGGCCAGGTTCTTAGATGAAATATATGCCAGTAGCCCGCGTAGAATATAGTGATATTGCTCCTAAATGCATAGCATCCCGGGCAAAGCCACGGCGATGAAAGCGTGGCGCAAGCCAGCGGCCCTGTTGGCTTTCCTTCCTATACTTGGCCGGACCCGCCTGTGCCCTTTTCTTGTTTGGAGCTTTCATGTCCCCCCTGACCACCTTTTTTGAATCCGCCAAACTGCCGGTTATGTCCGAGGTGGCGCTGGCGCTGATCCGCACGCTCAACGACCCGAATGCGACGACCACCCAGGTGGAGTCCATCATTGCCAAGGACCCCGCGCTCACCGCCAACCTGCTGCGCCTGGCCAATAGCGCGCAGTTCGGGCTGAGCCGCCAGGTACTCTCGCTGGACCACGCGGTGCAGCTGATGGGCCTGTCGCGCGTGCGGGCCTTGGCGGTGTCCACCAGTATCACCACGGTGTTCCCCAAGGTGGTGGGGCTGGACCGCACGGTGTTCTGGAAATTCAGCATGGCCTGTGCGGGCTATGCCCATTGGCTGGCCGGTGGGGCCGGGGTGGAGCCGCAGTTGGCGTGGCTGTCCGGCATGATGTTGCGGCTGGGGGAAATCATCATTGGGCAAAAGTCCCCCGAGACGCTGGTGGAGATCGAGGCGCTGCCCAACCCGGCCGAGGCCCGCTGGGAGCGCGAGCAGCGCCTGCTGGGCTTCAATGAAGGGCAGGTCACCGCCGTGCTGGCGCGCCACTGGAATTTTCCCGAGGCCTTCATCAACGGACTGCAGGGCGCGGGCGACCCCATGGCCACGCCGCCCTTTGACCCGCTGGCGGGCGTGCTGCACCTGGCCGCGTTGCTGGCCGATAGCGCCGCCCCCGGTCCCGATGCGGTCATGGATTTGCCCTTGCCGGTGGTTGCGGCGCTGGGCCTGGACCGCCACTGGATGGTGGCGCGCTTTCCCCATCCCGAGGCCTTCGTGGACGTGACGGGACTTTGACGAAAGGGGCTCCCCGCGCGCGGGGCTAGAACAGCTGGGTGATGTGCACCGAATCGGCGTTCTTCTCCACCTGCACCGTGGGTGGGCCGTTGTGCGCCAGGCGCAGCATGCGGGTGTTGCCAGGCAGCACATCGGCCATAAAGCCGCGCAGTCCGCGTTGTTTGGCATGCGCCACCATGCAGTTTTGCAAGGCCGTACCCAGGCCGCAACCCTGCCAGTCGGGGTGCACCATGAAGGCGGTGTCGGCCAGGTTGGTGGTGGGGTTGATGAAGTAGCAGGCCTGGGCCACGATTTGTGCCGCCTCGCGCGGCCCGGCCGTGGCCACGAAGGCCACTTCGTTTTCGTAGTTCAGGTTGCACAGGCGCTGCACTTCGGCGTTGGACAGGCCGCGCACGTGGCGAAAGAAACGGGTGTAGACGTCGGCTTCGCTCAGGTGGTGGAACAGGTCGCGGATGCCCTGGGCGTCGCTGGAGAGGGCGGGGCGCAGCAGTACGCGGCGGTTGTCCTTGAGGTCCACGGTCAGTTCGTCCTCGACCGGGTAGGCATGCAGGTTTTGCAAGGTCTGGTCGGTGCCGATGTAGCCAAGCGCCTGGGCCTGGGCAAACAGGCCGGGGCGGAACTGGGGGTGCGCCAGTTGGATCAGCGACGTGGCGCGCTCACGAATGGACTTGCCAAACAGGTAGGCAATGCCGAATTCGGTGACCACGTAGTGCACGTCGGTGCGGGCGATGGTGGCCGCCTCACCGGTCAAGAGCGCGGGACGAATGCGCGACTGCGCACCGTCGCTGGTGGTGGAGGTCATGCACACAATCGGCTTGCCCCCGGGTGAGCGCGAGGCCCCGCGCAAGAATTCGCCCTGGCTGCCAATGCCGCTGTAGAACTCGCCGTCAAACTGGTCGATGCAGACCTGGCCGGTCAGGTCGATGGCGTACGCCTGGGCAATGGCCACCATCTTGTGCTGCGTGGCAATCGTCACCGGGTTGCAGACGCTGTCCATGGGCTCGAACGAGAACAGCGGGTTGCCGTCGATCAGGTCGTACAGCCTGCGTGACCCCAGGGCCAGGCTGGCCACGATCTTGAACGGCTTGCTGGTCTTGCGTGCGCCGGTCAGGTTGCCGTTTTCCAGGAGCGGAAGGATGGCGTCCGAGATCAGGTCGGAGTGCACGCCCAGGTCCTTGCGGTCGGTCAGGTACTGCAAGGCTTCGTGGGCCACCTCGCCCAGGCCAATTTGCAGGGTGGAGCCGTCGTCAATGATGCCGGCGATGTAGCGCGCTATGCGCTGCACGTTGGCCTCTTGCACCGGAATGCGGGCGAACTCGGTAATGGGGGTCTCCACCACCACCAGGTGGTCGATGCGGCTAATGTGCAAGGTGGAGTCCCCCATGGAGCGCGGCATGGCGGGGTTGACTTCGGCAATCACCCGGCGGGCGCGGGCAATGGCGGCCGGAATAATGTCTACCGACACGCCCAGGCTCACATAGCCAAAGGCATCGGGCAGTGAGACCTGGATCAGCGCCACATCGACCGCAATGCGGCCCAGGGCGATCATTTCCGGGATGCGCGCCACCGACATGGGCACGTAGTCCACCAGCCCCTGCTTGACGGCGGCACGCATGTCGCTGCCGACAAAGAAGCTGCGGTGGCGAAAGCGCGTGGTGCAGTGGCCCTGCGCGTCGTGGTCAAAAGCCTGGATGGTGAAAAAGTGCAGCATCTCCACGTCAGCCGGTGGGCTGGCCATGCGCTCCAGCGCCTGCACCAGCGCGCGGGGTGCGGCGCAGCCGGTGCCCACGAACACGTGCTCACCGTTGTGGATGTGGCCCACCGCTGTTTCAGCGCTGACCACCCGGTCGGCGAATGCCCGCAAGGCAGGAGGAAGGGGCGCAGGTTTTTTGGCCATCGTGCTCCGATCATCAACCAAAGGGGGCGGTCCTGACAACGGATTTTTGACCGCACTTTTAGGTGTGGTGCACGGCCCACTCGTCTAGTGCCGGTGTCGCATCCAGCAGTGTGATTGCAACTTTGGGAAAGATGAAGCGTGAGCTGGGCTGCGGACGTCCGCGTTACCCCCCCGGTACCTGGTCTGTGGGGTATTTCCAGAAGTCCCGCAGCAGATAGTTCATGGGCAGGTTCAGCGGGGCGTTGCGTGGGGGTATGGGCTGCATGAACCAGCGTTCATAAATGGCGTGGGCCTCGCGCGAGACGATCAGGCGCTTCATCTCGTTGTCCAGAATGGCCTTGAGCTCGGGGTCGTTTTTGGTGAGCATGATGGCCAGTGGCTCCACGGTCAGGAACTTGCCCACGACCTTGAAGGTGTCAGGCGCGGGGTGGCTGGCAATCAGGCCGTACAGCAGCACGTCGTCCATGGCAAAACCATCGGATTCCTTTTTTTCCACCATTTCCACCGCACGCGCGTGGTCGGGGGCCTCTTGCAGCACCATGCGCAGGCCCCGCTCCCGGTTCGCCCGCTCCACCGCCTTGAGCGGAGTGGTGCCCTTGGTGGAGACCATGCGCTTGTCTTCAAAGCCCACGATGTCATGGATGCCGCTGTCGGCCCGCACCAGGTAGCGCGCGCCGGTGATGTAGTGGGGCACGGTGAATGCCACCTTGGTGCGGCGTTCCGCGTTATTGGTGGTGGAGCCGCATTCCAGGTCAATCTTGCCTTCTTCGACCAGGGCAATGCGGTTGCTGGGCGTGACCATCATGTATTCGGGCGTGAGCGCCTTCAGGTCGAGTTTTTTCTTGACGGCGTCGGCCAGTTTCAGGCACAGGTCCATGGCATAGCCCACCGGGCGTTTGTTGCCGTCCAGATACGAAAATGGCACCGACGATTCGCGGTGCCCCAGCACGATCTTTCCGTTTTGGCGGATACGGTCCAGCGTGGGGCCTGCGGTGGCCTGCGCGGCCAGCCCTGCCAGCAGCATTCCAACGCACAGGGGCCGCAGCCGCGGGTGAATCCGGGTACTAGGTGTTTCCAACATGCTTGCCTCTTGTAAATTGGTTTATTCTGGGCGCAGTATCCGGGTCAGGCGGGGATGGCGTCCAATTCAATCCCCACATGGGTTGATGCGCAAAGCGTATGTCCAGACCATCCTGCCCCCCATAGGAGTAAACCCTGCCATGCAGAAACCGATATTACGATGGCTGCGACCACTGTGCCTTGCGGCTCTGGGCTGCGGTGTCTGGGGGGCCGCGTCCGCGCAGGTTCCCGCGCCGTTCAAGCTGAGCGTGGTCGGTGGACTGGCGGGGCTGAGCCAGTACACGCGCTGGGAAGAGCCGTTCTGGTCCCAGGAGTTGGCGCGCCGCAGCGGCGGGCATTTTAGCGCGGACATCGTTCCCTTTGACCGCGCAGGGGTGCCGGGTGCCGAGATGCTGCGCTTGCTGCAACTGGGGGTGGTGCCCTTTGGCACCGCGTTGATGAGTTCGCTGTCGGCCCAGTACCCGCAATACACTGCCCCCGATCTGGCCGGACTGAACCCCGACATGGCGAGCCTGAAGGCCAGCCTGGCGGCGTTTCGCCCGTATCTTGAAAAGACCCTGCGGGATCAGCATGGGGTGGAGGTGCTGGCCATCTACACCTATCCCGCCCAGGTGCTTTTTTGCAAGAAGCCGCTGACGGCACTGGCCGACCTGGCGGGACGGCGCATCCGGGTGTCCTCCGTTGGCCAGGCGGATTTCATCCGCGCCGTGGGTGGCGTGCCGGTCAGTACCGCCTTTGCGGAAGTTGTGCCCAGCCTGCAGAGCGGCCATGTGGAATGCGCCATTACCGGCACCATGTCGGGCAACACCTTGGGCCTGCACCAGATGACCCACTACCTGTATTCCATGCCGCTGACCTGGGGCTTGGCGCTTTTCGGGGCCAATCGCGCGGCCTGGGAGGTGCTGCCGCCCGACTTGCGCGCCCTGTTGCGCAGCGAGTTGCCCAAGCTGGAAGCGGCCATTTGGGAGGAGTCCGAACGCGACACGGCCCAGGGCATCGCCTGCAACAGTGGCACGCCTGCCTGCCGGTCCGGTGCGCGGGGCAGCATGGTGGTGGTGCCGGTGTCCGCCTCGGATGAGCGCCGTCGCCAGGATATCTTCCGCTCTGCGGTATTGCCCAATTGGCTCAAACGGTGTGGTGCGCGCTGCAGCGAAATCTGGGGCCAGACCATTGGTCCGGCGCGCCAGATTGTCGCGCCCACGGGGCCGTGATGGGCGGTACGCTGGGGCGCATTCACGGTGTGGTGTGGGGGCTGGTGGCCTTGCTCACAGCAGCCATGGGGGCCGGTGCCGGTTACCAGGTCTGGCATGGCCGGCAGAGCGCGCTGGCCGACAGCCACGCGCAGGCGTTGCGCTTCATGGCCGGCGCGGAGGCCGCACTCAACCGGTCCCTGCTCGCCATTGACTTGCTGTTGGCAGGCACCGATGAGCTGCTGGAACTCTCCTCCAAGATGCCCGCATGGGTGGATTCCGTTGCTGCCAGCCAGTTGCTGCGCAGCGCTACACGCCAAAACTTAATGGTGCGCCTGGTGGCCGTGCTGGATGAGCGCGGGCGGGTATTGGCGTCTTCGCAACCGTTGGGCGACTCGGGCGCACCCGAGCTGCCCCAGGGCTTTATGGCGGAGGTGCTGTCCCAGCCCCTGTCCACATTGAAGATCAGTGCGCCCACGGTGAGCTTTTCATCGTCGGAGCAGGTACTGTATTTCGGGCGCGCCATCCGCATGGCAGATGGTACGCGCGTGCTGGCGGTGGCCGAAGTGGCCACCGCCATGCTCTCCCCGGTATTGATGCAGGGAACAGACATCGCCGCGTTGGAAGTGACGCTGGAGCGTGGCAACGGACAGTTGCTGTTTGGTTTTCCGTCGCAGGGCGTGCGTGACGGCTTTGCGGCGGCACCGGCGCTGGGCGTGCACCCACCCGGCAAAGGGGAGCTATTGGCAGCCGCGCGCGTCAGCGGCCAGCCGGCCGTGGTGGTGACACGCCCGGCAATCTACCGCGATCTCTGGATATCGGCCAGCATCCCCCTGGACGCGGCCCTGCTGCATTGGCGCGCCGACCGCAAAGGGGTGGTTGTCACTGTGTCGGTGTTTTGTCTGCTGCTGTGGCTGGTGGGCGGCTTCTCGGTGGTGTATTTGAACCGCATTACCACGGCCCGGCTGGCCATTGCGCAGGCCAAGGACGTGCTGGACCAGGCGCTGGAGTCCATGGTGAGTGGTTTTGTGCTGCTGGACGCCCAGAAGCGGGTCGTGCAGTGGAACCGGCGGTTTGAGGAAATTTTCCCCTGGCTGGAGGGCACCCTGGTGCCAATGATGGCGTTTCGCCAGGTGCTGGAGACCACGTCGCGCTTTCACCTGCCCGGTGCCAGTGATGCGGAGCTGCAGCATTGGGTAGAAGAGCGCCTGCGCCTGCACATGGGTGCCGACGAACCCCACGAGCAGATACTGCCCAATGGCTGCCACATCCAGATTACCGAACGCGGCACACCCGACGGGGGCGTCGTCATCACCTACCACGATGTGACAGCCCTGCGCCGCGCCAATGCCGAAATCGAAACCCTGGCGTTTTATGACACCCTGACCGGATTGCCCAACCGGCGGCTGCTGCTGGACCGCCTGACCCAGGCCACGGTGGCGGCGTCGCGCTCGAACCTGCTGGGAGCCTTGTTGTTCCTGGATCTGGACCACTTCAAGGTGGTCAACGACACCATGGGCCACGAGGTGGGCGACCATCTGCTGCAGCAGGTGGCGTTGCGCCTGAAATCCTGCGTGCGCGACGCGGACACGGTGGCCCGCCTGGGCGGGGACGAGTTTGTGGTCATGCTCTTGGAATTGTCCCCCGAGGCGGCCCACGCGGCCCAGTTGGCGCAGCAGATTGGAGACAAGATGCTGGCCCACCTGAACCAGCCCTATGAGTTGGCGGGTCGCCCCCACCACGCCACCTGCAGCCTGGGGGCCACATTGTTCGGTCCAGGCGCAGCCGGTGCGCCGGAACTGCTCAAGCAGGCCGACATTGCCATGTACCAGGTCAAGGCCCGCCGGGGCAATGCGCTGTGCTTCTTTGACCCGCAGATGCAGACCACCATCAGTGCGCGCGCGCAGCTGGAGGCCGATTTGCGCACGGCCTTGCAGCGCGGCGAATTGCAGCTGCACTACCAGCCCCAGTTCACGCTGCAGGGGCGCATGGTGGGAGCCGAAGCCCTGCTGCGCTGGAACCATGCGCAGCGGGGCATGGTGTCCCCGGCGGAATTCATCCCCGTGGCCGAGGAGAGCGAGCTGATTCTGCCCATCGGCCAATGGGTGCTGCACACCGCCTGCCAGCAGTTGGCCGCCTGGCAGCGCAGTGACGGGTTGCGCTGCTTGCAACTGTCGGTCAACGTCAGCGCGCGCCAGTTTCGCCAGGGCGATTTTGTAGAACAAGTTTCCAAAGCCTTGCAGGACACGGGTGCGCCTGCGCATTTGCTCAAGCTGGAACTGACCGAGTCTCTGATGCTGGACAACGTGGACGATTGCGTGGCCAAGATGGGGCTGTTGAAGGACCGGGGCGTGCAGTTTTCGGTGGACGATTTTGGAACGGGCTACTCCTCGCTGGCCTACCTCACGCGTTTGCCGCTGGACCAGCTCAAGATCGACCAGAGCTTCGTGCACAACCTGGGCGTGCGCCACAGTGACGGCCTGATCGTGCAAACCATCGTGGGCATGGCGCGCAGCCTGGGCCTGGAGGTGATTGCCGAGGGCGTGGAAACCGTGGCCCAAAAGGACTTGCTGGCGCAACAGGGGTGTACCCTGTACCAGGGCTATCTGTTTGCCCGGCCCGCTCCCGCTGCCGCGCTGGAAGCGCTATTGCCGCGATGACAGCACAATGCCCGACACAATCAGCAAGAAGGCAGCGGCGTGAAACAGGTGGGGTGCCTCGTCCAGAAAGGCCAATGACAGCAATGCCGCAAACAGCGGGGTGAGGTTCATGAAGAACCCCGCCACGGCCGCACCGGCGCGCGCCACCCCGGCACCCCAGGCGCGGTAGGCAATCACGGCCGGGCCGATGGCAATGAACCCCAGCGCACCCGCCAACGCCCAGCTCCACTGCAGGCGGACATCGGTCAGCGCCCATTCCGCGCCCGCAAACAGCACCGACCACGCCAGGCCAAACACCACTTGCGCCAGCAGAAAGGCCGCCCAGTCGGTTCGCAATGACGCGGACTCGGGTGTGGGGTGGGCCAGCATCCAGCTGTAGTAGGCCCAGCCCATGCTGGCCATCAATACATAGAGGTCACCTGCAACCAGCTGCAGCCCCAGCAGCAGTTCCCACTGGCCCCGGCACAGTACCAGCGTCACCCCGGCGATGGACAACACGGACCCCACCCATTGGCGGATGGTGATGGACTGGCCAAAGAAAAATCGCCCGAACAGCAGCATCCACACCGGGGTGCTGGCCCCCACCAGCGTGACGTTGATGGGCGTGGAGGTGGCCAGTGCCAGATACAGCAGGGCGTTATAGCCGCTGGTGCTCAAGAGCGCCATGAGCAGAAAGCGGCGCCACTGGGACCACAGCGGGCTGTCCCGGCGCAGCACCCCGGCGGCCAGCGGCAGCAGGACCACACAGGCCAGGACCCAGCGCAGCAGGTTCAGCAGCATGGGCGAAATCAGGGGGCTGACCATGCGCCCCATCACGGCATTGCCCGCCCACAGCATGGGAGGGATGATGAGCAGCGCCGCAGCGGTGGGTGTCAAGCGTGGAGGCATGGCAGCACTGTACAAGGGCAACCACCGGCAGTGCGCACGCAGGGGCATTTCGTGGCACCATGGCGGCGCGCAGACCAATCGGTCTGCCCCCTCACCACCGGAGAACACCGTGAGCACCACCCCGTCCCGCGCCATCCAGATTGACCAGCACGGAGGCCCCGAGCAACTCACGCGGGTGCACATCAGCGTGGGCGATCCCGGCCCCGGCGAAATCCGCATCCGCCACAAGGCCGTGGGCCTGAATTTCATCGACGTGTACCAGCGCAGCGGCCTGTATCCACTGCCCTTGCCAGCCCGGTTGGGCATGGAAGGGGCGGGCGTCATCGAAGCGGTGGGCGAGGGCGTCACCCACCTGCGCGTGGGCGACCGGGCCGCCTATGCCAGCCAGCCGCCTGGTGCCTATTGCGACGTGCGGGTCATGCCAGCCCAGTGCGTGTGCCAACTGCCCGATGCCATTGACTTCGATACCGGTGCCGCCATGATGCTCAAGGGGCTGACGGCCCAGTACCTGTTGAAGAGAACCCTGCCCCAAGGCGGGCTGCATCCAGGGGACTTCGTGCTGTTTCATGCCGCTGCGGGCGGTGTCGGGCTGATCGCCTGCCAGTGGGCCAAGGCCATGGGCCTGCGTCTGATCGGGACTGCGAGTTCAGAGGAAAAATGCGATCTAGCCCGCGCAAATGGTGCTTATGCTGCTATAAATTACGTAGCAGATGATTTTGCCGCGCGGGTTCGGGAATTGACCGATGGCCGGGGCGTGAAGGTGGTGTACGACTCCGTGGGCAGGGACACCTGGGACAAGTCGCTGGACTGCCTGGCCCCGTTTGGGCTGATGGCCAGCTTTGGCAACGCGTCTGGCGCGGTGCCACCCTTTGCTCCGGGCGCCCTGGGTTCCAAGGGCTCCCTCTATGTGACCCGCCAGACCCTGTTCACCCACATCGCTACCCGTGAGAGCACCCGGGCCATGGCCGATGACCTGTTCGAGGTGGTGGGCAGCGGCAAGGTCAAAGTCCACATTGCCCAGCGCTATGCACTGGAAAACGTGCAACAGGCGCACCGCGACCTGGAGGCGCGCAAGACCACGGGCTGCACCATCCTCACGCTTTGAGTGTAGGTGGCCGCCTGAAGGGGGCAGGTAAAATGGGTCCCCTATGACCTCCTCCACCGCATTGGCCCTGCGGGCCGTGGCGCTGTGCGCCGCCAGCCTGTTTTTCACCTCCCCCAGCTTTTCCCAACCAGCCGATCCCGCACCGACCAACCCAACCGCGTCGGAGAAGAAGGGGGACCGCACCGTGCGTGAGGAAGGCAGCTGGTATGCCTCGTGGGGCTATAGCCGCCAGCATTACGCGCCCTCGGACATCCATGTCTCGCAGCCCGGCCTGGGCAACGACTTCACCGTGCGCCAGGTGGCGGCCAGTGACTTTCCGGCAACCGTTGAGCACTCGCTGCGCTCGTTGACCCAGTTGAACTGGACCGACCCGCAGGAAAACGTGCGGGTGGGCAAGTTCATGAACCCGGAAAAGACCTTTGCGATCGAGCTGTCGCTGGACCACAGCAAGTACAACACCAACGGCAACCAGGTGGCGCAGGTCACCGGCGTCATCAACGGCCAAGCCGTCAATGCACCGAGGGTGCTGGACGCGCAGACCTTTGACTACGCCCTGCACAACGGCCTGAACCACATCATGCTCAACGCCGTGTGGCTGCACCATCTGGCAGGCCCAGCGCAGCAAACCGGCCACCTGCAGGGCATCAGCCGCGTGGGCGCGGGCATTTTGCTGCCCCATGCCGAAAACACGATCCTGGGGCGCACCAACGAGGTCGGCCCCAAGAGCGAAAGGATTTGCTGCACCGGCCGCGACGACTGGTGGCAGCTCAACGGCTGGACTGCAGGCGTCGAGGTCGGGCTGCGCTACCGTGTCTACAAGTCCATTTACATGGAACTCACGCAGAAGTGGGCCTACGGCGTACTCAACCGCGTGCCGGTGTACCAGGGTTCGGCAGACCAGTCGATCTGGATGAGCGAGCAGGTTTTGTCTGCGGGCTACTTGTTCTGACTTAGCTCTTGCGCACCCGCAACAGCTCGTCCAGGATCAGGCAGGCGGCACCGATGGTGATGGCGCTGTCGGCCACGTTGAACGCCGGGAAGTGTCCGCCGTGGAACATGGGTGCCAGCCAGCTCCAGTGGAAGTCCAAAAAGTCCACCACGTAGCCGTGCACGATGCGGTCGATCACATTGCCGATCGCGCCTCCCAAGATGCAGGCCAAGGCAAAACTGAACAGTTTCTGGCCGGGGTGGGAACGCAGCATCCAGATGATCACGCCAGATGCCACCGCTGCGACGCCAGTGAAAAACCAGCGCTGCCAGCCCGAGGCATCCGCAAGAAAGGAAAACGCCGCCCCCGTGTTATGCCAGCGCA
>CAZDDK010000034.1:0-690 GCA_964504185.1 uncultured Rhodoferax sp. | reverse complement strand
GCACCACGTTGAAGAAACTGGTGACGGTGGTGCTCTCGTGCAGGTGGTAGTAGCCCACCACCAGCACCTTGGTGAACTGGTCCACCAGGATGATGATGAAGGCCAGGCCCAGCCACTGCAGCAGGCTCCTGCTGGATTCTCGGCGCGTCATGCGCAGACCCGGGTTTCCCCCGCGCCAAACAGGTTGCTGGTGCAGCGGCCACACAGCGTGGGGTGGGCGCTGTCCTGGCCGACGTCGTCGCGGTAGTGCCAGCAGCGCTCGCATTTTGAGGAATTTGAGGCACTAGCCCGCGCAGATACTGACTCTCCAGCTATCAATTCGATAGCTGACGTAATGAACACAAACTTCAGATCGTCTCCCAGGCTGGACAGCAAGGGCAAATCGTCGGCCGGCACCGTGAGTTGCACCGTGGCCTGCAGGCTGGAGCCCAGCTGCCCCGCAGCGCTCACGGCCTCAATGTCCTTGTTGACCTGCTCGCGGATCTCGCGGATGCGGCTCCACTTGGCCAGCAGGTCCACGTCGGGCGCGGGCAGGTCAAGGTAGGTGTCCAGGAAGATGGATTCCTGGGTTGCGGTAGGCGTCTTGCCCTCGGCACCCAGCACGCTCCAGGCCTCCTCGGCGGTAAAGCTGAGGAACGGCGCCATCCAGCGCAGCATGGCTTGCGTGATGGTCCACAGCGCGGTCTGGGC
>CAZDDK010000033.1:287-20152 GCA_964504185.1 uncultured Rhodoferax sp. | reverse complement strand
AGCGTTGGCACAGGTCGGCCTGGATGCGGAGCAGCAGTGCGGCGGCCACTTCGGCATCGGCCAGTGCGCGGTGGGCACGCCCAGCGCTGGGTAGCTGGTGCAGGGCGGCCAGGGCACCCAGTGAGTGGCTGCGGGCCTCTGGATAGAGCCGGCGCGACAGCAGCACCGTGCAGGCAAAGGGTTGCGGCGCGGGCAGGTCCAGGCGGGCCAGCTCGGCCGCCCAGTAGCGCCGGTCAAATGAGGCGTTGTGCGCGACCATGGGCGCGTCGCCGACAAAGCGGCTGGCCGCCGCCATGACTTCGGCTGCGGGTGGTGCGGCCTGGACCATGGCGTTGCTGATGCCGGTGAACGATTCGATGAACGATGAAATCCGCACCCCCGCATTCATCAGGCTCTGAAAGCGCCCCACCACCTCGCCGCCCTCCAGCATGACGATGGCCACCTCGGTGGCGCGGTCACCCATGGCGGGGGACAGGCCGGTGGTTTCGAAGTCGATGACGGCGATGCGGGTCACCGGCTTATTGTCCGGCAGATTTCCAGGTGCGATTGAGAGCGATCGTTGCGTGCGATGCATTCAATGCGGGGGATGCGCGACAATGCTGCTCTTTCCGCCAGCCCACCCTCATCCGCCTTGTCTTCGACTACTTCTGTGTCCCCGAGCGCCGGGGCTCTCCCCGTTTCCACCGCCATGACCGCGCAGGAGCGTCGCTCCAGCGCCTCCCTGGCGATGATTTTTGCGTTGCGCATGCTGGGCCTGTTTCTGGTGTTGCCGGTGTTTTCGCTGGAGGCGCGCAAGTACCCGGGCGGGGATGATCCGGCCCTGGTGGGGCTGGCCATGGGTATTTATGGCCTGACGCAGGGGCTGTTGCAACTGCCGTTTGGGGCGGCATCCGACCGGTATGGCCGCAAGCGGGTCATGGTGATTGGCCTGGTCATCTTTGCTCTGGGCAGTGCCATCGCCGCCCTGGCCCCTACCATGGCCTGGCTGCTGGCCGGGCGGGCGTTGCAAGGCGCGGGGGCCATTTCGGCGGCGGTCACGGCCCTGTTGGCGGACCAGACGCGGGACGCGGTGCGCACCAAGGCCATGGCCATTGTGGGGGCCAGCATCGGCCTGGTGTTTTCGGTCTCGCTGGTCTTGTCGCCTTTGCTGAACACGCTGCTGGGCCTGAGTGGCATGTTTGCGCTCACTTTTGTTTTGGCTCTGGCCGGTATTGCCACGGTGCTATGGTGGGTTCCGCCAGAGCCCACCCGGCACGCGGACCATGGTGTGGTCCGCCTGTCCGAAAGCGTGGCCGCTGTGCTGCGCCATCCGGCCTTGTTGCGCCTGTACGTGGGGGTGTTTGTGCTGCATGCCGTGCAACTGGGTATGTGGGTAGCCCTGCCCACCTTGCTGGTGCAGGCCGGGCTGGTCAAGGAGCACCACTGGTGGGTCTACCTGCCTGCGGTGCTGGGATCGTTTGTGGTCATGGGGGCGACGCTGTTTCCCCTGGAACGCCGTGGCTATCTGCGGGCCGTTTTTCTGTCTTCGGTGGGGTTGATCGGCCTGGTGCAGCTGGGCTTGCTGGGTGTGGCGTCGGGCCATCCCACGGTGATGGAGCTGGGGCTGCTGCTGTTCGTGTTTTTCTGCGGCTTCAACGTGCTGGAGGCAAGCCAGCCCAGCATGGCCTCACGCATTGCCCCAGGCAACGCACGGGGGGCGGCGCTGGGGGTTTACAACAGCTTGCAATCGCTGGGACTTTTTACCGGCGGGGCGCTGGGTGGCTGGCTGGTCAAGGGCGCAGGACCCCAGGCCCTGTTTGGTGTCTGTGCAGCGGCCATGCTGGCATGGCTGGTCGTGGCCTGGCCCATGAAGGCCCCCAAGGGCGGCTAAACTCCCCCTACTCTGAGACCCTGCCGGAGCGTGCGCCGCCAGCGCGGCAAACGACCACTGGCCCCAACCCATTAGGAACACCATGGCATCCGTAAACAAAGTCATACTGGTCGGCAATTTGGGGCGTGACCCGGAAATCCGCTACATGCCCAGCGGCGAGCCGGTGGCCAATATCACGATTGCCACCAGCAGCAAATACAAGAACAAGTCCGGCGAGATGGTCGAAGAGACCGAGTGGCACCGTGTCACCTTCTTTGGCAAGCTGGCCGAAATTGTTGGCCAGTACCTGAAAAAAGGGCGCTCCGTCTATGTGGAGGGCCGCATCAAGACCCGCAAATACACCGACAAGGACGGCATTGAAAAATATGCCACCGACATCATCGCCAATGAAATGCAGATGCTCGGCGGCCGCGAGGGCATGGGCGAGCCCGCTGGAGGGGACGACGGTGGCTACGAAAGTGCGCCCCGCCGCGCCGCGCCGGCGGCAGCACCCCGCGCCGCCGCAGCGGCTCCCGCTGCGCGCCAGGCACCACCCCCTCGCCCGGCCAGCGACTTTGATGACATGGACGACGATATTCCGTTTTAAACCCCGCTGCTCCGCGCGGCGGTGGGTTGCCCTCAGAGGGTGGCTGCCGGTGCCCCGCGCCGGGAACCGTTTGCCCGGGCCAGGAGGCGGGCCGCGAGGCGGGCCGCGAGGCGGTACACGGCGCGCAGCATCAGCAACGTCAGAATCGCCTCCACAAAGGTTTGCAGGAAGGCCAACAGGCCATTGCGGTATTGCAAACGCCCGCGAAACTTGGCCAGCATGCGGTCGCGGGCGATCTCGATGCTGTCATAGAAGGTGGGCACCACCAGGAGCGTGAGCAGGGTGGAGGTGATGGTGCCGCCAATGATGGCCACGGCCAGCGGCTGGTAGAACTCGCCGCCTTCTCCCAAACCCAGCGCCACGGGCAGCATGCCGGCAATCAGGGCGAAGGTGGTCATCAGAATGGGGCGCAGGCGCACCCGCCCGGCGTGCATCAGGGCCTCTTCGCGGTCCACGCCCTCGGCCTCTTTCTTGCGGGCAGCGTCCAGCAGCAAAATCGCGTTCTTGGCCACCAGGCCCATGAGCATGATGATGCCGATAAAGCTCATCAGGTTGAGCGTTCCGCGCGTCACCAGCAGGGCCAGCACCACGCCGATCAGGGACAGTGGCAGCGACAGCATCACCCCCAGTGGGGCGGTGAAAGAGCCAAACTGCATCACCAGAATCAGGTACATCAGACCAATGCCAGAGAGCAGGGCAATCAGCATTTCGGTGAAGAGCTCCTTCTGGTCTTGCCCGGCACCGCCCAGGGAGAGACCATAGCCCGGTGGGTAGTCAAAGCTCTTGGCCAGCTTCATGGCGTCGTCAGTGACCTCGCCGTTGGAGCGCCCCTGGGCATTGGCCGACACGGTGATCGTGCGCTTGCCATTGGCGTGTTCAATGCCCGATGGCCCCTTGCCCATGCTGATGGTGGCAATTTGTTCCAGCGGCACCATGACATTGGTTCCAGCGATGGCAATCGGCAGGCGCTCAATGTTCTCCTTGCTGACGCGGTCATCCGGGTGCAGGCGCAGTGCCACGTCCCGGGTTTCCCCGGTGGGGTCCACCCAGTCGCCCACCTCGATGCCCGCAAACGCCACGCGCAGGGTCTGGGCCGCGTCGTTGGCCGAAATGCCCATGGAGTTGGCCAGGCTGCGGTTGAGCTCAATCGTCAGCTCCTTCTTGGGGTCTTGCTGTGACAGGCCCACGTCCACCGCGCCTGGAATCTGGCGCAGCTTGTCCATGTAGGCGCTGGTAATTTCGAGCAGCTTGCGTGAATCCGGCCCGGTGAAGTCAATCTGGATGGGTTTTCGTGCGCCGTTGTTCAGGTCATCCATCACCGTGTATTCCGCGCCAACCAGGCTGCGCACTTTTCCCCGCAGCTCGGTGGCGATCTCCTTGGCCGAGCGCTTGCGGGTGTGGCGCTTGCCGATGTCGATGTAGATGCGCCCGCCGGCGGAGGTGATGTTGCTGTTGGTGTCCTTGGTCTCGGGCAGAGTGCGGGCCAGTTCGGCAGCACGCTCCATCTTCAGGCGTGCATATTCCAGCGACGAGGACGGCGGTGTGCGCACCTCGATCATGAGATTGCCCGAGTCCGACGCCGGCAGGAAGGCCGTGCCCCCCAACTTGACCTGCAGGACTACTGCGATGACCAGGCTGGAGACGGCGATGATCGCCATCCACCGCCGGTGGTGCAGCGCCCAGGCAATCACATTGCCATAGCGGTCGGATTGGTGGTCAAACCAGGTGTTAAAGCGGGCCAGCACTGCCTCAAAACCCTTCTTGGGTGCGGTGTGGTGGTCCGGTGGGTCACCCCAATAGGCCGACAGCATGGGGTCCAGCGTGAACGAAATGGCCAGACTCACCAGGACCGAGCAGGTCACCGTCAGTGCAAAGGGCCGAAACCACTCGCCTGACACACCGGGCATGAACGCCACGGGAATGAACACGGCAATGATGGAGAACGTGGTGGCCGCCACGGCCAGACCAATCTCGGCCGTGCCCTCCAGAGACGCGGTGCGCCGGTCCGAGCCGCGCTGCATGTGGCGCACGATGTTTTCCCGCACCACGATGGCGTCGTCAATCAGCACGCCAATGGCCAGGGACAGCCCCAGGAGCGTCATGAAGTTCAGTGTGAACCCGCATAGCCATACCGCAATGAAGGCGGCAATCACCGACGTGGGCAGGCTCAAGGCCGTGATCAGGGTGGAGCGCCACGAATTGAGGAATGCATAGACCACGAAGATGGTCAGGCACGCGCCCAAAACCAGGGATTCGATCACATTGTTCAGGCTGCGCTGGGCGTCCAGGCCACCGTCGCGGGTGATTTCGAGTTGGGTGCCATTGCCTTCCTTGGCAAATTCCTTGTTGACTTCTTCCACCAGTTTGCGGATTTTTTCGGCCACGGTCACGGTGCTGGCTTCGCGTGCGCGCACCACAAAAATGCCAATGTTGGGTTTGCCACTGCGAATGCTGAAACCATTGAGGTCGGCGTAGCCATCCGCAATGGTGGCCACCTGGGACAGGCGCACCACCTGCGTGCCCACGCGCTTGACCACGATGCCGCCGAACTCTTGCGGTGATTCGATGCGCCCCACCAGCCGGATGCTCTCTTCGTCCAGCGTGCTCAGTACCTTGCCCACCGGGGCGTTGGTGTTTTGCGCCCGCAACGCGGCAGCCACCTCACCGACCGACACATTGTGTTCGCGCAACCGGTCGGCCCGCAGCAGCACCGACAACTCGCGCTTGAGTGAGCCGTTGACGTTGACCGTGGCAACGCCTGCGACGGCCCGCAGCTTGTCGGCCAGCACGTCCTCGGCCAGGCGGGAAATCTCGGCATGGCCTTGCTTGCTGCTAGACAGCGCCATGTTCATGATGGGCTGTGCCGCAGGATCGAAATGGCGAACGATGGGCTCGCGAATTTCGGTGGGCAGCTTGTAGCGCACGCCGGAAATGACGGTGCGCACGTCGTCCGCCGCCTCGATCATGTTCTTGTTGAAGGCAAACTCTATCCAGAAACTGGCGTTGCCTTCCTTGGCGGTGGAATACACCTCCTTGGCACCCGAGATACTCTGGAAGGATTTTTCCAGCCGATTGACGATTTCACGCTCCACCGAATCGGGTGACGCTCCGGGGTAGTTGATGAACACCTGAATGCCCGGAATCTCCACATCCGGGTTCTGGTTGACCCGCAACTTGTTCAGGGCCAACAGGCCCATGGCCATGAGTGCAATGATCAGGACAATGGTAGCGACCGGGCGCCTGACGCTGAAATTGGACAGAAACATGCTTAGGTTCCTTGCGCAGGTGCCGAACCGGCCACCGTGGGTTTTCCGGCCAGCATTTCGGCCTCCTGCCCCTCCTTGAAGTTGGAACTGGGGTTGCGCAACACGATGTCGCCGTGGGTGAGCCCACTGCGCACTTCGTAGAAGCCGGTGCGGGCATCGCGCGCACCCAGCGCCAGGTCAACCTTGTTGAGCTTCTTGTCCTTGATGCGCCACGCCGAGACCTTGTCCCCGGCCTTGACCATGACCGAGTCTGGCAGCGTGATCGCCATGGCTTTCTCCGCCGCGATGTTGCCCTCGGCAAACAAGCCCGCCACGCGGGGCTGATTGGCGTCGGCAAAGCCCACCAGCACCTCTACCTGCCGTGTCACGTCATTGGCGCTGGGGTCCATGCGGGTGACCTTGCCGTGGAACTCCTGATTGCCGTAACCGTTGATGCGAAAACTCACCGACTGGCCGACCTTGACCAGGCTGACCTTGTCCGCAGAAATCCGGCCGGCAAAACGCATGCTGGAGGGATCAATGACCTTGAGCAACTCCTTGCCGATTGAGGCCGTGTCCCCGGCGGACACCTTGCGGTCGCTGACCACCCCGTCGAAAGGGGCGCGCACCAGCGTGCGTTCCAGTTGCTGGCGCGCCGTGACCACGCGGGCATTGGAGGCGGACAACTCGCTTTGGGCACCGTTGCGGCGCACCTCGGCATCGTCGAGGGCCTGCAGCGAGGTCATGCCCGAAGCGCGCAGGGTCTTGAGGCGCTGCAGGTTGCGCTCGGCCTGGTCCAGCGACTGCGCGGCGTTGCGGGCATTGTCTTGGGCAGAGTTCAGGTTGTCCCGGATGGCGGTCTGGTCCATGCGCACCAGTACGTCTCCCCGGCGGACCGCGTCGCCGTTTTCCTTGAGGACCTCCAGTACCACGGCGGATACTTCGGCCCGCAAGTCGGCCCGGCGCTCGGGCTGGATGGAGCCTGTCACCACCGGTCCGGACGCGAGCATATTGGCAGAAATGGTCAGGACGTCTTCGCTGCCCACTTGCAGTCGGGCGGGGGCGGCATTGGCATCCTTCTTGTCCTCGTTACCAGGAAGCTTGTTGCAGGCGCTAAGGCCAGCAACCAGTGCAACGGCGAGGAACAGGGGTCGCAACATATGGGATTCTCCGTGGGGAAATCGAAAGAGGAGGGGGCGAGGGAGCGCAAGCTTAGCCGTTTTTCGCGACAGTTGCCCTGGACTGCGCAGTGGTGTGCGGCTCCGATGCCTTGCGCGCAATCACCACCACGGTCGGCAATGTGATGGACTGCCGGGCGATTTCCGTGGGGCGCTGCATGCCGACCACGACGCTGCTCAGGCAGGCCAACGCCATGCCTGCTCCGATGAAAAGGCCAATCAATGTCGTGTGGAATGGGGTGTGCATGGTGCTCTCCTTGGGTGATGGCTGCGTACTGTAGACAGGCACCATCGCCCGTGCACCCGGTTTGTGACCGAGCGCGTGGGCGTGTGACGGTCTGCCGTTTTTCCTGGTTGAATGGCGCTTACCGCGAATTGGCGATACTCTCGGCCCCCGGCAACGCGACGAATTGGGGTGCTCGTTGCCCACCCAAATACAACGAGGACAAAGGAATGAGACACCTGTTTGTGGGCACTGCCCTGGCGCTGAGTCTGACCGCTGTGTGTGCGCTAGAGGTGGTGCAGCCCAATTCGAATTTGCTGGCCGACGGTATTCCTGCCATACCAAAGGCAATTGCCGACAAGGTTGCGCTCTACACCGAGTTCCGTGGCTTTGGCTTTGTGGATTGGCATCCCACCGAGCGCTCCATGCTGGTGCGCCACCGCGAACAGGGGGCCAATATGGCCCAGATCTATTGGCTCAAGGCACCGGGCGGAAAGCTGGAGCGGATCACGGACTTCGCTGACAACGTGTCGTCGGCGTCGTTTGCGCCGCGCGGCGGCCAGTTCATCGTGTATGGACGCGATGCGGGTGGCAACGAGGCGACCCAGATTTTTCGCATGGACCTGGACACGCGCAAGTCCACGCTCCTGTCCAGTGCGGACGAGCGCAGCGGCTACACCTGGACCCGCGCGGGCGATCGCGTGCTGCTGCACGCGGTCCCCCTGGACAAGACTGCGCAGGGGGGCAGCCGCACGGAGGTGCGCACGGTGCTCAGCCTGCTAGACCCGCTGGAGCCGCACAAGAAGGTGCGGCTGGTGGACTTGCCCGGTGGCGGCTGGGGTGATTTTCGCTTTAGCCCCGATGACGGCACCATTGCCGCACAGCAGTACCGCACGCGCAATGATTCGGATGTCTATCTGATTGATGCCAAGACCGGTGCGCGCGAAAAAATCCTGCCCAAGGCGGGGGATGTGGCGGCGGGCTATACCGGTTTTGCCTGGAGCCCGGACCAGCAGCGGTTGTTTCTCACCACGAACCAGGGTGGAGAGTTTTCCGAGTTGGCGGTATATGACCGGCGCTCTAAGGCACTGACCGTCTTGTCCCGCCACATTCCCTGGGACATCGAACACTTCGCGCTGTCCTCCGATGGCCAGCGCCTGATGGCGGTGGCCAACGCCAACGGGCGCGACGAGATGCACGTGTTTGACGCCACTACCAGCAAGGAACTGGAGCGTCCCGCGCTTGCGGTGGGGGCCCTGGGTGGTGGGCGCTGGCATGAAACGCGCCGCAACATCCTGGCGTTCTCGTTGAACTCCCCCCAAAGTCCGGGTGACGTCTACACATGGGACGCCGACACCGGCAAGACCGAGCGCTGGACCACTGCCGCTGCAGCTGCGGGGGTGCACCCCGACACCTTTGCCAGCCCCGAGCTCGTGCAGATCAACAGCTTTGACGGCCTGGCCATCAGCGCCTGGCTGTTTCGGCCCGACGCAGCCAAGTTCCCCGGCAAGCGGCCGGTTCTGGTCAACTTTCACGGCGGACCCGAGGGCCAGTCCACCGTGCGCTTCATGGGCCGCTACAACTACTTCCTCAATGAGATGGGGATTGCCGTCCTGATGCCCAATGTGCGGGGGTCCCATGGGTACGGGAAAACCTATCTGGACCTGGACAACGGGTTCAAGCGCAAGGACTCGGTCAAGGACGGCGGGGCATTCCTGCGGTGGATCGCCACCCAGGCAGATCTGGATGCCAAACGCGTCGTGGTGTCCGGTGGCAGCTATGGCGGCTACATGAGTCTGGCCACTGCGGTGGACTACAGCCCGCTGATACGCGGTGCCATTGACGTGGTGGGCATTAGCCATTTCGTCACCTTTTTGAATAACACCGAGAGCTACCGGCGCGACCTGCGCCGCGTGGAGTACGGCGACGAGCGCGACCCCGCGATGCGGGCCTTTCACGAACAGATTGCGCCGCTGAACCACGCCGCGGCCATCACCGTGCCACTGTTTGTGGTGCAGGGCAAGAATGATCCCCGCGTGCCCTACACCGAAGCGCAGCAGATGGTGACTGCCGTGCGCAAGAACGGCGTGCCGGTCTGGTACCTGTTGGCTGACAACGAAGGCCATGGCTTTCGGCGCAAGGCCAACGCGGACTATGAGTTTTATGCCACGGTGCGCTTTCTGGAGCAGGTGCTTGCACAGTAGCGGTATTGGGAAAAACCCTCATTAGTTTGTGGGTTATATTGCTCGCTTGAATCCCGTGGGGCAAACGCGTGCGCAGCAAGAATTTTCCGATAGGCCACCTGGGCGGCGCTGCGCCGCCGCCCGTGTGCGGTTGCCTGGTCAACGGCATCGCAGAGGGGGACCCGGTTCTGGCCGCCAACGGTGTGCTTGCCCGGTTCGGTTTGCAGGATCTGCTGCCTTCGGTGGTCGCCGAGCGGGTCGGGCAGGGCCCCACCGCCGGCCTGTCGCTGCGGCTGCGGGCCGGGCAGGTGGCTGCCTGGGCACCCGGGTTCAACACGCTGGAACTCTCTCGCACACTGGGGCTGGACACCACGGGCCGCGCCGAAGACCTGACGCGCGAGATTGTCGTGTCCATGCTGATGGGGCCGGTGGCCTTCGTGTTTCCCAGCGTGGACGAGTGGGTCAGTGCGGTGCGGATTCGCATCAACATCGTGCAAGCGGCGCGCAAGACGATGCTGGCATTTCACACGAGTGAGGCCGAACGCCCGCAGGACTATTGGACCTACGACGAAGACCGGGGTTTTGCCACGCGGGAGGGAGTTTCGCTGATCCAGGCTCTGGAAATGGCCACGCAACCCGACCTGTCCGGATCGGTGTACGCGTTTTCCTGCTACCGGGCCTCGGAGTACATCATCTTGCTGGGGATTGCGCAGGAATTGGCGCGCTGCAATCCCCCCCTGTACGCGCAGTTGCAAGCCCTGTGGACCCGCCACCCGATCAAGTCCGGCAAGTTCCACGACGTGTTTTTGCATGAGCAGGGTTCCATGGAGGCACCCTTGCCGCCTGGCTATTTTGTGCCGGGGGACCGCACCTGGTTTCGCAATCCGGATGAGGCGTCGGCCGACGCGTCTGGTTTTGAAGGCTCGTGGGTGATGTACCTGGGCAGCGGACTGTTCAACAATTTCTGGAAGCGCGATCAACCCTACACGCTGACCGATAAGTGCCTGGAGATCTACCATTGGCGCCACGGTTTGTACCGCGACGCCGAAGGGGATGAGCGCATTGACGAGGACGAGGTGGCGCGTCGGGTCGTCCAGTCCCGCCAGGATGCGTCTGAAGTGGCACGCATTGTTGCGCACATGGCCCACTACCGCGAGCCGCGTGGCGTCTATACCGTTGCCGGGGGCTGCATCGATACGACCCGGGAGTTTGCCCGCTGCGTGTGTCCCGGGACGGCCGATTTGGTGTTGCCCCAAGCCTAGTTGCATGCACCGACGCCTGTTGCACATTGATGTGGCCAAGGTGCTTGCATCCCATCTCATCGTTCTGCACCACTTCACGGTGTATGGACCGCTGGCTGACGCGCTGGACCTGGCCTTGCCCCGGGTGACCGACTGGTTTTTCGAATATGCCCGCATGGCGGTGCAAGTGTTTCTGGTGATTGGCGGTTACTTCGCTGCCAGTTCGTTGGCCGCACACGGCCATGCGCAGCTTCTGGTGCCTTGGCGCTCGATTGCCCGCAGGTTTGTGCGCCTGATTCTGCCGCTGGGCGCGGCGCTGCTGCTCACCATGGCCTGCAGTGCCGTAGCGCGCGCTTGGGTGCCGGCCGAATTTGTGCCCACCGCGCCCAGTGTGGGCCAACTATTGGCGCACGCGACCCTGACCTACGACGTCCTGGGCATTGAGCCGCTGTCGGTGGGCATCTGGTACGTGGCCATCGATTTTCAATTGTTTGCATTGATGGCCACGCTGTTGTGGATGGGGGGCCGGCGGGCGCAATGGCTGGTTGCCGCGTTTGCAGTGGCCTCGCTGTTGTACTTCAATCGCCATTCCGAAGGGGATGTGTGGGCGCTTTACTTCTTTGGTTCCTATGCAATGGGTGCCTTCGCCTGGTGGGCGGGGCACGCGCGCCAGGCTGGCAGGTTGCTGCTTGCCATGGTGAGCGTAGGCGCTCTTGCACTGGCGTGGGATTTTCGCGAACGCATTGCGCTGGCGCTGGTGGTGGCACTGTGGCTGGGTGTCGCCAGAAGTCGCCAGGCCGTCGCGGCATCGGTGCCCGTGCACCATCCTGTGCTGACCCGATGGATGCGGCGCGGTGGGCGCGGCTCCTACGCCCTCTTCCTGATTCACTTTTCCGTCTTGCTGCTGGCCAATGCGCTGTGGGTGCGTACCGGGGGCGCGACTGCGCTCCAGTTGGCACTGGTCATGTCGGGATCGTGGGTCTGCTGTGTGGTGCTTGCGAGCCTTTTTGAGCGCTATGTGGAGCGTCCGCTGGCCACCCTGGACCTTGGGAAATGGAGCCGCCGTGCCGGTTGATGCGCACCCGGTTGCCGATTGCGCCGACATCGTTCTGTGTACCCTGAACGCCAAATACCTTCATGCGTCCCTGGGGCTGCGCTATGTGTTGGCCAACATGGGGGAATTGGCCGAGCACACCGCGCTGCGGGAATTCACCATTCACCGCCCGGTGCAGGACATGGCCGACGCGTTGCTGTCCCTGCGGCCCCGCATCATCGGTCTGGGGGTCTACATCTGGAATGTGACCGAAACCACCGAACTCGTGCGTGTGCTCAAGCAGAGGTGCCCCGGGGTGAAGATCGTGTTGGGCGGCCCCGAGGTGAGCCACGAGTGGGAGTCGCAGCAGATCGTGCAATGGGCCGACCATGTCATCACCGGATGGGGGGACATCAGCTTCCCCGCGCTGTGCCGGGCCTTGCTGCACGGGCCTTCGCCTCTGATGAAGGTGGTGGTCGG
Organism: uncultured Rhodoferax sp.; assembly: GCA_964504185.1. Classification (GTDB taxonomy): domain Bacteria; phylum Pseudomonadota; class Gammaproteobacteria; order Burkholderiales; family Burkholderiaceae_C; genus Allorhodoferax. The sequence goes on along the minus strand of CAZDDK010000033.1, from coordinate 8,113 downwards.
CGTGCAGCCCGATCTGGCGGACATTGTGCTGCCCTATGGCTTGTACACCGATACCGACCTGGCGCACCGCCTGGTGTATGTGGAGGCCTCGCGCGGTTGCCCCTTTCGTTGCGAGTTCTGCCTGAGCTCCCTGGACAAGACCGCCCGGGCGTTTCCGCTGGATGCGTTTCTGGCCGCCATGGACAGGCTGTACCAGCGCGGCGCACGCCACTTCAAGTTTGTGGACCGCACTTTCAACCTCAAGGTGGACAGCTCGGCGCGCATTCTTCAGTTCTTTCTCGATCGCCTGACCGAGGGCCTGTTTCTGCACTTCGAGGTGATTCCCGACCACCTGCCCGCGCGCCTGAAGGACCTGCTGGTGCAGTTTCCACCCGGGGTCCTGCAACTGGAAGTGGGCGTACAGACCTTCGATGCCGATGTGCAACACCGCATCTCCCGCCGCCAGGACAACGACAAGACCGTCGCCAACCTGGCCTGGCTGGTGCAGCATACCCATGCACACCTCCATGCGGACCTGATATTTGGCCTGCCGGGCGAGACCCTGACAGGGTTCGCAGCGGGCTTTGACCGTCTGCATGCGCTGCGGCCGCATGAAATCCAGCTGGGCGTGCTCAAGCGCCTGCGCGGTACGCCCATTGCGCGCCACACGCTGGAATGGGGCATGCAGTACGCGGCGTACGCACCCTACACCGTCGTGCACACCGGGGCGGTGGACGCAACCACGGTGCAGCGCTTCACGCGCCTGGCACGCTACTGGGATCTGGTGGCCAACTCGGGACGATTTCCCGCCACGCTGGACCTGCTGCTGCACATGCCGTCCGTCTTTGCGGCCTTTCTGGACTGGAGCGACTGGCTGTGGCAGGCCACGGGCCAGCAACATGGAATGACACCGGAAGACCTGGTCGATGCGCTGTTTGCCTACCTCACCGGGCCACGCGGCGTGCCGCAAGACCGCGTCCGTGGCGCTCTGCTGTCAGACTATGGTGCCAGCGGCGCGCGGGGCATGCCGCAGTGCCTGCGCGGTGTCTTGCCCCGCCAGGTGCCCGGGGCCCGCCCGGAATTGCGCCACAGCCTGGCAAGTCGCCAGGAGCGCCATGGCCCCCCGCCGCACGGGGTGTAATCCCGCTTGACCCTGGGGTGGCGGCGACTGATACTTTCGGTTCATGTCTGAACCCACTTTCCAGGACACCCAGCCCCTTGACCAGGTTGCGGCGCATCTGCCAGCGCCCTTGCCGGATCTGCAGGCCTGGACGCGCTATTTCCGCGACGCCGAAATCCCCGTGCTGGCCAGCACGGCGCAGGCCCTGGAAGCCCTGCGCAGCGACGAGGACAATGTGGACGCCGCCACGCTGGCCGGCGTGGTGGACAACGACCCCTTGATGACGCTCAAGCTACTGGCCCACGCGGCCGGCAAGCGCCGCGGCGAGGAGGCAACCGAGACCGAGAGCGTGACCACCTCGCTGGTCATGATGGGTATTGCCCCCTTCTTCCGCAATTTCGGGCCGCAACCGACGGTGGAGCGGTGGCTGTGCGACCAACCCTTGGCCCTGCTGGGGCTGCAGCGGCTGCTGTTGCGGGCGGAGCGGGCCGCACGGTTTGCCCAGGGTTTTGCGGTGCACCGGGGCGACACCGATGTCAGCGTGATCCGCATGGCAGTGTTCCTGTACGACTTTGCCGAACTGCTGATGTGGTGCCATGCGCCCACGCTGCAGCTGCAGATTGCGCAGGCCCAGCGCGACGATCCTTCGCTGCGCAGCGCCAGTGCCCAGCGCAACGTGCTCCATATCGAACTGGACGACCTGCGCCAGGAGTTGATGAAGCTATGGCACCTGCCGGAATTGCTGGTGCGTATTTCCGACAACCGCCACGCGGAGCAGCCCATCGTGCGCAATGTGGTGCTGGCCGTGCGCCTGGCGCGCCACACCATGCGGGGGTGGGACAACCCCGCCATTCCCGACGATGTGGATGACATTTCCCAGCTGCTCAACTCGGTGCCGCGCGTGACGCTGGCCTTTTTGCACAAGATCGACCAGCCAGCTGAATAGACAACTCAGCGCACCAGCTGGTTGATTTCGATGATGGGCAGCAACACCGCCAGCACGATGAGCATTACCACCAGGCCCATCGCCACGATCAGCAGCGGCTCCAGCAGCGTGGCCAATTGCAGGGCGCGGCGCTGCACCTCGGTGCCGAGCTGTCTGGCGGCGCGCTCCAGCATCACCGGCATCTGGCCGGTCTGTTCCCCCAAGCGCGCAAACATGGCCAGCAGCCCGGGAAAGCGTTTTTTTTGCGCCAGTGCCGAGGCCAGCGGTGCGCCCTCGCGCACCAGCACCAGCGCGTCCAGCGCGTCGGCGCGCATGGCGCGGTTGGACACGGTGTCGGCGGCGGATTGCAGCGCTTTCAATATGGGCACGCCCGCACCCGCCAGCATGGCCAGCGTGCTGGCAAAGCGCGCGGCGTTGTAGCCACGCGATAACTTGCCCAGCACCGGCAAGGTCAGCCATGCGGCATCCATCCTTAAGCGAAATGCGGGTCTAGCCCGCGCAAAATGGACTCCTGTAGCTATCAATATGATAGCCGTCAATGCCATCCACCCCTGGTTGCGAACAAAGTGGCCCAGACCCAGCATGATCACCGTCAGCAAGGGCAGGGCCCGCTTGCTGCCGGCAAACACCTCGGCCACCTGCGGAACCACATACCCCAGGAGAAATGTCACGATGGCAATGGCCACCAAGGTGACGATGGCCGGGTAGAGTGCTGCGCCCACCAGTTGGGACTTCAGGGCCTGGCTCTGCTCCAGGTCGTCGGCCAACCGCTCCAGCACCTGGCCCAGATTGCCAGCGTGCTCGCCTGCGCCCACCACGGCGCAGTACGTGGCGCTGAATTCCCGTGGATGCTGGGCCAGCGCCGTGGCAAAGGCGGTGCCGCCATTGACCTCGGCACGCAGCGCGGCCACCAGATTGCGCTGGCGTGCGTCGTCGCACTCCTCGGACAGGGAAGTCAGTGCCCGCTCCAGCGGCAAGCCCGACACCACCAGGCCGGCGATCTGGCGTGTCCAGATGGCCAGGGCCGTGGCGTTGAACACACGGCCGCTCCACAGCGTGGTGCTGCGCTGGGTGTTCGTGGGGTCGCCCTTGGCACCGGCAGAAATGGGCTCCACCCGCATGGGCACCAGGGACTGTCCGCGCAACACGCCGCGCGCCGCCTTGGCGGTATCGGCTTCGATGACGCCCTTGCGGGTGCTGCCGTCGGCGGAAAGGGCTTCAAATGTGTAGGCAGGCATAGGGCAATGGTACCCGTGCCCAAAAGCTGTCGAGGCCTACTCCCTGCGTTTTTCACGTCATCCGGGTTTCCCACCATGACACCCGCGGGACATCGTCCTACCATCGTCCTAAAGTGCACGACCGTGCTTTTTTGATTGGAGTCACTGCCTACCAGCCGTTGACAACCAGTCGCCCAGCGACAGCGCCCCCACCCAAGAGGTCGCACTGCCTTTTCAGATGGATTCCTTTCAACCCCTGGGCTTTGGCCCCATTGGAGACAACTTTGAAAAAAATCGTGATGACCTGGCTGGGAGCCTGCATGCTGGCCCTGGCACTGTTCCCGGCCTCCGCCTTTGCGGCGGGCTACACCCAGACCAAATACCCCATCGTGCTGGTGCATGGCCTGTTTGGTTTTGACAAGCTCGGCCCGGTGGACTACTGGTATGGCATTCCCTCGGCCCTGCGCGCCGATGGTGCCAGGGTGTACGTGGCCCAGGTGTCGGCCGCCAACAGCTCCGAAGTGCGCGGTGAGCAGCTGCTCACGCAGGTGAAGCAAATCTTGGCGGCCACCGGGGCTGCCAAGGTCAACCTGATTGGGCACAGCCACGGGGGACCCACCATCCGCTACGTCGCCTCGGTGCGGCCCGACCTGGTGGCATCGGCCACTTCGGTGGGGGGTGTGAACAAGGGCTCGGCCGTGGCGGACGTGATCCTGGGCGTGGCCCCTCCCGGCTCGCTGTCCAACACGGTGATCGTGTCGGTGACCAATGGGCTGGCCAAGGTCATCAACTTTCTGTCCGGTGGATCGGGCCTGAACCAGAATTCCCTGGCGGCGGCCCAGTCGCTGAGCACGGCGGGATCGCTGAAATTCAACGCCGCCCACCCCGCAGGCATACCCCCCACGGCGTGTGGGGAAGGCGCGTACACGGCCAACGGGGTGGCCTACTTCTCCTGGAGCGGGGCCAAACCCTATACCAATGTCCTGGACATCATGGACCCGGCCCTGGCACTGACCGCACTGGCCTTCGGTGGTGCCAAGAACGATGGCCTGGTGGCCAGTTGTTCCACCCACCTGGGCCGTGTCATCCGCGATGACTACGCCATGAACCACATGGACGAGGTCAACCAGACCGTGGGGCTGGTCAACCTGTTCGAGACCAACCCGGTGACCCTGTACCGCCAGCATGCCAACCGCCTGCGGGGCATGGGCCTCTGAGTGTGGCGATGCAAGGCAGCACGGCCCGTATTGGCCTGGGGCTGTTGGTCCTGGCCCTGATCGGTGCGGGGCTGGCCTTCTGGCCTGGACCCGACGCCGACGATACCGTGGTGCCCCCCCCGCAAACGCAGCGTGGCACCACGGCGGTGCCGTTCGCCCCCTCGCTGCAGGACACCCTGCCCGATGGGGATCTGCGGTCCGCATCGGTGGGAGAGGGCGGAGGTGGGATGCCCGCTGGCCTGGCCTATGGCCCGCTGCGCCGCCTGTTTGACTACTACCTGAGCACGGTGGGTGAGCAGACCATTGATGCCATCACCGCCCACATCCGCAGTGAACTCCAGCGCAGTCTGCCCCCTGCGCAAGCCGAAAAGGCCCAGCGCCTCTTGGCCCTGTACGTGGAATTCAAACGCGAGTTGGCGGACCTGGAGCGCCAGCCCGCACTTGCCGGCAGCGGAGTGGCCGCCATTCGCAAGCGCATGCTGGCCATGCAGGACCTGCGCGCGCGCTACTTCAGCCACGAAGAGACCCAGGGCATGTTTGGTCTGGAAGATGCCTACGACATGGATGCCGTGGCCCGCCTGGAAATCAGCCAGGACCCTGCCCTGAGCCCCGAACAACAGCAGCGGCAGCTGGCGGCGCTGGACGCCGCCATGCCCGCCGAGCTGCGCGCCGAGCGCGAGGCCGTCCACGTGGTGGCGCATGTAGAGCAGCAGGCACTGGCACTGCGCGCCCAAGGTGCCAGCGAGGACGACATCTACCGCATGCGGGCCCAGGCCTTCGACCCTCAGGCCGCCGCGCGCCTGGCCGAGGTGGACCGTGAAGAGGCAGCCTGGAAAAACCGTGTCGCCCACTACCTGGACCAGCGCGAGCGCCTGCAGGGCGCGGATGCCACGGAGTCCGAACGGCAGGCCCGCATGGCCCACCTGCAGCAAAGCCTGTTCAGCGAGGCCGAACGCCTCCGGCTGGTTGCATACGAATCGGCCACTGCGAATCGTCCATAATGCGCTGAATTTTTGGGCGGTGCGCTTTCAGGCTTGCTATGGTTTTCATTCGTGGACGGATTCAACGGCTGGTGTTTTTCCTGCTGGGTCTGCTGCTCGCCACAGTGGCCAGCGCAATGACGCCACCTGTGATCGGCGCGCCGCCGCAGGGTGCCTACCTGCTGGGCGACTCCATCGCCAACGGGCTTCAACTGGCGGGGTTGGAAGCGCAACTGCAGGAGAAGCTCGGCGGCGCGGCGCGCATCAATTTTGATGGAGGCCGCTCCATCACCTCACCGGGCAGCCAGATCAAGCAGTCGGCCCTGGAGAGCGTGGAATTGGAAAAGGCCCACATCGCCGGGTCGGGCGTCATCATCATCGAGCTGGGCATGAACCTGAACGAAAAGTCGTTCACCGACAGCCAGCACACCCTGATGGCCCGGCTCAAGGCCCTGGCCCCCCACGCCCGCTACTTTTGGGTGGACATTGGTGCCACGGTCAGCACCCATGCGGCGCTGTGGAGCGCGCGCAACAAGACCATTTACGACAATGCCGACAAACTGGGCTACCAAGTGATTAGCCGCTACCAGGCCATTTTTGGCCCCGATGCCGACCCACGCGCCATCACACCCGGGCGCAATTTCCCCGGCTGGAAAAGCGAAGCCGGATTGGGCGGGCCGGGCAACGTGCACGGATTTGATGCGCAGTTGGCGGCGGCCATCGTCGCGGCGGTCACTGGTGCCCCTGGGAACCCGCCGCCACCGGCGTCCACGCCCCCGCGCATGTACCTCGCGCAGCGGCCCGATCGCGCCAAGTGTGACAAAGCGCCCGGCTGGGCCACCTACGTGCTGGGGGACTCCATCGCCTACGGGCTGCACCGCGACCGCCTGGCCAATCGACTGGCCGCCATGTTGGGTGGCCCGGTGCGCATCAACTTTGATACGGGGCGATCGATCGACACGCCGGGCAGCCAGATCAAGCGCAGCGCACTGGAGAGCGTCGAGCTGGACCAGGCCCACATCGCCCGCTCGCGGGTCATCATCATTGCCCTGGGCACCAACCAGGTCGAAACCTCGTTTTCGAACAGCCAGCGCGCATTGATGCAAAGGCTCAAGGAACTGGCCCCGCAGGCGCGCACCTACTGGATCGACATCGGTGCCACCATAGCCACCCAGGCGGCGGGCTGGAGCGCGCGCAACAAGGTCATCTACGACAACGCCGCAGAGTTGGGCTACACCGTGATCAGCCGCTACAAGGCCATCTTCGGGCCGGACGCGGACCCCTTGGCCATCACCCCGGGGCTTGTGTTTCCCGAAATGTCCAGCGAGGCGGGCTATGACGTCCCAGGCAATGTGCACGGTGCCTACCCCGAGTTGACTGAGGCCATTCTGGACGTGTTGTCGGGTGTGGAGCCGTACACCACGCGCGGTGCGCGGCGACTCGCACCGGCCAACTGTCCCGCAGGAGTGTGATGGTGTGGGCGGGTGTGCCGTGGCGGCAGGTTCAATGCGCCAGCCGCTTGCCGTGGGGCAGGCTGGACAGGCGGGCGTACAGGCTGCGGCAGTAGCCGGTGATTTGCAGGCACTTGTTGATCTCATCCACCGGCAGGGGGCCCGATACCACCACGATGTCGTTTGCGCTGTCGATGGCACCTGCCGCGCGCAGGCGTCGGCGGGTGTTGCTGGCCCATGAGTGGATGCGCGTGGGGTTGCCGTGTTCGTGCAGTTTGCCGGTGCGGGCATCAAAGGCTATGGCCACGGTGTCGGTCAGCAGGCGCAGGCGGTGCTCGCCGGTGACCTTGCTGGGCGGTGTGCTCCGGTCGTACAGGTGGTAGTTGCCTTTTTTGAGTTCGTAGTGCAGTGACATAGGTCTTCCTCGTGCCGCCCATTTTGGCGACCGCGTGATCCCGCTAAAGCGAAAGAAGGCGATGAAAGCCCGCTCAATTTCGGGTGACGCGCACCAGTTCTTCGCGGGAAGTGGTGCCCAGCTGCACCAGCCGCTCGCCGTCCTGGCGCATCAGCGTCATCCCGTTGGCCAGGGCGGTGGCCCGGATGTCGGCCTCGGCGGCCTGGTGGTGGATTTGCGCGCGGATGGCGTCGTTGGCCACCAGCAATTCAAATACGCCAGTGCGCCCCTGGTAGCCGGTGTGGCCGCAGTGTTCGCAGCCGGTGCCATGCGTGGGGGCGCAATGGATGCAGGTCTTGCGCAACAACCGTTGCGCCAACACCCCCAGCAATGACGAACTCAACAGGAAGGGCTCGATGCCCATGTCCGTCAAGCGGGTAATGGCGCTGGCCGCGTCATTGGTGTGCAGCGTGGCCAGCACCAGGTGGCCGGTGAGCGAGGCCTGGATGGCGATTTGCGCGG
>CAZDDK010000033.1:0-277 GCA_964504185.1 uncultured Rhodoferax sp. | reverse complement strand
CGGGGTCCTGGCGCAGGATGGCGCGCAGGGCCTTGGCAAAGTCCAGGTCGATCTTGGCGTTGACCTGGGTCTGCCCGACGACGGGCAGTTCGTACTCGATGGGGTCTTCCACCGTCATGATGTTTTGCCGGCGGGTGTCGAGCTTTTGCAGCGCGGCGTACAGCGTGGTGGTTTTTCCCGAGCCGGTGGGGCCGGTGACCAGAATGATGCCGTGGGGCTGGGCCACCAGTTGCTCGAAGCGGGCCAGCACCTCGCCCTGCATGCCCACAGCCTCCAG
>CAZDDK010000032.1:0-20244 GCA_964504185.1 uncultured Rhodoferax sp. | reverse complement strand
CAGAAAGCTCTGAAAATGATAGCGCAAAACCTAGCAATGACGTGGGCTACAGGCCAAAAGAGCACCTATTCAATGCGAAGTTTGCCTGCCCGGTGTGCAACCACTCTATTCAGGAGTTGGAGCCGCGTCTGTTCTCGTTCAACTCGCCGGTGGGAGCCTGCCCCAGTTGCGATGGCCTGGGCCAACAGGACTTTTTTGACCCGGCTCGCGTCGTGGCGTTTCCGTCCCTGAGCCTGTCCGGAGGTGCCATCAAGGGCTGGGACCGGCGCAATGGCTACTACTTCTCGATGCTGGAGAGCCTGGCCAGGCACTACAAGTTTGATATCGACAAACCCTTTGAATCGCTGCCAGCGGAAGTGCAAACCGCCATCCTGCAGGGCTCGGGCGAGGAAGAAATCAAGTTCAGCTACGTCATGGACTCGGGTGCCTCACAAGGCAAGAAGCTGACAAAGAAACACCCCTTTGAGGGCATCTTGCCCAATATGGCGCGCCGCTACCGCGAGACGGATTCCGCCCTGGTGCGTGAAGACCTGTCGCGCTACCGCAGCACCCAGCCCTGCCAGTCCTGCAACGGCTCGCGCCTGCGGCTGGAAGCCCGCCACGTCAAGATCGGTGAAGGCGTCCAGGCCCGGGCCATTTTCGAGATCAGCCGCGCCACGCTGCGCGAGAGCTACGCCTATTTCCAGACGCTGACCATGCACGGTGCCAAGGGCGATATTGCCGCCAAGGTGGTGCGCGAGATTGGCCTGCGCCTCAAGTTCCTTAACGATGTGGGTTTGAATTACCTGAGCCTGGACCGCAGCGCCGAGACGCTCAGCGGCGGCGAATCGCAGCGCATCCGCCTGGCCAGCCAGATCGGCTCCGGCCTGACCGGTGTGATGTACGTGCTGGACGAACCCAGCATCGGCCTGCACCAGCGCGACAACGACCGCCTGATCGACACGCTCAAACACCTGCGCGACATTGGCAACAGCGTGCTGGTGGTCGAACACGACGAAGACATGATGCGCGCGGCGGACCACATCATCGACATGGGGCTGGGTGCGGGCGTGCACGGCGGTCGCGTCATCGCCCAGGGCAACTTTGACGCCATCCAGTCCAACACCCAGTCCCTCACCGGCCAGTACCTCGCGCAGACGCTGAAGATTGCAGTGCCGGGCAAACGCACGCCGTGGCTGCCCACGGTTGCACCCAAGCCAGGGGATGAAGACAAATTCAAGTCGCGCAACGCCCCCAGTCCCGCCGCCGTGCGCCGCGCCGAACGAGAGGCCCACCACCGGGCAACTCAGGGTGCTTTGCAAACACTGCGCGTGGTCGGTGCCAGCGGCCACAACCTCAAGAAGGTGAGTGTGGACTTTCCTGTGGGCCTGTTCACCTGCGTAACCGGTGTTTCCGGCTCGGGCAAATCGACGCTGGTCAACGACACGCTGTACGCCGCCGTGGCCCGCACCCTCTACCGTGCCCATGAAGAGCCGGCCGCGCATGAGGCCATCGAGGGCATTGAACACTTCGACAAGGTCATCAATGTGGACCAGTCGCCGATTGGCCGCACACCGCGCTCCAACCCGGCCACCTACACCGGCCTGTTCACCCCCATCCGCGAACTGATGGCCGATGTACCCACGGCCCGCGAGCGCGGCTACGGCCCAGGGCGCTTTAGCTTCAACGTGGCCGGTGGCCGCTGCGAGGCCTGCCAGGGCGACGGCATGGTGAAAGTGGAAATGCACTTTCTGCCCGACGTCTACGTGCCGTGTGACGTCTGCGCGGGCCAGCGCTACAACCGCGAGACGCTGGAGGTGCAGTACAAGGGCAAGAACATTGCGCAGATTCTGGGGCTGACAGTCGAGGCGGCTTACGACTTCCTGCAAGCCGTGCCCACCATCGCGCGCAAGCTGCAGACGCTTCTGGATGTGGGCCTCTCTTACATCAAGCTGGGCCAGGCCGCCACCACACTGTCGGGCGGCGAGGCGCAACGGGTCAAGCTGGCGCTGGAACTCAGCAAGCGCGACACCGGGCGCACGCTCTACATCCTGGACGAGCCCACCACGGGTTTGCACTTTGCCGACATTGACTTGCTGCTCAAAGTCTTGCACCAGCTGCGCGACGCCGGCAACACGATCGTCGTCATCGAGCACAACCTGGATGTGATCAAAACCGCCGACTGGCTGATTGACATGGGCCCCGAGGGGGGCTCGGGTGGTGGCACCGTGCTGGGTGTGGGTACGCCCGAGGACATTGCGGCCAATCCGCTGAGCCACACCGGGCGGTATTTGGAACGTTTGCTCACGAGTTAAGCAGAAAACAGGTATTTAGCCCGCGTGGAATATGGCGTTACAGCTATATTTTTTGTAGCACTCTGATTTTTACTTGCTGCCCGCACTCTTGGTCTATTTGGGATCGGCAACGCAAGCAAACTATGATAGTGGCTCCGCCTCTGGCCCCCACAGCTGCCACCGCATGTTCCTGTTCGAACGCAATGCCGAAGTTGACCGCCTCGCGGGTGCTGCCGAATCCGCGCGCTCGGATGACGACCGGGTCCTGCTGCAGACCATGCTGGCGTGGTACCTGCGCCAACAGGACAACGCCCGCGCCAACGCGCTGGTGCTGGACACCCGGCAGCGCCTGGAGACCCTGGCACTGCCCTCGGAAACCGCGCAACGGCTGGCCGCCCGGTTGGCCTTGGTGGATGCCGAGACTTGCTGGTTGCAGTCCGAGCTGGAGAGCGCCCTGCAAGCCGCTTCAACCGCCCTGGGGCGTTTTCAAGGGCTGCAAGACTGCGTCGGTTGCGCCGACGCGCTGGCCACCCTGGCGGCCATCCACTCCAGTGCCGGCAACCTGGCGCTGCGCGATGAATCCCTGGCCAATGCCGTGCAACACGCCCGGCTGGGACAGGATGCCCAGCGCGTCGATTGTTTTGAAGCCCACCAGGCACGTTACGCCACGTTGCGGGACGTGCGCCAGGCCAATGCCCAGTGGGGTGACCGCTTCCCGCCTGCACTGGTGCACACCCACCCCAGCGTTGCCGCCAGCGTGCACGGATTTCTGGCGACGCGCGACTACAACTCTGGCAACTTTGCCCAGGCGCTGGAACAGTTTGACCAGGCTTTTTGCGCCGCTGCGGCGTCCGGCCAGGTGATCACCGCCGTGGTCATGGCGGTCAATGCGGGCACGTCGTACGTGGCACTCAACGACCACGACGCCGCCCTGGAGTGGCTGCAGCGGGGCCTGGATCTGGCACGCCCGAGCCGCTGGGCGATTGCCCTGGGCCCGTGTCTGCGCCAGATGGGCGAAATCCTGCGTGCCATGGGACGGCTGGATGCCGCGCAGGCCCTGCTGGACGAGGCCATGGAGGTCTACGCCCCGCTGCGCCACTCCCGCAACTATGGCTCCGTGCTCAGCGCCGTGGGCGATCTGGCGCTGATGCGGGGCGACTCGGCGCGCGCACTGTCGCTGTTTTCCCAACAAGTCGAACGCGCCCATCAAATGGGCCAGACCGACCAGGCGATCGAGGGGCACATCGGCACCGCCCATGCCCAGCTCCAGCTGGGCGACGACACACAGGCCGAACGCGCGGTGCAGACCGCACTGCACCTGGCGCGGGACCAAGGGGCCGCCGTGCAAGAAGTGGCCGCTTTGCGGCTGCTGGCGCGCATCCACACGCGCCGCGCCGACCATGGCCAGGCGCGGGCGCACCTGGAGCAGGCACTGGCGGCAGGGCAGCGCATTGACGGCTATCTGATTCCCGGCGAACTGCTGTTTGCGCTGGCCGAGGAATACGACCGGCTGGGCCGCCACGCCGAGGCCTACCGCATGGCGGTGCGGGCCAACGAGGCGCGCGAGCGTGTGCTCAGCCAGGAAGCGTCCAACCGGGCCACGGCCATGCAGCTGCGCCTGGACAGTGAACGCTCCCACGCCCAGGCCGAGCACCACCGCCGCCAGGCCGAGGCCGAGGCGCGCCGCGCCGCCTTGCTGCAGCAAACCAGCGACACCCTGGAGCGCCTGGGTGCCATTGGGCAGGAAATCACCTCGCAGCTGGACACCGAGCACGTGTTCCAGGCCATCGAACGCCATGTGCATGGCTTGCTGGACGCATCCAGCTTCACCATCTACCTCATGGATGCGGATGGGCGTGGGCTGACGTCCGTCTACGACCTGGAGGACGGCGTGCGGCTGCCCAGCGACCATGTGGCACTGGATGACACCCAGTCGTTCTCGGCGCGGTGTGTGCGGGAGCGGCAGGAGTTGTTGATCGACTTCACCACGCCCGGCCAGATCGTCCGCTACGTTCCGGGCACCCTGGCGACCCTGAGCGCGCTGTTCGCCCCGCTGACCATTGCCGATCGGGTGCTGGGGGTGATGACCATCCAGTCCACCCGCGCGCAGGCCTATGCAGAAAACGAACGCCTGGTCTTTCGCACGCTGTGCGCCTACACCGCCATTGCGCTGGACAACGCGGTGGCCTACACCCACCTGCGCGATGCCAAGGACCAGCTGGTGGTGCAGGAGAAGCTGGCCGCCCTGGGCGCGCTGGTAGCGGGCGTGGCCCACGAGCTGAACACGCCCATTGGCAACAGCCTGCTCACGGCCAGCACACTGCAAGAGAACACCCGCGCGCTGGAGACCGCCGCCGCCAGCGGCACGATGCGGCGCAGCACTCTGGGCGAATACATTGCGTCCACCCACGAAGGCTTGGATCTGGTCACCCGGGGACTGCGCTCGGCCAGCGAACTGGTCCAGAGTTTCAAGCAAGTGGCAGTGGACCGCGCCACCGAACAGCGACGCACCTTTGACCTGCAACGCACCAGCCAGGAAGTGGTGGATACCCTGCAACGCAGCATCCGCGTGGCCGGTCACCAGCTGGTGCTGGATATTGCGGGTGGAATCACCCTGGATGGCTATCCGGGTCCCTATGGCCAGGTGCTGACCAACCTGATCAACAACGCATTGCTGCACGCATTTGATGGCCGCACCCATGGCACCATGCGGCTGCAGGCCCAGGTGGTGCGCCCCGGCCATGCGGAAATCCGCTTCAGTGACGATGGCGTGGGCATTTCCAGCGAAAACCTGGGTCGCATTTTTGATCCCTTCTTCACCACCAAGATGGGCCGCGGCGGCAGCGGCCTGGGCATGTCCATCAGCTACAACATCGTGACCTCGCTGTTTGGCGGCACCATGGAGGTGGCCAGCACGCCCGGTGCGGGGACATGCTTCATCCTGCACGTTCCGTTGAACGCTCCCCAGGCCCAGACCGACAGCGGCGACGCCCCCGAACGGGCTGCGCCATCCCGCCCTACTTGAGCTTCGCGCTGGGCCGCTCGGCCATGCGCTCACGCCAGGCCTGCAATGCGGACATGCCCTCTTTGCCGGGGTGGAATTTCATCAACCGGGCAAACTCGATGGCGCAGTACGCCGTGATGTCGGCGATGGTGAAGCGCTCGCCTGCGATCCAGGGCTGGCGTTCCAGCACATGGTCAAACCAGGCCGCCACCTCGCGCACCTTGTGCACCTGGGCCTGGCCAAATTCGGGAAACTGGGGCTGCTCCAGCGGTGCCAGCCCCGGGTGGGTGTGGCGCACCACGTTGGCAATGCCGCCCAAGAGGTAGAACTCGACCCGGCGGTCGGCCATTTCAATGAAGGCCCGCTCCTCAAACGTCGTGCCCATCAGGTTGGGCTCGGGGTACAGCCCCTCCAGGTAGGTGCAGATGGCGCGGGTCTCGGTCAGCACCCGTCCGTCGTCGAGCTCCAGCGCGGGCACCTTGGCCAGCGGGCTCTTGGCGCGATAGGCCTCGCCCTTGTGTTCCTGGGCGTTGAGATCCAGGTTGACCAGCTCAATGCCGGAAATGCCCTTCTCCACCATGAACATCTCGACGCGCCGGGGACTGGGCGCGCCGGGTGATACAAACAGCTGCATGCTCAGACTCCTCGTTGGCTGGACTGGCCCATCTCCACCATGGAGCGGGCCTGCTCGGCGAATTGCCGTGCTTTCTCCTCGCCGTCGCGCGCGAGGTCCACTGTGGACGGCGGGCTCGCAATTCCCTTTTGCACGGCAGGCCGCGCGCGGATGGCAGACAGCCAACGCATGAGGTGGGGCAGATCCTCCACTTCCACGCCCGACCAGCGGTGCGTGCGCACCCAGGCCCAGTTGGCAATATCGGCAATGGAGTAGTCGCCGGCCAGATATTCATGGTCCTTCAGGTGGCCGTCCAGCACACGGAACAGGCGTTTGCTCTCGCCCTGGTAGCGGTCGATGGCGGGCTGGATTTTTTCGGGGAAGTAGCGGTAGAACACGTTGGCCTGGCCCATCATGGGGCCAATGCCCCCCATCTGGAACATCAGCCACTGCATGACGCGCGAACGCCCCTTGGCATCTATGGGCATGAGCCGGCCGGTTTTTTCGGCCAGATAGACCAGACAGGCACCGGACTCGAATACGGCGAAATCATCCGCGTCGCGGTCCACTATGGCCGGAATGCGGCCATTGGGATTGATGGCCAGAAACTCGGGCGTCTTTTGCTCGCCACGGGCCAGGTCGAGCACGTTCAGCCTGTAGGGAAGCGCCAGCTCCTCCAGAGCTATGGAGACCTTGTGGCCGTTGGGTGTGGCTGCGGTGTAGAGATCAATCATCCCCCCATTGGGCCATAAAACCCAGGTTGGCGGGGTAATCCAGGCGACCCGCAGCAGCCCCGAAATGGCGCAAATTGGGAAGAATGCCGGCCAATTCACCGTAGGACGCTCCAAACCAATTGGCCAGCGTCGCCGCGTACTGGTCCACCGAGGTGGTTGGCAGCAGCCGCCCCTGCCCCACGTGCCCCTGGTCCTGCGCCGCTGCCGTATTGCCCACGCTGACCGGAGGGGGCGTACCGAAGAAGGACGCACCCCTGACCGACCCTCCCACCACAAAATGGTGGCTGCCCCAACCGTGGTCGGAACCGTCTCCGTTGGACGTCAGGGTGCGGCCAAAATCCGACGCAGTGAACGCCGTGACCTGGTTGGACACGCCCAGCTCCAGCGTTGCGTTGTAAAAGGCGGTCATGGCCTCGCTGACCTTGGCCAAGAGGCCGGGGTGCTGCGCAATCAAGTTGTCGTGCAGGTCAAAGCCCCCAATCGACACCAGAAACACCTGGCGCTTGGTCCCCAGGGTGTTGCGCGCGCCGATGATCCGGGCCACTATCTTGAGTTGGTCGGCCAGGGAGTTGCTGCCGGGGAACGCGGTGGCCAGCGACACACCGGCCAGGCCCGCCGTAAGCTGGGCCTCGGCCCCGACTGCACGGGCGGTTACGCGGTTGTACTCGTTTTCCAGCACATGGGTGCGCGGCTGCTGGACCAGTCCGGCCAGCGCAGCCTTCACCGCACTGGATCCATAGACGTTGTTCTTGACCGCGTTGATCGCTACCGCACCACCCGTGCTGACCTGGTAGGACAAGGCGCTGTCGCCCGACAAGAACACGGCATTGCCAGTGACATTGATGCAGGTAAACAAGGAGTTGGCGTTGCTGGACAGGGCCAGGTCCCCCAGATTGCCCCCCCAGCCGATGGTGGAGCCTTCCGGCGACGAGGACTGCCAGATGGACTGCTGGTCGTTGTGCGAAAACAGCTTGGGCGGCAAGGGGTAGGTCGTGCGATCCCCCGAGTTGTATTGGGCACGGGTGAGCGGCACCACCAGCGGCCCCACGTTGAGTTGCACCGCCGCCTTGCCGGTATTGAACAGATTGGCCAGCCCCACCATGGAAGGGTGCAGGGCGTACTGGCGCCCACCGGGCAAGGGCATTGCCGGGCGCAGCAGCGTGGAGGTCAGCTCAGACTTGGCCAATGCGATCCCACCAGCCGTCTGGCCCGCGCCTCCTCCGCGTATCGCGCTATACAAATCATAGCTAGCATCATCATAGGTCACGACAGTATTGGCGTAGTCGTTGCCGCCATACAGAAATACGCAGACCAGGGCTTTGTAGTCGGTGGCGTCCAGGGCGGCAGCTTCGCCGATGGCAGCCAGGTTCAGGGCAAGAGGCAGCGCCGTGCCCGTCAGGGCCAATTGGGCGCTGCGGCGCAAAAAGGCGCGACGGCTGTGTTTGTCTGGCTGAATCAGGTGCATGGGGCGCTCCTATTTCTGGATCAGGTATTCGGCACTGGCCATGACCATGAGCACGGCAGCGGCCACCCGGTCGCGCTTGGCGTTGTCGGTACTGCTGGCGGTCAGCGCCGTGGCATTGAGCGCATTGACGATCAGGGTCTGGGTGGCGGCCGACATCTGCCCTGCACACAGCAACAGGTTCAAGCGCCGCACCAGCGCCGTCGGGTCCAGCACAAGGGCCAGCTCTGCGGTGTATGCGGCTGTGATGTCATAGCCATTGGTGGTGTTGCTGGCACTTTGTGGCAGGTCCGGCGCGTTCACATAAATACCATTGCGCACAACCCCCTGCAGGTAGTTGAGGTAGCCACCCACGCTGCTTTCGTTGACCAGCTGAAATTCCGGCGCAGGCGTTTGCGACGCACTCAAGGCAGTGCTGGGTGGTACGTAGCCCGGTCGGAAGTAGTTGAACACGCCGGGCGAGCGCAGCGGGCTTTGTCCAAGCTGGGTCGCCGGGTTGCTGAGGTCGCCAATTTTCCAGCTGCCGCGCGCCGACTGGATGCCAAAGCTGCGCCCCCATTGCACCAGGCGCAGCATGGGCTCACGCAGTTTGCCAAATCCGTTTTGGGTCAAGCCACCCGGGCCGCGCGCCTCGTCATCCAACAACACGGCTGCGAACACGGCCTGCAGGTCGCCGCGGACTCCCGAGCCATTGTTGTTGAAGACACTGGCCACGCGGGCCACATAGGCCGGACTGGGGTTGCTGGTGACCAGACGCTGAATCATCTGCTTGCCAAAGAAGGGGCCGACATTGGTGTGATTGAACAGCGTGTCCAGCGCCGTGCGCAACGCATCCGCGCCGCCGGTGTTGGCGGCCACGGTCGTGCCCAGGAAGGTGGCCGCCAGCGCGGAATGGTTGGCCTCGGTCAAGCGCATGGGCAGCCGGGTGAAGGTGGTGTTGGGAATGTTGCGGTTGCCCACTGGCTCCAGGGTCATGACGTTTTGTGTCATGTCGAAATCCCAGCCAGTGAACACGCGGGCAATGTGGGTGATATCGGACTGCGTGTAGGTTTCAATTTTGTTGCCATTGCCGTCACGCCGCTCGGAACCATCCGTGTTGAGCTGGTACAGGCCGATGGAGAACAGCTGCATGATCTCCCGGCCATAGTTCTCATCCGGAGCCCGCCCGGTCTTGGCGTTTTCCTTCAGGTTGCCTTTGGTGTTGAGGTAATACCCCATGGCGGGATTGAGCGTGACGTCTTCCAGCAGTGTCCGAAAATTCCCCAGCGCATTGCGGCTGAGCATGTCCCACCAAGCAGCCAAGGCGTAACTGCGCCAGCTGAAGTTCAGCCCCGTCAGCGACACCACAAAGAACTCCGACAATGCCAGCGCCAGCCGCTTGCGAACGGCGTCGCTGGAGGTCATGAGCTGTTTCCAGATCATGTAGTCACCGGGATAGCTGGCGTCGTAGAAATTGGGGTTGTTGGAGATGGTGCTGTAGCCACGCATGTTCAGCCAGTCAAAGCCGGTCTGGCTGACGGGTTGGGCAAACTGTTCGGCCAGCCAGGTGGCGTACCCCTTGGCCCGCACGGCGGCAATGTCGCTGTCGGAGGCGGAAAACTGGACCTGCAGTAGAAAACGGGCCGCCTCTTCGTCGCTGTTGGCCTGGGTATAACTGCGGCCCGGAACCTGGTCGGGAACACTGCCACCCTGTCCTGAAAAGGAGCTGTTACCCGCTGTAGCTGGGGCACCGCCCTCTCCACCACCACACGCGCTGACCAAGGCCGTCGCCGCTACGGTGGCAGAAATGACCGACGGGTCGGCCATTTCTGTGGGGCGGTGGACCATGACCGCTTCGCCGTCCTTGAATTCTGTGACGCGCATAGTGTTTGCACCTGTTTCAACGATCAAAACAGCTTACGCGCAAACATTGCGCACGGTGGTGACAATTGCGCCGCGCTACGAGCCCAAGTGTTACGGCGTGTAACGCGCAGCGGCCAGAGCGTCCCGGGTGCGCAGTGCTTCGCGGCGCGCGCAATCGGCGAAATCCAGGCCAGCGCCAGCATACAGAATGGCGCGTGATGAGTTGACCACAACGGGTGCCACAGTCTGGCCGTCCTGTTGACGCCAACCGGCCTGGACCGTGGCGACCGCATCGCCTCCCTGGGCACCCACGCCAGGAATCAGCAGTGGCACCGTGGGGGCCAGGGCGCGCACGCGCGCGATTTCGGCCGGGTAGGTGGCACCCACGACCAGACCGAGCTGGCCGTTGAGGTTCCACGGCCCCTGCACCAGGCGGGCAATGTGCTCGTACAACAGCGGTGCCCCCTCCACGGACGCCAGGCGCTGTGACTGCAAATCGTCCCCACCCGGATTGGAGGTGCGGCACAGCAGAAAGGCCCCTTTGTCGTGGTACTTCAAATACGGTGCGACGGAATCAAACCCCATGAAGGGCGACAGCGTGACCGCATCGGCACCGTAGCGCTCGAACGCCTCAATGGCGTACTGCTCGGCCGTGCTCCCAATGTCGCCCCGCTTGGCATCCAGGATGACGGGCACATGGGGCGCGGCGCGGCGCATGTGGGCAATCAGGCGCTCCAGCTGGGCTTCTGCCCGGTGCGCGGCAAAGTAGGCAATCTGCGGCTTGAAGGCCATGGCCAGGTCGGCCGTGGCATCGACAACGGCGGCGCAGAAGTCCAAGATGCGACCGGCGTCGCCGCGCCAGTGGTGGGGAAATTTGGCCGGTTCAGGGTCCAGCCCCACGCACAACAGGGAACCATTTTGCTGCTCTGCAGCGCGCAATTGCTCAAGAAACGTCATGGCCCCCATTGTAAGGAGGGGTGGCTGCAGAACCTTGGGGTAACACACCCTCCAGGACATCCATGGCCAGGCACAGGTCGGCCCAGGCCTTGGCCTTATTGGCGCTGGCGCGCAACAAGACCTTGGGGTGGTAGCTCACCACCACCGCAATACCCTGGTAGCGGTAGACCGTGCTGCGCTGCTTGTCCAGCGGCAGTGCAACCTGCTGTGGGTGTTCCTGCAACAGCCACTGCGTGGCAAAACGCCCCATTGCCAGAATCACCTTGGGCTGCACCAGTTGAATTTCCCGTTGCAGGAACCGGGCGCACGCGTGCAGCTCCGCCGCCTGCGGCACCCGCCCGCCCGGGGGTCGGCATTTGACTACATTGCTGAGGTAGGCACCCCCACGCCCCTGGCCGGTACGGCTGGCACCCACGGCTTTGAGCATGTTGTCCAGCAAAACGCCAGCCTGTTCGGCAAACGGCTGGCCCAGGCGGTCTTCGTCCTCGTCCGGCGGGTCGCCCACAACCATCCAGTCGGCCTGGATGGCCTGCCCGGGATCGCTAAGGGTGCCGTGCTTGCGCCCCGCGCACAGGCCACAGGCCTGGCAAGCGGCACCCGTACTGGCCAAAGTAGCCCAGTCCACAGGCAGCGCCGACGCGGGTGCACCCGGTGCTGGAGCCTGCAATGGCTGCAATGGCTGCAATGGCTGCGTCGGCGCAGGCCGCACGGCGACAGCGGGCTCGGGTGGGGGCGCGGTGGGAGGCTCCACCGGTTGCCAGACGCGCACGCCCATCTCCAGCAGCATGGCGCGTTGGCGGGAATCAAGTTCAAGTTCCATGGCGAATGGGGTCACAAGCGCAGGCACATGACCACCGCGTCCTCGCGCTGGCCACCGTCGGCCGGGTAGTAGGCCTTTCGGTATCCTACCCGCTGGTAGCCCTGCGCCTCGTACACGTGCAGGGCCCGGGCGTTGCCGACCCGCACTTCCAGCCAGACCCACTGTGCCCCCCTGCCACGCGACCACAGGGCCAGTGCGTCCAACATCACCCGCGACCAGCCCTGGCCCCGGTAGGCAGGAGCCACGGTGATGTTGAGCAGGTGCACCTCTTCCACCCCCTCCATGGCGATGAAATAGCCCAGCACCACGTCGGCGGCCACCAGCATTTGCGCCTGGTAGCCCGATTGCAGGGCATCCAGAAAGTTGGTGCGGTTCCACGGATGGGCGTAGGCGCTCTGTTCGACCGCCAGCACCGCATCCAGCTGCGCGGGCTGCAGGTCCTGGAACTGCGCCTCGACGGCGACCGTCGGTCCGGCGTCGTTCACCCCGGCCTCCCCGCCCCTGCGGCGGCCTTGTCGGCCAGGCGCTCGGCAGTGGTCTTGGCCACCTTGTCGCGGATGTAGTGCGGCCAGGCCTGATCGGGCGGCACGGTCTGGCCCGCAGCGACCATGGGCCCGGCCAGCCGCAGCATGGCACTGGCCGTGGGCTGGGCAGCCACGCGCATGGCGCTGGCACCCGCCGGGTCGTTTGCACCCACCCGCTCGCCGTAGGCCGCAAACACATTGCCCGCCAGCCGCCACGGCGTGGAGGCCGGGAGGCCGTCGGGGCGCGCCACGTTTTCGGGACGCACCAGGGCACTGGGCTGCAGCACGCGCCAATGGCCGTGCACGTCCCAGGCCCATGTCGCGCTGTAGAGCTCATCCATGCGGGCATCCAGCAACGCGGTCACCACACCTTCGGGTTGGTGCGGCCAGGCGGTATGGCGAGCATCCTCGGCCACGGCCAACAATGAATCCATCGGCAACACCGCGACGCCGGCACCCAGCGCCAGCCCCTGCGCCACCGAGCACGCGGTGCGCAGGCCAGTGAACGATCCCGGGCCGGCACCAAAGCAGATGGCATCCAGCGCCTGCAGGCGCACCCCGGCCTGTTGCAGCTGGTCCAGAATGGCGGGGATCAGATCGGTGGACGCCCTGGCCCCGCCCGGGGCGCTGTGCAGCCACTGGCGCGTCTGCCCGTCCACCGTGCGCGCCACGCCAATGGACAGGTTTTCGGTTCCGGTGTCAAACGCCAGCAAATTCATGGTTGGCTTCCATCACATTCAATATTAAAAACAGCATATAGCCCGCGTGGAATATAGCGATGCCGCTATGTATTTAATAGCGGCAGCGTATAATTTGCGCGCGGCGGGCCTACAGCGGTACGCCTGGACCGATTATCGGGGACACGACCGCCCCGCCCCGCACGCGACCACTCGCCGGATAATGCCGCCCATGCTGCCCCCCGTCCTCCCAGGCTTTCTCGTACGCGCCAGCGCTGCCGCCCTGCTCGGCCTGCTGGCCGCCACCGCCCCTGCGCAAGGCCTGCCCCGTGAGGTGGACGCCGCCCTGGGCCGGGCCAAGCTGCCGCTGGATGCCGTGTCGGTGCTGCTGGTCGATGCGCAGGGGCTTGCCGCGCCGCGCATCAGCCACCGGGCGGGCGTGCCCATGAATCCGGCCTCGGTCATGAAGCTGGTCACCACCTACGCCGCGCTGGACCTGCTGGGACCGGCCTACACCTGGAGTACACCGGTCTTCATCGACGGCACGGTGCGCGACGGCACGCTGTACGGCAACCTCACCATCCAGGGCCAGGGCGACCCCAAGCTGGTGCTGGAGCGCCTGTGGCTGCTGTTGCGCCGCGTCCAGGGCCTGGGCATCCAGACCATTGCGGGCGACATCGTGCTGGACCGCAGTGCCTTCGAGGTGCCGCCCACCGACCCCTCCAGCTTTGACGGCGAGCCCCTGCGTCCCTATAACGCCGCGCCCGATGCGCTGCTGATCAACTTCAAGTCGGTGGTCATGACGCTGACCCCCGAGGCCAGCAGCAACCTGGCCCGCGTGCAATACGACCCCCCTCTGGCCGGCGTGCAGATGCAGCCCAGCGTGCCCTTGCTGGCCGGCGAGTGCGGCGACTACCGGGCGGCGTTGAAGGCCGATTTCAGCGACGCCAACCGCATCCGCCTGGCGGGCGCTTACCCCGCCAGCTGTGGCGAGAAGGTCTGGTCGGTGGCCTTTGCCGATCCCGCCAGCTATGCGAGCCGCGCGGTGCAGGGCGTATGGCACAGCATGGGCGGCAAGCTGCTGGGCAGCGTGCGCCTGGGCAGCCTGCCCCGGGACGCGCGGGGGCCGGTACCGGTCTTCGAGTTGCGCTCCGCGCCGCTGGCCGAAATCATTCGCGACATCAACAAGTTCAGCAACAACGTCATGGCCCAGCAGGTATTCCTGGCGCTTGGCCGGGTACGCCCCGGCCCCATTGACGACGGCCCGGAATCACTCCCCCTGAAAACCGGCAGTTTCGAGGCCTCCCGCGCCGAGCTGCAGCGCTGGTGGAAGGAACGCATCGGCGGCACCGACCAGCCGGTGCTGGACAACGGCTCCGGTCTGTCGCGCAGCGAGCGCATCAGCGCCCAGGCGCTGGGCCGGGTGTTGCAGACCGCCTACGCGTCTCCCCTGATGCCGGAGTTGATGGCCTCGCTGCCCATCACCGGCGTGGATGGCACGCTGCGCCGGGTCAAGTCGCGCGCCAGTGGCAGTGCCCATCTGAAGACCGGCAGCCTCAACGACGTCGTGGCCCTGGCCGGCTATGTGCACGGCGCTGGCGGCAAGCGCTGGGTGCTGGTGGCGCTGGTGAATCACCCCAACGCCCGCGCGGCCCGCCCGGCCATCGATCTCCTGGTGGAATGGGCCGCCAAAGAGCGCTGAAATTCCCGCATCAGCCGCCATCTTTACGCAATTAAGCTGCCCACTCCAGACACGGTCAGTGTTTACCCCATGGTCCGGGCGGGCCTTCCCTTTTATCATTAATCGTTCAAAAACGAACGGTCGTTCTATTTACTGGAGAGAACAATGAAACAATGGAAATGGGCAGCGGTCGCAGCAGGCTGCGCAATCGTCTTGGCAGGTTGCGGCGGTGCCAGCGATGGCTCCGACACCACGCCCAAGACCGTCGCGCCATCGGTCAAGGTCTTTGGTGACAGCATCATGGACAGTGGCACCTTCGGCTACAAGTTCACCATCCAGAGCGCCAACGCCGCATCGCCGTTCCTGATCTTCCCCGAAGTGGTGGCCGCCAACTTCGGCGTGAGCAACCTGTGTTCCTTCTTCCGCTTCAACGGCACGACCTTCGTCCCCAACACCAGCTGCACCAGCTTTGCCGTGGGCGGTGGCCGCGTCAACAACCTGAGCAACGCGTCGGCCCCCAGCAATGCCGTTCCATTCTCCATTCCCTACCAGATGTCGGTGGGTTCCGCGACCCTGTCGCCCTCTGACCTCGTCATCGTGGACGGCGGCGGCAACGACCTGGCCGACCTGACCGGTGCCTACCTGGGTGCCACCACTCCCGCCGGTGTCGCCGCCTACATGAAGCTGCTGGGCACCTTGTTGCCATCGAGCACCGTGGCCACCATCATTGGCAGCTCGCCCACCCCCACCAGCATGGGCACAGCCGCCGGTGCCTATGCGCAGGCCGTGGGCCAGACGCTGGCCGCTTCGGTCAAGACCCATATCGTGGCCAAGGGCGTTAGCAAGATAGTCGTGGTCAATTCACCCGACATCACCGCGACCCCGCGCTTCATGGCCGTGCTGTCCGCCGTCGCCGCCGCCAGCGGCACCGCCCAGCGTGACGCAGTGCAGGCCGCCGTGCGCGCCTGGACCGCCGCCTTCAACGGTGCGCTGGCCCAGGGCCTGGCGGGCACCAATGTGCAGGTCTATGACCTGAACACCGAGGGTGCCAAGATCAGCGCCAACCCATCCCAGTTCGCCTTGACCAACATCACCACACCGGCCTGTCCCAAGGTTGCTGGCGGCCTGGACACCACCACCGGCCAGGCCAGCCTGAGCTATCCCGCCACCGTGGCGGCTTGCAATTCGGCCAGCATGTCGGCCAATATTCCCGTGGGTGAAACCGCTGCCGACTGGTGGACGCGCTACGCCTATTCCGACAACTTCCACCCCACACCGGCACTGCACAAGCTGATTGGCCAATCCATCAACCTGCAACTCGCCAAGGCGGGCTGGCTGTAATACACGGAGCACACCCATCATGAAATCTACAAGCACAGTGAAACTCCTCCTGGTTCCCGCCCTGCTGGCCTGCGCCGCTGCCGCCCAGGCCCAGACCGCCGGTTCCTGGCTGGCACGGGTCGGTGGCACCACCATCACGCCCAACGTGTCCAGCGGTGACCTGACCGCACCCAGCCTGGCCGGTACCAAGGCCAGTATCGGCAATTCCAGCCGCCTGTCCGGCGGCATCACCTACATGGTCAATGACAACCTGGCCATCGACGTGCCCCTGGCGGTACCGTTTCAGCACGACATTTCCGGTGACGGTGCCATCCTGGGTGCCGGCAAGATCGGCGACGTGAAGGCCCTGCCAGCCACCGTGCTGGCGCAATGGCGCTTCCTGGAAGCCAACGCACCGGTTCGCCCCTATGTGGGTGCCGGCCTCACCTACGCCGCCTTCTACGGTGCCAAGTCCACCTCCACCCTGACCGCCCTGACCGGCGGCACGCCGTCCAACCCGACGACCCTGTCCATCGACTCGAAGTGGGCTCCGACCTTCCTGATCGGTGCCAGCTTCCAGGTCGGCGGCGGCTGGTTCATCGACGCGGCATACACCTACACCCCGCTGAGCACCCGCACCACGCTGTCCAGCGGGCAGACGCTGGATGCCACGTTGAACCCCAGCTCCGTGAGCCTGGCGGTGGGCATGCGCTTCTGATTCCGGGGACCTCCACCCCGCCACCAAGCAGCCTGCGGGCTGCTTTTTTTTCGGCGCTATGCTGCCCCCCATGTACCTGCAACATTTCGGCCTGGCGCAGGAGCCGTTTTCCCTTGCGCCCGATCCGCGCTACCTCTTCATGAGCGAGCGCCACCGGGAGGCATTGGCGCATCTGCTTTACGGCGTGACCGGCTCGGATGGGGCGGGCAGTGGGGTCGGCGGAGGCTTTGTGTTGCTCACCGGTGACATTGGCACCGGCAAAACCACGATCTGTCGCTGCTTTTTGGAGCAGCTTCCCGCGGGCTGCCATGTCGCCTACATCTTCAACCCCAAGCTCACGGTCACCGAGCTGCTGCAGTCCATTTGCGAGGAGTTCCACGTTTGCATGGACTCCACGCCCGGTCCGCCCCCCACCACGGTCAAGCCCTACATTGACGCCCTCAACCGCTTCTTGCTGGACTGCCACGCCCAGGGCCAGAGCTGCGTGCTCATCATCGACGAGGCGCAGAACCTGCAAGCCGATGTGCTGGAGCAGTTGCGCCTGCTCACCAACCTGGAAACCCGGGAACGCAAGCTGCTGCAAATCGTGCTGATCGGCCAGCCCGAGTTGCGCCACATGCTGGCGCGCCCCGCACTGGAACAACTGGCCCAACGGGTGATCGCCCGCTTCCACCTGGACGCACTCAGCGCCGCCGAAACGCAGGACTACATCGCCCACCGCATGGCCGTGGCAGGCCACCACGGCGCATTGCCGTTTGAGCCGACCGCGCTGAAACGCGTGCACCGGCTGGCCGGTGGCGTGCCCCGGCGCATCAACCTGCTGTGTGGCCGTGCGCTGCTGGGGGCCTGGGCCACCGGGCAGCATCGGGTCCACCGCGCGGTGCTGGACAAAGCAGCGACCGAGGTCTTCGGCACCGACACCCCCACCGGAAGCGGGCCACGCCTGGCCACCAAGGCCTGGGTCTGGGGCGGTTTGTGCGGGCTACTGGGCGCAGTGCTGGCAGGCCTGGCTTTGTCACTGAACCAGCTGCCCCGGCCCCCCATCGCCCACGGGCCGCCCGGCGGCGAACTCCGGGCCGAGCCGCAACTGACCCCCGCGACGCTGCAAAAGCTCGCGCGCGACCAAAGCCCCACTACAGCGCACCAGCCGAACACCCCCCCGTAACCCATGTCCTACATTCTTGACGCCTTGCGAAAAGCCGACGCCGAACGCGCGCGTGGTCGCGTGCCGGGCCTGCATGCGCACCCGGTGGCACCGGCTCCTGCCCCGCGTGCCGCATCCCCCGGCGCAGGCGCCTGGCTGGCGCTGGCCGCCGCTGCCGCCGTGGCCGTGGCCGTGGCCGGTGTGGCCGCCCTGCTGTGGAACCCACAGGCACCCCTTGCCGTGGTCGCCCCGTCACCCGCCCCTGTGGCACCACCGTCCCCAACGCATGCGGCAAGCGCAGCGCCAATGGCCAGCGTCCCGGAATCACCCCCAGCCCCAGCCCCGTCAGCGCCCGCTGCCCAGCCCGAACTGCGCACACCCCCCAATCCGGCCATCACCGCCGCCGCCGCCCGCACGAGAGTCGCACCCCGCCCACCTGCCGCCACGCCCGTGGCAGTGAGCCCCCTGCTGGGGGAGCTCCCCCCCGACATCCGCAGCCAGATTCCGGCGCTGGCGATCAGCGGCAGCGTCTACTCGGACAACCCCGCACAGCGCCTCTTGCTGGTCAATGGCCAGGTGCTGCCCCAGGGCAGCGCGGTCGCACCAGAGGTGACCCTGGTGGAGATCCGGGTCGGAAATTCGGAGTTCAGTTTCCGGGGGACGCGGTTCAGGTTGGCGCACTAGCGCGCTGCAAGCGGTCGCGCACGCCTTCCCACTCCGGGGTGTCGGGCGGTGTCTCCACCCAGATCAGCTTGGCACCCGCATCATCGAATGCCCGCAGCACGGCGAACAGCTGCTGGGCGGTGGCGGACGCATCGTCGGGCATGCGCCGCAGCGAAACCAACAGCGGAATCTTCTTCAAAGGCGTGCGGGCATACACGGCGATGGTTGGGCGGGTGTTGGAGCCTTGCGGGTACATCACATCCCCTAGCAGGTTCAGCGCGGCCTGCAATGCGGTGGCGTCCATCAACCGCACCGGGGCGTTGGGGGCATAGTGCGACTCCAGAGTTCCAGATGCCTTTGGAGCCTTCAGCCCGCGTATTTCCTGCTCTTGCAGCTCTTCTTTTGATAGCAATTTGCAGCCGCTGGCCTGCTCCACCTGTTCCCGGGTGATGGAGCCGGGACGCAGCAAGACCGGGGCACCCCGCGTGCAGTCGATGATGGTGGACTCGATGCCCAGGTCGCAGGGACCGCCATC
Organism: uncultured Rhodoferax sp.; assembly: GCA_964504185.1. Taxonomy (GTDB): domain Bacteria; phylum Pseudomonadota; class Gammaproteobacteria; order Burkholderiales; family Burkholderiaceae_C; genus Allorhodoferax. The sequence continues at coordinate 1,277 of CAZDDK010000032.1, read as the reverse complement.
CAGAATCCGCAAATCGGGGCCCAGTTCGCTGTTGACATGGGCGGCGGTGGTCGGGCTGACCCGGCCGAAGCGGTTGGCGCTGGGCGCTGCCAGCCCCCAGACCGGCTGCGCGCCGGGCGGCGCATCGCGCAGCGCCCGCAGCACAGCCTGGGCAGACGGGTGCGACGGGCAGCGCAGGCCGACCGAAGCCTGGCCACCGGCGGCGGCCGTGCCCACCCCGGCGCGCCGGGGCAGGATCAGGGTGAGCGGCCCTGGCCAAAAGGCCGACATCAGTTGCTGCGCGAAGGCGGGCACGTCGGATGCAAAGTGCGCCACCCCCGACTGACCGCCGTCGTGCGCCGACACGTGCACGATCAGCGGGTGGTCCGCCGGGCGCCCCTTGGCGGCGAAGATCTGGGCCACCGCCGCATCGTTGCAGGCGTCGGCCGCCAGTCCGTACACGGTTTCAGTTGGCAGGCCAAACAAGCCACCAGCCCGCACAATATCTACGCAGTTTGCTATTGATTCAGGAGCGTTTGTCGGCAAAATCATGGTGCACTTGGGACCGGTCGGCACTCAGAACGGGGCCATGCCCAGCACCGCCGCTGCCTGCAGGGCCGTGCGGCGCACCTGCTCCACGGTGGTACCGGTGACGGTGAGATGGCCCATCTTGCGGCCCTTGCATGCTGCGGCCTTGCCGTACAGATGCAGGTGCGTGCCGGGCAGGGCCAGCACCTGCGCCCAGGGCGGCGTGCCACCCGCCTCGCCCGCCTCACCGGCATCAGGCCAGATGTCGCCCAGCAGGTTGAGCATGATGGCCGGGCTGTGCAGGCGTGGCTGGGTGAGCGGCAGGTCGGCCAGGGTGCGCACCTGCAGCTCAAACTGCGACACATCGCAGGCGTCAAGCGTGTAGTGCCCGCTGTTGTGCGGGCGCGGCGCCATCTCGTTGACCACCAGCGCACCGAGTTGGGTATGGGCAGCCGTGTTTTCGGTCAAGACGAAGAATTCAACGCACAGCACACCCACATAATGCAGTTCATTCGCAATTGATTTGGTAGCTGCTACAGCTTGCTGAATAAGCGCTGGAGGCAGATTATGTTCATCAACCTCGGTCACCGCCAGAATACCATTGCGGTGCAAGTTGCGCTGCGGCGGGAAGTGCACACACACGCCGTCTGCGCCGCGGGCCACGATCACCGAGCATTCGGCCGCCAGTGGCAGCAACTGCTCCAGCACGCAGGGCACGTTTTTCAGCGCGTCCCAGGCAACTGCCAGCTCTGCCAGACTGCCCACGCGCA
>CAZDDK010000031.1:15009-20823 GCA_964504185.1 uncultured Rhodoferax sp. | reverse complement strand
TGTCCAGCATCAGCCACTTGAGGATTTCGCCATGGTCTTCAAACCCCGGCAGGGCCACCTTGCGGATGGTGGTGCCCGACAGGCTTTTGGTGGTGAGCGCGGTGCGGATTTCCTTGTCGCGGATCTTGACCACGTATTCGTCACCGGCGTAGGCCTTTTGCATCTCGGGCCACTGGGACACCAGCTTTTTGGCGGCGGGGTCCTGGCGCTCGGACCGCTCGCCGGCCAGGCGCAGCACCGTGTTCTTGGCACCGTCCCGCGTGGCGTCGTCGTCTTGCAGCATGCGGGCGGTTTCACGCAGTTGCTGTATTTCGCGGGCCAGGCGGGCCTGGGCGCGGGCATGGCTTTTGTAGCCGCGCACGGTATCGGAGATTTCGGCCAGATAGCGGGTGCGGGCTGCGGGCACCACCGGCGTCTGGTTGGAACTGCAGCGCACTGCAACCCGGGGCAGTCGCCCGGGTCCGGACACGGGCAGGCCCAGGGCCTGCAACCGGGGCAGCAGGGCCTGGTACAGCGCGGTCACGCCATCGTCATTGAAGCGCGCCGCCATGGTGCCAAACACCGGCATCTGCTCGGGCGGCGTGGTGAAGGCCTCACGGTTGCGCTGCACTTGCTTGGAGACATCGCGCAAGGCGTCGCTGGCCCCTTTGCGGTCGAACTTGTTGATGGCAACGAACTCGGCGAAGTCCAGCATGTCGATTTTTTCGAGCTGGCTGGCAGCGCCAAACTCGGGCGTCATGACGTACAGGGGAATGTCCACCAGCGGCACGATGGCCGCATCCCCCTGGCCAATGCCCGAGGTCTCGACAATGACGGCATCAAAGCCCGCCACCTTGCACGCGGCAATCACGTCCGGCAGGGCCTGGCTGATCTCGGAACCAAAGTCGCGGGTGGCGAGGGACCGCATGAAGATTTTTTCGCCAGCCTGCCATGGGCTGATTGCGTTCATGCGGATGCGGTCACCCAAGAGCGCACCACCGCTCTTGCGGCGACTGGGGTCAATGCTGATCAGCGCTACGCGCAGCGCATCGCCCAGATCCAGGCGCAAGCGGCGAATCAGCTCATCGGTCAGTGACGATTTGCCCGCCCCGCCGGTACCGGTTATGCCCAACACTGGTATCTTTTTTGTAGCAGACAACGCCCGTAATTCGCGGGCTAGAGGGTGATTTCCCTCAGAACCCTCCAGCCCGGTGATGAGCTGGGCCAGTGCCCGCCAGGCTTGGGTGGTGTGCCCCTGAATGGCTTCAACCGCCGTGGGTGCAAAGCCCGCCAGGTCCTTGTCGCAGCGCATCACCATCTCGCCGATCATGCCCTGCAGCCCCATCCGCTGGCCGTCCTCGGGGCTGTAGATGCGGGTCACGCCGTAGGACTGCAGTTCGGCAATCTCGCTGGGCACAATGACGCCGCCGCCGCCGCCAAATACCTGGATGTGGGCACCGCCGCGCTGTTTGAGCAAGTCCACCATGTATTTGAAGTATTCGACATGCCCGCCCTGGTAAGAGCTGATGGCAATGCCTTGCGCGTCCTCTTGCAAGGCGGCAGTCACCACCTCGTCCACGCTGCGGTTGTGGCCCAGGTGGATGACCTCGGCGCCCATGCCCTGCAGGATGCGGCGCATGATGTTGATGGCCGCGTCGTGCCCGTCGAACAGGCTGGCGGCGGTGACGAACCGCACCTTGTGGGCGGGCCGGTAGGTGGCCAGGGCCTGTTCGGCGACGGGCCGCCCCGAGGCGAGCGTGCCCCCTTGGGGGGATGCTGTGCCAGCGGCGCGGCTTGGGAGCGATACTTTTTCTGAGGAGAGGTCGGACATGGGGGGCGGCTCCTGAATCACTGCGCCTGGGAACTGGCGAAGTTGACGTTTACGTAAACGTCAACTGTAAACCATTTATGCCAACACTGCCTTACTGACGCCAGCGCGGCATCGGCGCAGTCGGACCCAAATCCAGTACAGTGGGTTCCGCTGTCGCCAGGTGGCAGCGCTATTGCCCACGAGTACCCCATGCAACCGTTACAGCTTTTTGACCCCGGCTCCAGCACCTACACCTACGTGGTGTTCGATCCGAGCAACCGGGAGGCCATCGTCATTGACCCTGTCGATTCCCAGTGGGAGCGCGACCTGGCCGTGCTGCGCCAGTACCAGCTCACACTCCGGTGGTCCGTGGAAACGCATGTCCACACCGATCGCGCGCCCCACGCGCCGCTGCTGGCCACGCACACCGGTGCCCAATCGGCCGCACCCCGTGCCTGCGGCCTGGCCAGCGCCGCCATGCAGCTCGAGGACGGTGCCAGCCTGCGCTTTGGCGACGAAACGCTTACCGCACTGCACACACCCGGCCACACCCAGGGCAGCATGTGCTACCGCTGGCGCGACCACGTCTTTACCGGTGACACGCTGCTGATCAATGGCTGCGGCCGCACCGACTTTCCTTCCGGCAGTTCCGAGGCGTTGCACCGAAGCCTGACGCAGGTGCTGTTCCGGCTTCCCGACAGCACGATGGTCTGGCCGGGCCACGACTACCTGGGGCACACCCACTCCACAATTGGCATCGAGCGGACCCGCAACCCGCGCGTGGCCGGCAAGACCCTGGACGAGTTTGTGGCCGTCATGCAGGCGCTCAACCCGCCCCACCCCAGGCGCGCGGACGCGGCCACTCCCACCACCCCGCCGGGCCACCAGCGCCACGACGCCGGGGGCGGCACCGCCCATGCCGTGCTGCCCGCCCCCGGCTATGCCGGCGACATCTCCGCCACCCTGGCCTACGCCTGGTGGCAGTCCGGCGACGCGGTGCTGGTGGACGTGCGCACCGATGCCGAGCGGGAATGGGTGGGGTTTATCCCCGGAGCCGTTGCGCTGGCCTGGAAGCAGTGGCCGGGCATGACGATGAACCCCGGCTTTGACAGCGGTTTGCTGGCGGCCGTGCCTGCGGACAAGAAGGCCGTGCTGCTGTGCCGCAGCGGGGTGCGCTCCGTCGCGGCGGCCAAGCGCGCCACCGAGCTGGGGGTGGAGGCCTACAACATCCTCGAAGGCTTTGAAGGCGACCCGGACGCCCAGGCCCACCGCGGCAACAAGGGGGGCTGGCGGCTCCACGGCCTGCCCTGGCGACAGGGATAATCCGGCATGACCTTTCTGGCCCTGGACATTGGCAACACCCGCCTCAAGTGGGCGCAGTACGCCGCCCCCCGCCCCGATGCCCCCCTGCTGGCCCAGGGTGCGGAGTTTCTGGAAAACATTGACAAGCTCTCCGAAGGAGCCTGGCGCGACCTGAAAGCGCCGCACCACATCCTGGGATGCGTGGTGGCGGCCGACGCCGTCAAGCGCCGCCTGCAGGAGCAGATGGAGCTGTGGGACGTATCGCCGCGGTGGATTGTGGCCAGCGAGGCCGAGGCCGGGCTGCGCAACGGCTACGACCACCCCACCCGCCTGGGTGCGGACCGCTGGGTGGCCATGATTGGGGCCTACCACCATATGCTGGCCCAGGGCGCACCCCGGCCCATGGTGGTGGTCATGGTGGGCACGGCGGTGACCGTCGAAGCGGTGGACGCCAGCGGCAAGTTTTTGGGCGGATTGATTTTGCCCGGCCACGGCATCATGCTGCGCGCGCTGGAGTCTGGCACCGCCGGCCTGCACGTGCCCACCGGCGAGGTGCGCGAATTTCCCACCAACACCAGCGACGCGCTGACCAGTGGCGGCACCTACGCCATTGCCGGTGCGGTGGAACGCATGGTGCAGCATGTGCGCCAGCACTGCGGCGCGGAGCCGGCCTGCATCATGACCGGGGGTGCCGGCTGGAAAATGGCCCCCAGCATGACCCGCCCGTTTGAACTGGTGGACAACCTGATTTTTGATGGCCTGCTACAACTGGCCGCCGTGCGCTTCCCCGGCTGAGGTGCCCAGCCAGGACTCGGCCAGGCGCACCCAGTAGGTCGCGCCCAGGGGAATCAACTGGTCGTTGAAGTCGTAGCTGGGGGTGTGCAGCATGCAGGGCCCCCCGCCCTGGCCCATGTCCCGGTGGTCTCCGTCGCCGTTGGCGATAATGCTGTAGCAACCGGGCTTTTCCATCAGCATGTAGGCGAAGTCTTCCGCGCCCATGGTCGGCTCCTGCGCCTGCACCCGCTCCTCGCCCACGATGCGGGCCATCACCTGGCGGGCAAACTCCGCCTCGGGTGCGGAATTGATGGTGGGCGGGTAGTTGCGCACGAACGCGAATTCGCAGGCCAGTCCGTAGGCGGCGGCTGTATGCAAGGCCATCTCGCGCATGCGGGCCTCGATCATGTCCAGCACTTCGATGGAAAACGTGCGCACCGTCCCCTGCAACTCGCAGCTGTCGGGAATCACGTTGGTGGCCTCGCCGGCGTGGACCATGGTGACGGAGATCACCCCGGCGTCAATCGGCTTCTTGTTGCGGCTGATGATGGTCTGGAAGCCCTGCACCATCTGGCAGGCCACGGGCACGGGGTCCAGCGCGTTGTGCGGCATGGCGGCGTGGCCACCCTTGCCGCGAATGGTGATCTTGAATTCGTTGCTGGACGCCATGACCGGCCCGGCGCTGGCGGCAAAGTGGCCCACCGCTGAGCCCGGCCAGTTGTGCATGCCAAACACGGCCTGCACCGGAAATTGCGCGAACAGTCCGTCCTTGATCATCTCGCGCGCGCCACCACCACCCTCTTCGGCTGGCTGGAACACCAGGTACACCGTGCCGTCAAAGTGGCGGTTCTGCGCCAGGTACTGGGCTGCGGCCAGCAGCATGGCGGTGTGGCCGTCGTGGCCGCAGGCGTGCATCTTGCCGGCGTGCTGGCTGGCGTGGGCAAAGGTGTTGAACTCCTGCATGGGCAGGGCATCCATGTCGGCGCGCAGGGCAATGGCGCGCTCCGAGGTGCCGGCCTTGACGATGCCGACGACGCCCGTGGTGCCCAGCCCCCGGTGGATGGGGATGCCCCACTCGGTCAGTTTGGCGGCCACCACGTCGGCGGTGCGCCGTTCCTCAAAACACAGCTCCGGGTGGGCATGCAGGTCGCGGCGCAGGGCAGCAATGGCCGGAGCGGCGGTCACGATGGCGTTGATAAGGTGCATGGTGGCCATTATTACGCCGCAGCCTTTACCATGTTGGGTATGCATGAATCTTCCCATTCCCTCCCCGCCAGCGGACTCCACACGGTGCTGGGTGCCTGCCCCCACGACTGCCCCGACACCTGCTCCCTGGTCACCACCGTGCAAGACGGCGTGGCCACCAAGGTCCAGGGCAACCCGGACCACCGCCACACCGATGGCGCGCTGTGCACCAAGGTGTCGCGCTACACCGAGCGCACCTACCACCCCGAACGCGTCCTGCAGCCTCTCAAACGCAGCGGGCCCAAGGGTTCGGGCCAGTTTGTACCCGTGGCGTGGGACGAGGCGCTGGACGACATTGCCAGCCGCCTGCAGACCATCGCGGCGAAAGATCCAGAAGCCATCCTGCCCTACAGCTATGCCGGCACCATGGGCCTTGTGCAGGGTGACGGCATGGCGGCGCGCTTCTTCCACCAGCTGGGGGCCTCCTTGCTCAACCGCACCATCTGTGCCACGGCGGGCGGCGAAGGCCTGGTGCACACGCTGGGCGGCAAGGTCGGCATGCGGGTGGAGTTCTTTGCCGAATCCAAGCTGATCCTGATCTGGGGCAGCAACTCCATCACCAGCAACCTGCACTTCTGGCGCTACGCCCAGGTGGCCAAGCGCAACGGTGCCAAGCTCATTTGCATCGATCCGCGCAAATCTGAGACTGCCGACAAATGCCATGAACACATTGCCCTGCTGCCCGGTACCGACGCCGCGCTGGC
>CAZDDK010000031.1:0-14999 GCA_964504185.1 uncultured Rhodoferax sp. | reverse complement strand
GAGCTGATCCAGAACGACTGGCTGGACCACGACTACCTGGCCCAATACACCGTGGGCTGGGAGGCCCTGCGCGCACGCGCCCTGCAGTGGCCGCCCGAGCGCGCGGCAGCCGTCTGCGGCATTGCGGTGGAGCAAATCCTGTCACTGGCGCGCGACTACGGCGGCTGCCAGCAGCGCGGCGAACCGGCGGCCATTCGCCTGAACTATGGGGTGCAGCGCGTGCGTGGCGGCGGCAACGCGGTGCGCGCCATTGCCTGCCTGCCCGCGCTGATCGGCGCCTGGCGGCACCGCGCGGGCGGACTGTTGCTGTCCAGCTCAGGGCGCTTCCCGGTCAACCGCTCGGCACTGCAGCGCCCCGACCTGCTGGCCGGGCGCACACCGCGCACCATCAATATGGTGACCATTGGCGACGACCTGCTGCGCCCCGCGTCCCCGGCGTTTGGCCCGGCGATTGAGGCTGTGGTGGTCTACAACAGCAACCCGGTGGCCGTGGCCCCCGAGTCGGCCAAGGTGGCCCCGGGGTTTGCCCGCGAGGACCTGTTCACCGTGGTGCTGGAGCATTTTCAGACCGACACCGCGGACTACGCCGACTACATCCTGCCCGCCACCACGCAACTGGAGCACTGGGACATCCACCTGAGCTACGGCCACACCGACGTGCTGCTGAACCGCCCGGCCATCGCCCCGCTGGGCGAGGCCCGGCCCAACACCCAGGTGTTCCGCGAACTGGCGGCCCGCATGGGGCGACGCGACCCCGGCTTTCTCGACCCGTGCTTTGCCCAGAGCGATGAGGCCATGTGCCGCGCCGCCTATGGCTCGGTGGTGAACTTTGAGGCGCTGCTGCGCCAGGGCTTTGTCACCCTGCCCGGTGCCGACGCCCCATTTGCCCAAGGCGGTTTTCCCACGCCGTCCGGGCGCTGCGAATTTGTCAGCGCGCGGCTGCAGGCCCAGGGACAAGACGGCCTGCCCGACCATGTACCCAACCATGAGGCGGTGGGCAGTTCCCACGCCTACCCGCTGGCGCTGATTTCGCCGCCGCCCCGCAACTTTTTGAACTCCACGTTTGTCAACGTGGAGAGCCTGCGCGGCATGGAAGGCGAGCCGGTGCTGGAAATGCACGCCGCAGACGCCCAGGCGCGCGGCATCGGCTCGGGTGACGTGGTGCGCGTGTTCAACGCGCGCGGCGAACACCGCTGCAAGGCCATGGTGTCGGCCCGCGCGCGCCCCGGCGTGGTCAACGGCCTGGGCGTGTGGTGGCGCAAACTGGGCCTGGATGGCACCAATATCAACCAGCTCACCAGCCAGAAGTTGACCGACATGGGGGCAGGACCGACGTTTTATGACTGTCTGGTGGAGGTGGCTGGCGCACCCCGCGCCTGAACCGGGCTGATGTGCCATCGCCAATTTTTTATGCATAAATGGCCAGTAGCCCGCGTGATATAAAGACATAGTGCTATGTTTTGTATAGCGAATGCTATCCCCACGTCTCCAACCCACATCCAAGGAATCACCCATGTTTGAACGCCTGTCCCGCAGTTGGCATCTGGTCAAAGCCAGCGCTGCCGTGTTGCAGCAAGACCGCAAGCTGCTGCTGTTTCCACTGATCTCGACCATGGCCGCGCTGGCGGTGCTGACGACGTTCGCCATGCCCGTGCTGGGGTGGATGGCGCTGGGCGGGAGTGGCGCGCAGGGCGAGGTCTTTGCCTCCTCCACGCTCTACGTCCTGGGTTTTCTGTTCTACCTGACCCAGTATTTTGTGATTTTCTTTTTCAACGCCGCGCTGGTGGCGGCGGCCATGATCCGACTGGAAGGCGGCACCCCCACGCTGGCCGATGGCCTGCGCCACGCCGCCGCACGCTGGCCTGCCATCCTGGGTTATGCCGCCCTGGCGGCCACCGTAGGACTGGTGCTGCGCAGCATCGCCGAGCGCTTTGATTTCGTCGGCCGCTTCGTGGTGGGTTTGATCGGCACGGGCTGGACACTGGCTACGTACCTGGTGGTGCCGGTATTGGTGGCGCGCGATATCGGCCCGTTGGACGCCGTCAAGGAGAGCGCCACCATTCTGCGGCGCACCTGGGGCGAAAACATCGTCGGGCAAGCCGGTCTGGGCGCGGCGTTCGCGCTGCTGCAGTTTTTGCTCATCACCCTGGGAGTGGCGCTGGCGGTCACATTTGCCCTGTATGGCAGCCCTGTCCTGACCGTATTGGCCTTGCTGCTGGCGCTGGGTGCACTGGTACTGGCCGTGCTGGTGCAGGGCGCACTGTCGGGCATCTATGCAGCGGCACTCTACCGGTTCGCGACCCAAACGGGCGACACCCAGGGCTTCGACCCACAAACGCTGCGCAGCGCATTTCGGCCCAAAACCTGAACGGGCACGCGGCCGGGTCCATTCGATGCGGTTCACGCCGTACGAACGCGCCGGATCAGCCCTTCCTGCGTGACGCAGGCCACCAGTTGGCCATCGCGGCGGAAAATGTTGCCGTGGTTCAGGCCACGCGCATGGGCAGCCGTGGGGCTGTCGCAGACATAGAGCATCCAGTCGTCGATGCGAAAGTCGCGGTAGAACCACATGGCATGGTCCAAACTGGCCGTCACCATGTCGGGCTGGTAGTAGGTCGCCGCATGGGGGCGCAGGCTGGTTCCCAGCAGGCCAAAGTCGGAGGCATAGGCCAACAGGCTGCGGTGCAGCGCCTGGTTGCCCCGCACCGCACCGTCCGCCCGGAACCAGACCGCCTGGCGAGGCTCCTTCTTCTCGGGGTGGAGGGGGTCCATCGGGTCTATGGGACGGATTTCAATGGCCAGATCGGACACCACCTGGGCCGCGGCCTGGGCCGGAATCAGCTCCGGCACCGGTCGACTGCTGCGCACCGCACATGGCAGCGACTCCGGCGGCGGCACCTCGGGCATGGCGATCTGGTGCTCGAAACCGTCTTCATCGGCCTGGAAGGAGGACGACAGGATCAGGATGGCCTGGTCCGCCTGGGACGCCACGACCCGGCGCACGCTAAAGGTATTGCCGTCACGGATGCGCTCCACCCGGTAATCAATCGGCGCAAGGGGATTGCCGCCCCGTATGAAATAGGCGTGCAGGGAATGGGCGTTGCGGTGCGCGCAGGTATTGCCGGCCGCCACCAGGGACTGCCCCAGAATGTGCCCGCCAAACAGGTTGCGAAAACCCAGGTCCAGACTTTGTCCACGAAAGTGGTCGGTCGCCACGGTGTCCAGCTGGAACAGTCCCAGCAACTGCTCCAGCGCGCTGGGCGTACTAATATGGGCGTTTGCCTGAACGCCTGCGGTATCCTGCTTGTGCATTGCAATCCATCTGAAATGTCAATAGGGAATTGTAGGCAGACGCCCGCAGCAACGCAGGGCCGATCGGCCCAACCTGGAGAACCCCATGCCCATTTACGAGTACGCCTGCACCGACTGCCACGCCACTTTTGAAGCCCTCGTGCGTTCGGACACCGTGCCACAGTGCCCCCAGTGCCAATCCACCGCGCTGGAGAAGCTGCTGTCGGTCTTTTCAACGGCGGTCGTGTCCACGGCCTCCGCGCCGCCCAGCCCCTGCGCAGGTTGTGGCCATCCCGACGGGCCAGGTGGCTGCGCCATGAACCCGTAGAACGGCACAGCAGCGCTTCGGCACGGCTGCCGCCGCTCAGCCTTCGGGGGGGAGCATCATGGCCAATCGCTCGCTGATGGAGTCGGCGCGCGCGGCTCCGGCGACGCGCTCTACCTCCGACAACATCTGCCGGCTCACCTCCATCATCGATTCGCGGTCCTTGGCGTTGCGCAGGTCGTCCCGAAACTGCAGGGCCAGCTGCGGCGACTGGCGCGCAAACATGCGCTCGGAAATGTCAAACAGAAACATCCGGGTTGTGGCCAGAGACCGCCGGCCTTCAAACTGATCGGCCGCAACCGTGGGTGCGTGGTGGGGCGAACTGATCGCTGACTTGGTTGCGCTCTTTTCAGACACCGGCACGCTGCCCTTGCCGTTGGATCGGGTGTGCGGCGGGGCAGCGCCGTCGAGATAGCCCTGTGCAACCAGGTCTTGCGCCAGCGCGTGCACGTCACCGGCGAGCACGCAGCCTATATCGGCAATCGTCTTTTGGCCATCGGCCAACAGCAGAAAGGTTCTCGCGCGCTGGCCCAAGGTTCGCACGCCAGGGGTCAACTCGGCACGGCCTTTTTCGGTCTTTTGGAATCGCATGATCGGTCCAACGGTGGGACCGTTATTGGGCCAGTTGACTGTGACGGTTCCGTGTCGTTGCGCGACCCGGCAGGGGGTACGAACGCTTATGGGGGATCGGATGGATGGCCGAGGTGGCGCGCCACCGACCGGGCCAGGCAGCTCAGGCCTTTTCGTTCAGCAAGGCACCCGCCATGGCGGAACTGGTCTTGAACACGGAAATATTGGCCAAAAAAGCATGCTTGGCCTGCAACTGCGCCACCAGATCGGTCTCCAGCGCGCTGCCCGGCTCACTGGCTCTGGTTACAGATGCCAAAACGCCGCCACCGGCCTGCGTGGTGTGCACCACCTGGCGACGGTGATAGTTCGGGGTTTCAAGGTTGGCAACATTGCTGGCCGCAGCATCCAGAGAGGTCTGCGCCGCCCGCAAGCCAGACTGGGCGATGGATGAAATGGACGACATGATGGATCGACCCTCGTTTCAAGTGACTCCCCGCTGCGGACGCTGATGGACGCGGATCTTGCGTGAATGAACCACGGCCCGGAGTGTTCGCGCTGGTGCGGCTGGCGGGGATCGAACCCACGACCCTTGGCTTCGGAGGCCAATACTCTATCCACTGAGCTACAGCCGCACGCTTCGAAACAATCCGAAGGATGGGATTTTCGCACATCCTGCGCAGGCCCAGGGGGTGGCTGGCAAATTTGTGCGAGAGGCACGGGCCAAGGGGGATGCCTGCGGATTAGGGCCGTACCTTGGTAACCCGAATCGAGATGCCCGTGGCACCCACCTTGACCGTCTGCACCGCAGAGACCAGGTCGCCCGACTCAGGCTGTGCCATGCCAGATTTGGAGATGCGAGCCTCCACTTCGACCTGGTCGGCCATGGATATCTTGGATTGCGCGCTCATTGCCAGTGAATCGTCCAGGACAAACGGCAAGGGCAGCTCGGTGAGCTTGGCACGCACCACGGCGACCGGCACCCGCGAACCTGGAACACGGGCGATGACCATCACGGTGTCACCCGGTGCGGCCCGCGCCTTGAGCGCCGCGTCCAGTTCAACCTGACCGCGCACGCTGGCATGGGTCTTGGGACCAGCGGGAGACGGGTCTTTGCCGACGGATTTGGGCGTTGCCTTGCCAATCGCCGCATAGGCCTCTGCAATCGAGTCTTGCAGCATGCGGCCATCTTCGGATGCCGGGTCAATTTGCGGCATCAGCTTCTCCCACTGGCGCACGGCGACTTCAAACTGGCCGCCGCGAAAAGCAGCCGTACCTGCCAGCCACAGTGCCATGGCGTTCTCCGGGTCCACTTTCAGGGCGCGCTGAATGAGCTGCAAGGGCTTGCCCGCAAAGTTGCCATCTGCATTGGTGCCAGCCAAATCGGCGTAAATGGCCAGCAACTGGGCGTCGTTGTCCAGATAGGCACCGGCCTTGTCAAACGCCTGCTCGGCCTCGGCATTGCGTCCCAGCATCTTGTAGGAGCGCGCCAGCATGGCCCAGCCCTGCAGGTTGCCGGGGTCCTGCTCCAGCTTCTTGGCCAGGCCTGCGGTCAGGCGTTCCATGTCCGGGGCCGCTATTTTGTGCTGTGGGCCACTTGCATCCAAGGCGGCGGGGTTGCCCAGCAGCAGATACAGGCCCACTGCGGCTATTGGCACGGCCAGCCCTACGGCCAGCATGGTCTTGCGGGGTGCACGGGGAGCGGTGCTCACTTCGTCGTCGGCCGTGTCGTCAATGACGCGGCGCTGCAATTCGGCCCGGGCTTGCGCATAGTCGCTTTCGGCCAGCGTGTTTTCCGCGCGGTCGCCATCCAGGCGCTCCAGCTGATCGCGATAAATGGCCGCGTTCAACTGGCGGCGCGACACCGTCGCATTGGATGGCTTCAACAGGTAGGGTCGGAACAACAAGGCCAGGATCAGCACCACCGCCAGTGCCCCGGCAAACCAAAATCCCATCATTTCTCGCCTTCCTGGAGCAGCGCTTCGGCACGCTTGCGTTCTTCGTCGGTCAACTCATTCGAGGGCAGCTCGGCGTTGCGCCGCCGCAGATACACAAACAGCACCACCACGCCAAGAACCATCAACCCGAAAGGTCCTGCCCACAGCAGCCAGGTGCTGGGCTTGACCGGCGGCCTGTACAGGACAAAATCACCATAACGGCTGACCATGAACTCCCGGATTTCCGCGTCCGTCTTGCCCTGTTTGATCAGGTTGCGCAGTTCGCGGCGCAGGTCCATGGCCAGGTCCGAGCGGGACCCCGCCAGCGATTCGTTCTGGCACACCAGGCAGCGCATTTCCTCCGAAATGACAATCAGGCGCTGCTCGACCACGGGATCGTCCGCCATGGGAACGGCATCCTTGGCACCGGCGTTGCCGCAGGCCACCAGGATGAGCACGAGTGCATACAGGTATTTCACGATTTCTTGAGCTCGTTGATGAGGGGAATGATGGTCTTCTCCATCGCCTCGGCCGTGATAGGGCCAATGTGCTTGTAGCGAATGACCCCCGCCTTGTCGATGACGTAGCTCTCGGGAACACCGTACACGCCGTAGTCGATGCCCACGCGCCCGTCGGCATCGAATGCCACCACGTCATAGGGATTGCCACTGCGTTTCAATACGCCCAGGGCGTCCTTGCGCTGGTCCTTGTAGTCCAGCCCCACAATGGGGACCAGCTGCTGGCGAGCGAAGTCCATCAGCACCGGATGCTCCTGGCGGCAGGCCACACACCACGATGCCCAGACGTTGAACAGCCAGACCTTGCCTTTCATGTCGGCAGCGGAAAACTGCTGCTCGGGCTGCTCCAGTTGCGCGACCGTGAAGGCCGGTGCCGGCTTGTTCACCAGTGGGGAAGGCACTTCATGCGGATCCAAACGCAGGCCCACCGCCAAAAAAACCACCAGTACCCCAAACAGGGCCAACGGAATAAGGAACTTGGCTTTCATGGCGTAGCACCTTGGAGTTTGCCGCCCGTGGAAACGGCCCCGGATTGGGTGGCGCTATCCTTGACGCGCAAACGGTAACGGCGGTCCAGCATGGCAAACAGCCCGCCCAACGCCATCAACACACACCCCCCCCAAATCCAGTCCACGAAGGGTTTGAAGTACACCCGCACCGCCCAGGCTTTGCCTTCCAGAGGCTCACCCAGCGACACATAGACGTCGCGGGTAAACCCGGCATCGATGGCCGCTTCCGTCATGGGCATGGTGGAGGATGCATAGTTGCGCTTTTCCGGATGCAGTATTTTGGCGGCACCACCGTTTTGGCTCACCTCGAACTCGCCGCGTGCGGCGCTGTAATTGGGACCCTGCACGTCTTTCACGCCCACCATTCGGAACTGGTAGCCGCCCACCTGCACCGTGTCTCCGGGCTCCATGCGCACGTCCTGCTCTTCTTGGTACCCCCCCACCATGGTCACGCCAAAAGTGAACACCGCAATACCCAGGTGCCCCAGGTGCATACCCCAGAACGACGCGGGCGGCATGCTGCTGCGCAACCGGCGGCCGATCTGAATCAAACCGGCCGACGCGATCCAGACTGACAGGGCCGTCCCCAGCGCGGTCATTGTGGTCCACCCCCCCATTAGGTTCGGGACCAGCGCACCGGCCCCCAGGGCCAGGGCAGCGGGTATCCACATGCGCAGGGCCATGTCCTTCAGATCGGCGTTTTTCCAGCGCGCCAGGGGCACAACCGCCAGCAAAAGCAGCACGGGTGCCATGATGGGAACAAACACCGCGTTGAAGTACGGTGGCCCCACGGAAATCTTGCCGAGCTTGAGGGCGTCAATAAACAACGGGTACAAGGTTCCCAACAACACCGATGCACAGGCCACCACCAGCAGCACATTGCCGGTCAACAGCAGGGATTCGCGCGATACCAGCGCAAACGAGCCACCCAGCGCCACCTTGGGCGCACGCCAGGCAAACAGGATGAGCGATGTGCCCACCACCAGGAACAGCAGCACCAGAATGAAAATGCCGCGCCGGGGATCGGTAGCGAACGCGTGCACCGATGTCAGCACGCCCGAGCGGACCAGGAAGGTCCCCAGCAGCGACAGCGAAAACGCCCCAATGGCCAGGAGCACGGTCCAGCTTTTGAACGTGCCACGCTTCTCGGTCACGGCCAGCGAGTGCAGCAGCGCCGTGCCAATCAGCCACGGCATGAAAGAGGCGTTTTCAACCGGGTCCCAGAACCACCAGCCACCCCAGCCAAGTTCGTAGTAGGCCCACCACGACCCCAGCGCAATGCCCAGCGTCAGGAAGGCCCAGGCCGCTGTGGTCCAGGGCCGCGACCAGCGCGCCCACGCCGCATCCAGCCGCCCCGATAGCAGGGCCGCGATGGCGAAGGCAAAGGCCACCGCAAAGCCCACATAGCCCATGTACAGCAACGGGGGATGGAATATCAGGCCAGGGTCTTGCAGCAGAGGATTGAGGTCGCGCCCATTCTCCGCCGCAGGCAACAAGCGCTCAAACGGGTTGGAGGTGAACAGCACAAACAGCAGCAAACCCGCCGTCACCAGCCCCAACACGCCGATCACGCGCGCCACCATGGTGTCGTCCAGGGTGCGCGAGAACTGGGACACCGCCAGGGTCCAGCAAGACAACAAAAATACCCACAGCAGCAGCGAACCCTCGTGCCCCCCCCACACTGCACCAATGCGAAACAGGGTGGGCAGCTCGGAATTGGAATGCGATGCCACGTACTGAACCGAGAAGTCGTTGACGTAGAAGCTCCACGTCAGTGCGGCAAATGAGGCCGCCAGCATGAGGAACGATGCCTGGGCCGCCGGACGCGCCAGTGCGGTCCATTCACGGCGACCTTGGTGGGCGCCGAGCAGCGGCAATGTCCCCTGTACCAGGCACAGGCACAGGGCCAAAATAAGGGCGAAATGGCCCAGTTCGGGAATCATGGTTTTGCAGCCTCTTTGGTCACTTGTGCCTTGTCCAGGGCGTCCTTTGCCTCGGGTGGCATGTAGTTTTCATCGTGCTTGGCCAGCACCTCGGTGGCCACGTATTCGCCACTGGTGGACTGCTTCACCTGCACCACCGCGCCCTTGCCCTCCTTAAACAAATCCGGCAGGATGCCGGTGTAGGCCACAGCAATGTCCCGCGCCCGGTCGGTAATGACGAAGTGCACAGTGAGATTGTCCCGCCGCAGCGACCCCTCCTTGACCAAACCGCCAATGCGAAACGCCTGGGATTTGGGTGCCTTGCCGGCGAAGACTTCGCTGGGCGTGACATACAGAGCAATATTGCTGTTGAGTGCGTTCAGGACCAGGGCCGCGGCAATTCCCACCGCGACCAGCCCGCCACCGATGATGGCCGCGCGTTTTTTCCAACGTTTCACTTGCTTTCCATTTCCAGTTTTTCCGCCGCCGCCTGGCGCCGCAAGGTTCGAACAATGTCTTTATGACGCCGTCCGATCAAAAAAGGTTCCGCCACCAACGCCAGCGCGCTCACGCCAAAGCTGCCCCACACGTACAGACCGTAGCCCCCCATGGCCCAAAAATCGCCGACCGAATTCCACATCATGGTTTCACCTCGTTCAACTGCTTTACCCATTCCGTATGGGATTCGCGCTCCAGAATGATCGCCCGCACCCGGGTCAGCGCCACGGCGATGGAATACATCCACAGGCACAGTGCCATGAGCAGCATGCCCCACAGCATGGTCATGGCCATCGACGGCGACTTGTTGATGGACACCGATGCCCCCTGGTGCAGGGTATTCCACCATTTGACCGAAAAGTAAATGATGGGCACGTTAACCACCCCGACCAGCGCCAGAATGGCCCCGGCCTTGTCCGCACGCCGGGGGTCGTCAATGGACGCCTGCAGCGACATGAAGCCCAGGTACAGAAAGAACAGAATCAGTTCGGAGGTGAGGCGCGCATCCCACACCCACCAAGTGCCCCACATGGGCTTGCCCCAGAAAGCGCCCGTCCACAGCGACAAAAAGGCCATCAAGGCCCCGGTGGGGGCCAGGGACTGCGCCATCATGCTGGACAGGCGAGCATTGAGTGACAACCCCATGGCGGCCCAACCCGCCATGACCAGGTAAATGAACATGGACATCCACGAGGTGGGCACGTGGATGAAGATGATGCGGTAGCCCTCGCCCTGCGTGGCGTCGGTGGGGGCCACAAAGAAGCTCAGCCAGAGCCCGGCCGCACCGAACAGGGCCGTCAGTGCCCAGAACCAGGGAATCATCTTCCCGGCCAGCGGGTAGAACGTGTGGGGGCTGGCAAATTTGAACCAGTTGATCAGTCGGTTGCTCATTCCAATGCAATCCTCAAGGCGGCCGCGGCAGCCCACGGCGCGAACACGGCGGCCAAAATCAAAATGGCCGCCAACAGGGACAGGTGGCCGCCCGCGCCCAGTCCCGAAATATGGGACTCGACCGCACCGGCACCAAAAATCAGTGCTGGCACATACAGCGGCAGCACCAGCAGACTCAACAACACGCCGCCGCCACGCACCCCCAACGTGAGCGCTGCGCCAATGGCACCAATCAGCGACAGCAAGGGCGTTCCCAGCAGCAGGGCCAGCATCAGCACCCCCAGCGCGCTGGTATCCAGGTCAAATTGAATCCCCAGCACCGGTGCCATCAAGACCAGCGGCAGGCCGCTGACCAGCCAATGCGCCACCACCTTGCCCAGAACCAGCCAGACCAGGGGAGTGGGCGAAATGGCCATTTGTTCCAGCGTGCCATCCGCATGGTCGGCGGCAAACATGCGCTGCAGGCCCAGCATGGTGGCCAGCAGGGCCCCCACCCACAGCACGCCTGGCGCAATCTTGCGCAGCAACACCGGCTCGGGGCCGATTCCCAGGGGAAAGAGGCTGCTGACAATGGCAAAGAAGAACAGGGCGGTGAGCACCTCGTTTTTGCGGCGCATGACCATGAGCAGGTCCCGGCGCATGATGGCCAGCATGGCACTCATAACTGCACGGCCCGTCCGCCTGCAATCGGCATGGTCTGGTGGCTGGTAAGCACGGCCATGCCACCGGCTTTGACGTGGTCGCCGATCAGGGTTGCCAGCAAATCCACTGCCTTGACATCCAGCGCGGTAAAGGGCTCATCCAGGATCCAAAGCCGCGCCTTGCGGATCGCCAGGCGCGCCAGCATTACACGGCGCTTCTGGCCAGCTGAGAGCACCCGGACCGGCAGGTCTTCGCGACCCTTGAGTCCAAATTGGTAGAGCGCAGCCAGCGCCCCGGCTTCGTGAAACGTTGCGCCATCCATGGCGGCCGAAAAGCCCAGGTTTTCCATGGCCGTCAGATCTTCCTTGAGTGCCCCGTGGTGGCCAAAAAAAAGCAGATTCTGCCGATACGGGCTATCGGGATGCCGGATGGATTGGTCACACCAACGTATTTCGCCCTCGGCCGGCTGGGACAGGCCCGCCAACAACCGCAACAGGCTGGTCTTTCCCGCACCGTTCTCGCCGCGCACATGCAGCCACTCACCCGCATGCACTGCGAGATCGAGTTGGGCAAACAGGCGCCGATCACCGCGCACGCAGGTCAGACCGTGTGCACTCAGCATAGAGCGAGATGGAAAGTCACAATGGGCAGCGCCCCGCCAAGGGAGATGGGCACGGGCTTAGGGAGTCGTCTTTAGCCGTGGATTGTAATCTTGCGGCCCCATTGCCGGGTTTCCGGAACGTTCGTATGGAATTGCATGCAAGTGCCGGCGCAGGCGCTCCCTATGCGTTCTCGCCCCCCCCGATGGCTATAATTTCCGCACATCATCCCGACTATTTGAGGAATCTATGACCAGCATCAATACATCCGGCCATGAAGAGCCTCACACAGGTCCCATCAAAACTCCCAAACAGCTGTTGCTGGCAGTGTCCTTTTCCTTTGTGGTTCCGGTGTTTTTGATCATTGGTTTGGTGTATTTTGTGACTTCGGCCAACAAACCCCAGGCAGGTGCCGTCAACCTGGAGCAAGCCGTCACCGCGCGCATCCAGAAAGTGGGCTCCGTGACCATTCGGGACGCCAGCCGCACCCTGAAGTCCGGCGAACAGGTGTTTGCCGCCCAGTGCTCAGCCTGTCACGCTGCGGGACTGGCCGGGGCACCCAAGATGGGCGACAGTGCGGCCTGGGCCCCTCGCGTCAAGACCGGTCTGGATGCCCTGTTGGCCTCGGCGCTGAAGGGCAAAAACGCCATGGCGGCCCAAGGCGGCGGCAACTTTTCAGATGTGGAGATTGCCCGTGCGGTGGTGTTTATGGCCAATGGCAGTGGCGCCAAATTTGCCGAGCCCGCGATACCGGCCACTGCGCAGTAGTGGCCTGGGGCCTCAGCCCCCGCAACCGATCCGGTTCGCCAATGCTCCAGGACTTAAGGCCAAATCGATAGTTAGCCCGCGTGTTCATTCATTAGCTTGCTACTATAATTATAGCAAACCACGAACTCCACTCGGACTGGCTATGTAGCCATATCGCGGTGCAAGGTCTGCACGCTGTACCGTGATCAGGGGCCACCGCCCCGTTTCCAGCACCTCGGCGGCCCGCCCCATATCCTGCGTATGCACCAGTCCCAGGCCCAGCGGGGTCTCCAGGAACAACCATCCTTGCTCGTCCAGCAGGGCCGTGGTGCAGGTGGTTGGCAGCCCGGTGTGGGAATGGACGTCCCCGTCGGCCTGCACCCGCCAGATCCAGGGCGTCAGTTCCAGTTCCACGTACACCCGCTGGGGACCGTTTTGGAAGAACCAGCAGCCTTGCGCATCGGCCTGGTAGTTGCGTTGTATGAAGGCGATCAGTTTGTCGTGCGCAAGGCGTGAACCCTTGGCCCCTGCGACCGCGCTGGCGAATGTGCCCAGGGCCTGGGTCCTATCGTCGCGCAGGTACCAATCCCCGCGCGCGTCCAGCCCCAACCAGCCATAGCAGTCGGGAACGTTGGGCCATTTGGCCATGGCCAGTTTGACAATGTCATCCATGGCGCTGCCAGCAAGGAGTGCTGTTGCATCCAAGCAATCTGCAATATGCTACGTATTTCATAGCGAACTATTCAATATATACGCGGGCCAGCTGCCATATTTCAATGCAAAACCGGTGGAAGCTGGTTGATTTCCTGCACGGCGTCAGGTGTGC
This sequence comes from uncultured Rhodoferax sp., assembly GCA_964504185.1. Lineage (GTDB taxonomy): Bacteria > Pseudomonadota > Gammaproteobacteria > Burkholderiales > Burkholderiaceae_C > Allorhodoferax. The sequence goes on along the minus strand of CAZDDK010000031.1, from coordinate 1,727 downwards.
CCGGACTGGCGTGGTGGGCGACCAGGCGCCAACCCTGCGGAGTGTGGTGGTACACGTTGGTGGCCAGTACATAGGCTTGGACAGGTCCCTCGCTGGTCATGACGTCAATGCGCTCCAGCACGTGGTGCACCGAACCGGTCAGCGTGTCCATGCGGCGTATGGATTCCGCATGCACTTGAATGGAGCCCTGGTGGCCAAAGACGGCGTCAAAAGCGGCGCGGATCGCACCACTCCCCACGACACGCGGTCCACCGGGGTGAATGCAAACAATCTCGTCGTCGTCCGCCCAGCACGCCATGAGCTTCTCGATGTCGGCGGCCTGCAACGCCTCATAAAAGGAGGTTTCCACCTCATCGGGTGTGCCACCGAAGGCGGCGGCATGCTGGCGGGCTTTGGGCATGGAGGATTTGATTGGGGCTGGGTGCGCCATTTTGCCGTGTTTATGGGCGCACGGCTCTCACGGGATTCCTTGCGTGCATCCCATGTGTGCTGTGCCCCTGCAACTTGTAGGAGATCGCTGGGGGCGGCGACGCCAAATCTGGGCATGAAAGCAAGGGCCAGAATGGTCGGGGTGCGGAACAAAAAACAAAACCACCCGAAGGTGGTTCTGCGCGCAGTGCAAAGCGACTTATTTTTTCTGGCGGTACTTGCGCAACGCTGCGATCTGGGCGGCCATGATGGCCAATTCCGAGGTGGCCTTGGCCAAATCAATCTCGCTCTTGGCGTTTTTCAGGGCTTCTTCGGCGGCCGCCTTGGCGGCATTGGCTTTCTCGTCGTCCAGGTCCTTGCCACGCACGGCGGTGTCGGACATGACGGTCACGCAGTTGGGCTGGACTTCCAGAATGCCACCGGCGACGAAGACAAACTCTTCGGTGCCGTCGGCCTTTTCGATGCGCACCGAACCAGCCTTGACACGGGTGATCAAGGGCGTGTGGCGGGGGTAAATGCCGAGCTCACCGGCTTCACCGGGCAGGGCCACGAACTTGGCCTCACCCGAGAAGATGGACTCCTCTGCACTGACAACATCAACGTGAATAGTGTTCATGTGGTTCCTAATCAGTTGGGGTCAGATCACATTGCTGCGCACGTGCTCCGACCCGCAATGTCATCAAATCTTCTTGGCCTTTTCGAATGCTTCGTCAATGGTGCCGACCATGTAGAAGGCCTGCTCGGGCAGGTGATCGCACTCGCCGTTCACAATCATCTTGAAACCGCGGATGGTTTCAGACAGGGGCACGTACTTGCCGGGGGAACCGGTAAACACTTCGGCCACGTGGAACGGCTGGGACAGGAAACGCTGAATCTTGCGCGCGCGGGCCACGGCCAGCTTGTCTTCGGGAGCCAGGTCGTCCATGCCCATGATGGCGATGATGTCGCGCAGTTCGCGGTAGCGCTGCAACGTACCCTGCACGGCGCGGGCCGTGTTGTAGTGGTCTTCACCCACGACGTGGGGGTCCAACTGGCGGCTGGTGGAGTCCAGGGGGTCCACAGCGGGGTAGATACCCAGCGACGCGATATCACGGGACAGCACCACGGTGGAGTCCAGGTGGGCGAAGGTGGTAGCTGGCGACGGGTCGGTCAAGTCGTCCGCAGGGACGTACACGGCCTGAATGGACGTGATGGAACCCACCTTGGTGGAGGTAATACGCTCTTGCAGACGGCCCATTTCTTCGGCCAGTGTCGGCTGGTAACCCACGGCAGAAGGCATACGGCCCAGCAGCGCGGAC